>CP119311.1:3678124-3984634 GCA_029202545.1 Candidatus Pseudobacter hemicellulosilyticus
ATTGATATTTTCTTTGAAAAGTATTGGGCAAACAGTTCGGCCGATATTATTGATTCTGCTATTAAAGTGGCGAATGAATTTTCAAGGCTTAACCAATACGCAGCTGATTTTGAAATAGGGATTTGTATTGAATTGCAGAGCGATTTCTCATACTTAAAGGGTGTTCCAAAGACGCTGCAGTATTTAGAGAAGGAGGTATTTATGCTTTCAATTCCAGATATTATTATATCTGAAACTAAGAAAGAAACCAAACTAAATCCACTATTTGAGCAATATTTATCACCACTTCCTTTTAAGCTGAACGGATCGGATAAAAATATCAATTGTTTTTATCGTGAATACAGAATGCATGATGAGGAAGGGTTTGACTGGGAGGACACTTATAGCAGAGAACTTCTTTTAATGATTTAATGAAGAAGACGGTAAGAGTTTCGTTTTATATTATTTGATCATTCGATGCCAGCACACATTTTGTAACTGATCTGGCTCTGTAAAAGCAATACGGCCTGCATCAGCAGGCCGTATTGCTTTTATGACGGCTGACCCAAAGGGCCGGCTTTTTTGCGCCAATTACGCCTGATTGATCACTTCCAGTATCCGGAAGCGCTTCAGTCCCGCCGGCACCTGCCACATCACTTCCTCGCCCTGGCGGAAACCGATCAGGGCAGTTCCCATAGGCGTTAATACAGAGACCTTCTGCTGCCGCATATCTGCAAATTCAGGCATGACAATGGTGAACGCTTTTGTCTTCCCGCTGTCCTCATCCATAATAGTAACCTTTGAGTTCAGCCGGACGGCATGCATTGGAAAGGCTTCTTTCTTCACAATGACCGCTCGGTGCAGCTCGTGCGACAGCGACATTTCATTGCTGGCGCCATTCATTTTATCGATATAGGGTTTCAGCAGGTTATAGTCCTCCTGTGTAATAATGACGGGGTTTTGTTCATTGATGGTCATGATACAACATTTTAGAAAGGTTTTATAAAAAATGACAGGCTATCCGATGGATAGCAGCATGCAGGGAAATAAAAAGATGGTAAGTCAGTACCAGGCTGGTCCCCGGTACGCAAAATGGTTAGTGAACCGGGGTATACTTACTGAAGTCCTTAAAGCAGGAAATAGTGTACAGCTTTCGGCTGCCGTGGCATACTACGGGAGAAACAACAGGTATAGCCACAGCACGGCGGCCAGTGCGGAATGCACAGGTCGTAGTGGGAGAACTGGTGGCTATTGCGGTAGTCATGCGGCAAATTTACGGATTATTGCCGGAGAAAGGGCGGCCTGCAAGCTTTGGGTGCTGTCAATTAATACCGCTAATCCATTTTTTCCGCAGCTAACGGGCTTTTACAGCGACAGAAATAATTGATTTTTAATGCTAATAAATTTAGTATATTTGTGCTAAATCCTTACGCATGAATGAACGGATCCGTGAGAAGCTCTCCATCCTGGCCGATGCCGCCAAGTATGATGTGAGCTGTTCTTCCAGTGGCAGTAAGCGAAAGAATGATAACAAGGGATTGGGTGATTGTGGAGCAGGGATCTGCCATACCTACACAGAAGATGGCCGCTGCGTATCCCTGCTGAAGATCCTGCTCACCAATTTCTGCATTTACGATTGCGCCTACTGTGTTACCCGCAAAAGCAATGATATCAAAAGGGCCGCTTTCACCGTAGAGGAAGTGGTTGACCTGACCATCAATTTTTACCGCCGCAATTATATTGAAGGACTGTTCATCAGTTCCGGCATTTTTAAAGATGCGGATTATACCATGGAGCGACTGGTCCGCATCGCAAAAAAACTTCGTACAGAACATAAGTTTAACGGGTATATCCATATCAAATCCATTCCCGGCGCCAGTGAAGAGCTGATCCATGAAGCCGGTCTCTATGCAGACCGCCTCAGCATGAACATTGAAGTACCTACAGACAATGGACTCAAACTGGTAGCGCCAGATAAGAAAAGGGAAGACATGACCCGCCCTATGCAGCAGGTGACACAGGAGATCATCCGGTACAAAGATGAAAAAAAGCATATCCGCAGCACCCCCAATTTTGTTCCTGCCGGCCAGAGCACGCAAATGATCATCGGCGCCACAGGTGAGTCCGACAAAGAGATCATGACCACGGCCACTACTTATTACCAGGCCTATAAGCTGAAGCGGGTCTATTATTCCGGTTATGTGCCCATCAGTAATGACAGCCGGCTCCCGGCCATCGGCAGCGGCGTTCCCCTGTTAAGGGAGAACCGCCTTTACCAGGCCGACTGGCTCCTGCGCTTTTATGGCTACCAGGTGCAGGAACTGTTGAATGACGCCAATCCTTTCCTGGATACCGATATTGATCCCAAACTCAGCTGGGCCCTGCGTAATATGGACCAGTTTCCCATAGATATCAACCAGGCCGACAAACACCTGATCCTGCGTGTACCGGGCATCGGCCTGCAATCCACAGAGAAGATCCTGATGGGCCGGCGCTTTGGAGGGCTCGGATTGGAGCATCTCCGGAAAATGGGGGTTGCCACTAACCGGGCCAGCTATTTTATCACCTGCAATGGTCACCACTCCACCCGCGACCTGGCCGAAACCCGCATCAAACAATTTATCCTCCGTTCCAGCCAAAGTAAATACCTGGCCAATCCCGTACAGCAAATGAGCCTTTTTGCATGATCCATTTTTGCTATGATAGAACGCTGGAAGGTTTCCTGACTGCCGTGTTTGAAGTGTATGAGCACAAGGCCGTCGATAGCCGGATCTGTGCCGCCGAAAATTTTACGGAAGGATTATTCGGCTATTCCATACAGGTAGTAACGGACAGGGCCAAAGCGGCCCGCGTATGGAAAGGATTGCAGCAGCGGCTCACAGCAAAAGGACTGGACTACCTTGCCTGCGCTTCGCTGAGTGAGCTGCCTGCGGCAGAAGATACCATGCTGGCCTTTATCCGGCATGTGTTTGCACAAACGCAAAACGTAGAGGATGATTTCTCGCACCCGGCCGTACTGGACATCACCCGCATCCATAAGATGGTGCGGCGGGAACGGCACCGCATGAAGGCTTTTGTTCGTTTCCAGGCTACCAAAGACGGACTTTTCTATGCGGGTATAGAACCGGACTTCAACGTGCTGCCCCTGATCCGACAGCATTTCCAGCGGCGCTATGCAGACCAGCGCTGGATCATCTATGACCTGAAAAGGAAATACGGCCTGTATTACGATCTGCAAACTGTCAACACCATTGAACTGGATTTCGCCCCTGAAACACAGGCCGGAAAGGATATTTCTATTGCCTTTGATGACCGGGAAGAACTGTTCCAGCAACTGTGGAAGGACTACTTCGCCAGTGTCAATATTGCCTCGCGGAAGAATATGGTGCTGCACCTGCGCCATGTCCCCAAACGCTACTGGAAATGGTTACCGGAGAAAAAGTTACCTTAGCCTGCCTATTCGTCATCAAATCCTGTTCATATTGGAGCTGTCCCAACCTGAAAACAATTTGCTGCAACAGATCGCTGCGGGCGACCAGGCCGCTTTTGCCCTGCTCTTTGATCAGCACCATGCGCGGACCCACCAGATCGCCTATGCTATCACCCGTTCTGAAGCAGCAGCGGAAGAACTGGTGCAGGATATCTTCCTGAAATTATGGCTGCGCCGGGCTGAACTGCAGCAGGTGCAGGACTTTGACGCCTATCTTTTTATTGTTACCCGCAATGAATCCCTGACTGCCCTGAAGCGCATGCTGCGCCGGAGGGAACAACTGCGCTCGCTGCTGCTGTCCGGTGAAACGCTGGACAATAGCGCGGACGGCAGGATACTGGAAAAGGATTTTGAACGCTTCCTGGAAGCCGCTATCCGCAAGCTGCCTGCACAGCAGCAGCAGGTCTACCGCCTTAGCCGGGAAAAAGGACTTAGTCGCGACGAGATAGCAGACCTGTTATCACTTTCCCCCAATACAGTAAAAACGCATTTGTCGCAGGCCCTGAAAAGCGTTCGTGCCTATTGCGTAGCCAATATTGATTCGCCGGCCATGCTGGTGATCCTCCTTTCTGTTACAGCGGAACGCGGCGCCTGCTGAGGATGCTATTGTCCCGTTACAACTGATCAGGATATCAGGGTCGCGGTAGAGTGCCCGGCTGCTGAGAAATCTATAGTCCCCTTTCAACGCTCGGTCTCATCCGTTATAAGCCAATACTGGCTAACGATCATTTCATAGTCAACCGACCCCAGCCTTCCTGCAGGAAAATATCTTTTTTAAAAAAATCCTGTCCCGGCTCACCCCAAATCCTTCCGGCGATAGTCTTTAGTATATATGCCTGTACAAAGACTGACCTGGTTATTCCAGCAATACATTGCTCAGCAGAGCAGTCCTGCCGAGGAAGCCGAGTTGCTGACCCTGCTCAGCAATCCGGTTTTGGACGAACCTGCAAAGGAGCTGATAGGACGGCTGATCCGTACGTTGCCAGAAGAAGACCTCACCGCAAAGCCTTATACGGCAGAAATGCTGACCGCCATCTTTGCCGCCGGCGAATCCGGCAGTGAAGCCGACAGACAATCCGGCAGACAACCCGCTACCCTCCGTTCGCTATTGTTCCGCAGGCGCTGGTGGGCGGCGGCAGCCGTACTGGTACTGCTCAGCATTGGCTATTTGCTGTTGCCCAACCGGCCATCGCCTGTGGGGGAAATACCGCAGGCATCGGTCATTGAGCCGGGCAGGGAAGGGGCGGTGCTGCAACTGGCCGATGGCTCCCGTATCCTGCTGGACAGCGCCGGTAACGGCCTCCTGGCCACAGAAGGTGGCAGCCGGGTGATGCTGGATAAAGGACAACTCCGGTATGAAGCTGCAGCAGCGCCTGGCGGCACTGCTGCTTTTAATACAATGAGTACGCCCAAAGGCCGGCAGTTCCGGCTCAGCCTGCCGGATGGCAGCCAGGTATGGCTCAATGCTGCCAGCAGTATCCGCTATCCTGCCGCTTTCAGTGGCAGTGAGCGGTTGGTGCAGGTAACAGGGGAAGCCTATTTCGAGATAACACCCAATGCCCGCCATCCTTTCAAAGTCCAGGGACCCGATGGACTGGAACTGAAAGTGCTGGGCACGCAATTCAATATCAATACCTATGCAGATGAACCCGCAGCTACGGCCACTTTACTGGCAGGCAGCCTGCAGGTAAGTGCAGGGCGGCAGTCAGTAGTCCTGCATCCCGGCCAGCAGGCCGTAGCGGCCGGCCAGCTCAGCGTGACTGAACCGGTCAACGTTCAGCAGGTGGCAGGCTGGCGTCACGGGTTTTTCCTGTTTGATGGGGCCAACCTGCCCCTTTTCCTGCGGCAGCTGTCGCGCTGGTATGATGTGGACGTGATCTATAAGGGCAAAACACCGGAGAAGACATTCCGCGGTAAACTGGGCCGCAACCTGGAATTTGCAGAAATACTGGAAACGCTCCGGTTCTTCCGGATCAATTATACACTGCAGGGCAAGACCCTGATCATTGAGTAAACCATCCTCAAAAACATATTGCAATGAGTCCCTGAACAGTCAAAGGGACAGCCTGTAAAAAGAACCGGAAGTGGGCAAACACTTCCGGCGATGGATCGGGCTGACCCAAAACAATTTTTTGCTGACGCGCAAACTGCTTTTTTCATCAACCCAACCAGTACAAAAGTATGCTATTTCAAGTTTACCGGTACCGGCTGCCGGCGGCATGGGCTGCCAGTCGCGTACCCACCAAAACGCTGCGTGTTATGAAACTAACCGCTTTCTTTTTATTGATCTGCGGACTGCATCTCTCGGCCGCTACCCGCTCGCAGACCGTGACCCTCACTGGGCAGCAAATACCTATGAAGCAGGTGCTGACCGCCATTGAGGCGCAGACCGGCTTCGGTATCCTGTATGATGAAGCTGCCTTGCAGGACGCGTACCCCGTAACCATCCGGGCAGTAGCGCTGCCACTGGCAAAATTCCTGGAGCAGGTATTCCGCCTGCAACCGCTGGAGTACAGTATCAAGAAGACCACCATCCTTATCAACCGCAAAGCAGTACCGCCGGTCTTTTTGTCCCTTACCCCTGATGCGCTGAAGGCGCTGCCCATCAGCGGCAGGGTAACTGACAGCACGGGCGCACCACTGGCTGGCGCCACTATCACCCTGCGCGGCAGCAACAGAAGGGTAAGCACCGATGCCAGTGGCGCTTTCAGCCTGGAAGCCAATACTGGTGATCTGCTCATTATTTCCTTTGTAGGCTATCGTTCTGCCCAATACCGCGTACCGGCTGAACCGCAGCCCGTCAGCATCGTATTACAGGCGGATATCAGCACTATGAGCGAAGTGGCGGTGCTGAGTACAGGGTTCCAGTCGCTCCCGAAGGAACGGGCCACCGGCTCGTTCACGCAGGTATCGCAAGAGATGATCAACCGCAGTGTGAGCACGGATATTCTCAGTCGCCTCAACGGCTTAGTGCCCGGTATGCTCTTTGTGCAGTCCGGCAATCCCTCCGCAACGCCTACCATCCGCATCCGGGGAGAAAGCACGCTCAATAGTGAGGTCAATAAGCAGCCGCTCATTGTGCTGGACAATTTTCCCTATGAAGGCAACCTGAACAATATTAATCCGAATGACATAGAATCCATCACTGTTCTCAAAGATGCGGCTGCCGCCAGTATCTGGGGCGCCCGTAGTGGTAACGGCGTCATTGTGATCACCACCAAAAAAGGAAGGCTCAATCAGCCGCTGCGCGTGGAATTTAACGCTAACCTGAATATCAGCCGGAAGCAGGACCTTTATTATTCCAGGAACAGACTGTCGGCCAGCCAGTTCATTGAAGTGGAAGACCGGCTCTTCAATGCCGGTTTCTTTAATGCCGACCTGCTGAACCAGGCCAACCGGCCGGCACTCAGTCCGGTAGTGGAGATCAGGGCCCGCCAGCGGGCTGGTCTGATAGATGAAGCAACTGCCGAGGCCGGGATCAATACATTGCGCTCCCTGGATTTCCGGGACGACCTGCTGAAATATGCCTATCGCACCCCCGTTAACCAACAGTATTCACTTGGGCTGCGCGGCGGCAGCGATAAACTGGCCTATACTTTTTCAGTAGGCTACGATGATAACAAGCAGACGGGCAAACGTATGGGCGACCGCCGCTTTACGCTGAATTCCTCCGCTATTTTTACGCCGGTCAAAAACCTGGAGATCAGCACGGGTATACTGTATACCAATACACATACTGATAATAATAACCCCATCCTTAACGGTCTGCTGCTGACCACCGGCTGGACCTCCACCGGGAAATATTCAGACCTGTATCCATATGCGCAGTTGGCGGATGCTGCCGGTAATGCCCTGCCCACCATCCGGGATTACCGGGCCGGCTTTATTGACAGCGCAGAACAACTGGGCTTCCGCGACTGGCGTTACCGTGCGCTGGATGAACTTCAGCTGGCTGATAATACCAGCAGCCTGGATAATCTCCTGCTTAACGTAGGGGTTAATTACAGGCTGACCCCCTGGCTGAAGGCCAGTCTGCAATACCGGAATGAGCGGCAGCAGGTAGGGGAGCGGGACCTGCGGAGCCAGGACAGCTATTATACCCGCGATCTGTACAACCGCTTTTCCCTGTATGATCCGCTGACAAAACGCTTTACCTATCAGGCCCCATCAGGGGCCGTGCTGATCCTGAACAATGGGCAACTGAAGGGCTATAATGTGCGCGGACAGCTGAGTATGGACAAGACCCTGGCCGGCGATCACCAGCTCACCGCCATTGCCGGCGCTGAAATGCGCGAGACCCGGACCAGCAGCCGGCGTAACGTGCTGGTAGGGTATGATCCAGAGGCCGGGACGGTTAATATGAACCTGAATTTCAATACCACTTATGTTACTTCACCCAGCGGTTCTACCACCCTGGCCAACGCAGGGCTGGCGCCGGATGGAGTAGAACGAAGGACCGTTTACCGGTATATCTCTTATTTTGCCAATGCGGCCTATACCTATGCAGGCAGGTACAGCCTGACGCTGAGCGCCCGGAAAGACGGGGCCAATATCTTTGGCGTAAAGACCAACCAGCGGATTACTCCGCTCTGGTCGGCCGGCGCCGGCTGGGAGGTCAGTCGCGAAGGTTTTTACCAGGCTTCCTGGCTGCCTTACCTCAAACTCCGGGCTACCTATGGCTTCAATGGAAATGTGTATAACGGTTCTGCATATCCTACCGGGTCCTTTTTGACAAGTCCGATGACCGGTGAGAATATCATTCATGGGATAACCACCGGCAACCCGGAGCTGCAATGGGAACGTGTAAAGATCATCAACCTGGGGATTGATTTCAGTGTAGCCCGGCAAGTTGTCAGTGGCAGCATTGAACTGTATCGTAAAGATGGGCTCGATCTGCTGCAGACCAATGATCTGCTGCCCCAGACCGGCGCCAGCTCTGTGCTGGGCAATTCAGCCAGTACCCGCTCCCACGGCATTGAGCTGGCCATCACGCATAAAAATATCCAGCGGAAACTGCAATGGAGCACTACCTGGATGGTCAATTACCTGAAAGACAAGGTGACCCATTATGGCGTGGTGCTTAGTTCTTCCAGTATTCAGTACAATACTTCCGGCGTAGCGCTGGAAGGCAAGCCACTATACAGCCTTTTCAGCTACCGATGGGCCGGGCTGGACCCTGCTACCGGTGATCCGCAGGGTATGCTGCAGGGTAAGGTCAGCAAGGATTATGGAGGTATTATTGCCAATTTCAATGCAGACAGCCTGATGTATCACGGGCCATCCCGTCCGCCTTTCTGGGGCTCCCTGCGCAATGATCTTTCCTGGAAGGGGTTCTCCCTGTCCTGGAATATCCTATTTGAAATGGGACATTATTTCCGGCGGCCTTCCACCAGTCTCAACTATGCCGAACTGATCAGTACCACCAGGAACCAGAACGTTGATTACGGCCAGCGCTGGCAGCAGCCGGGCGATGAGCTGCTGACACAGGTGCCCTCGCTGGTGTATCCCAACAATACCAACCGGAATAATTTTTATAAGTTCTCGGAAGTGCTGGTGACCAAAGGGGACCATATCCGGCTGCAGGACCTGCGCATCGGTTACCAGTTCAATAACCTGGCCATCCGCCGTTTCCGTTTCCAGGGCCTGCAGGTATTTGCCTATGCCAGCAACCTGGGCATCCTCTGGCGAGCCAATGATCTTGGTATAGATCCCTATGCCTATTCAGGCAATGCCGTACCCAATCCTTTTTCCATGGCTTTTGGCCTTAAAGCAAATTTCTGACCTCAATATGTTTGATATGAAATCTTTTAACATGCTATATTTTTTCTGCTGCTGCCTGCTGCTGAGCGCCTGTGACAAGGAGGAGGAATGGCTGGATGTAAAGCGGCAGAGCACAGATGTAACGCCGGCTTCCATGAAAGATATGGAAGCCCTGCTTAACAATACCTATGTGTTCAACGCAGGTTATGCCGTGCTGGGACTTTGTGGTTCGGACAATATCATCCTGACGGATGATAACCTGGCAGCTGCATCCGAACAGGATCGACGGTTATATCTCTGGGACCCCAATCCCTATATTACAGATAAAGGCGTGCTGGATTACCTGAACCAGTACAACAGGGTCAGATACGCCAACCTGGTGCTGGAAGGGCTGGACAAACTGGGCACTGCCAGCGATCCGGCACAGGGCAGCCGGTTCCAGGCCGAAGCCCTTTTCTTCCGGGCTATGACCTACTATAACCTGTCGCAGACTTACTGTGTACCTTATGCGCCGGATAAGTTGTCGGCGCCGGGCCTGGTGCTCCGCACAGGGTCCGATCCAAATATTGTTAATCAGCGGTCCAGCATACAGGACACCTATGACAACATTCTGCAGGACTTCCGGCAGGCAGCTGCCGTGCTGCCCCGGAACGGAAAGTACAGCAGCAGTCCCAGCCGGCCGGCCGCTCATGCCTTCCTGGCCAAAGTATTCCTGAGCATGGAACTCTATGATAGCGCCTGGTATCATGCCGATAAGGCCCTCGCGGAATATTCCACCCTGCTGGATTACAATGACCCGGTACTGGTAAATCCCAGCAGCAGTTTCCGGTTCCCCGCTTTTTCATCTGACGCATCCCTGAACAATCCCGAGATCATTTTCTTTGCATCATCAGGAAGTACTGCCATCACCTGGCCATTCTATGGCATTCAATATGCCCATCCGGCACTCTATGCCAGCTATGGAACCGATGACCTGCGCAGGACCCTGATCTACCAGGACCTGGGCGCTGGCAGGGTGCAGTTCTGGGGCGCTTATGCCGGCACCTACTATAATTTTTCCGGTATTGCCAGCAATGAACTGTTCCTGATCCGGGCGGAAACGGCTGCCCGCGCCGGGCGCACAACGGATGCTATGAGCGACCTGAATACCCTGCTGCGCAAAAGATATCGCACGGGTACCTATACAGACCGTGCAGCGGCCAGTGCAGAAGATGCATTGCAGCAGGTCCTGACGGAAAGAAGAAAGGAACTTCCCTTCACCGGGCAACTGGCCTGGGAAGACCTGCGCCGGCTCAATAAGGACCCGCGGTTTGCCCGCACGCTCACGAGGGTACAGAACGGCATCACCTATGAGCTGCCGCCTGGGGATAAGCGCTATACATTCCTTATCCCGCCAGCGGAAGTGGCGGCCGGCGTGCAGCAGAACGAACGCTAAAAATCATTTCTTACCTAAAATTTATTGACATGCATTATGCGTGCAGGCTTTGTTTTGTGCTGTTCGTTGGCTGGATAGCCCCGGCAGTGTACGGACAATCCGGTTTTCAGGTGACCGTTGTATGCCCTTCCATCCAGGAGGATTCCCTTTTTCTCTCCATGAAAGATGCGTTTTCCCGGGAACAGGGAAGCTGGACCGGCGCCCGCGCAGAGGCGGGCGGAATATATCATTTCAAGGTGCAGACAACCCGCGCGTATGGCTATTTTTCTCTGCTGGAGGAATCGCCGGCCGGTTATGCGTATGCAGATCAGTACCGCGCCATCCCTTTTCTGATCGATTACTGCTGGCAGGCGGGGGACAGCATTACTATCCTTGTGGACAGGCGGTATCCGGACAAACCCAGAACATATCATGAGCCCTATGATTTTACCCGTTCCTTCTCGGGGACAGGCGCTGCAAAATTACGGCTGAAAGAAGCCCTGCAGCATGCTGCCGATACCAGGACCGGACCGGAAAGGCCATTCTGGGAAGATAGTACCCAGCGCAGTCATTATGATCCCAACCTGGTCAAGCTGCAGGCCTGCCTGCTGGTGCTGGACCAGTACCGGGATAGTGTACCCGATTTTATTTACCAGCTGCACAGGGCGAAGATTGTAACCACCTGCTATAGTATCGGCAGTTATTTTTACCGGCTGCGGCTCGGCTATGCGGCAACGGTCGGTAAGCCCGCCGCCAGGGCCCGGTTCCTGGATGCATACCGGATGAGTATGGCTGCCCGGTATTCCCTGGCGGTAGACAGCAACTGGCTGCCTGCTTCCAACAGTTACCTGCATTTCCTGTATGGAAAGATCAATTTTGAGAATTACCTGCGTACCGGTACAGATGATCCGGATGCCGATCTGAAAACTATTGCAGCTGGTTATTCAGGCGCCCTGCGGGACAGGCTGCTGTTGCAGGTGATCCGCGCAGACAAAGGCACCCGGCATTTTGATACGCTCTATGATTGGGTAGCCCGCATGGCGAAAGACCCATATACCAGGAAAGAGCTGGCCGCCATACGTGGTCGCCTGCCCGGTCAGCCGGCGTTTGAATTTGCCCTGCCGGATACCAATGGGACCATTCACCGGCTGGCGGATTACAAAGGCAGGACCATCATGGTGGATGTCTGGTTCACCGGTTGCGGCGCCTGCGAGTACGTCTATAAAAATGTGCTGAAACCTGCCAAGGAACTGCTGCAGGATCATAAGGATATCCTTTTCCTGAGTATCTGCATTGATACAGGGAAAAAGACCTGGCTGAAAAGTATTCGTTCGGGTAGCTATACATCGGCCAAGGCCCTGAACCTGTATACCGCCGGTAAGGGTTCTGATCAGGAGTTGTTACGGTACTACGGCATCAACGCCTATCCCACACTTTTTATCATCCGGCCCGATGGGACCATGCACCGTTTCTATGAAAACCGCACTGCTGCCGACCTGGCTTCGCCGGAGATACTGGCGGAAGTGCTGAAAGCAACTGCCGGTGCAGGCGCTCATGCACTGGCGCAATAAACAGCCCCGCTGTCTTTTTATGCAGTGCTGACCGGATAGCCGAAAGCCCGGCAGGCAAAACAGGTCCCGGCGCCTTTCACCCGAAAGGCCCGGGACTTTACCTGTTTACAGTGCAGGCAATGGTTACCTCATAATACCAGCTTGCCATCTCCCCAATACTTTGCTTCGGATATTATTTGGCATAAAAACTTATTTTTACTGCCTTGTCCGTAACCACCCCATATCATGATGCCGAACTGCTGGCCTTGCTGGAAGCAGGCGATGCAGCTGCTTTTCGTTCGGTTTATCAGGAGCACTACCGACAGTTACTGTATTTCGGGTTTCAGCTGGTGCAGGACCTGCCCCAGGCCGAAGACCTGGTGACCGAGGCTTTTGTCAGTCTCTGGAAATCACGCGGGCAGCTCAAAAGCAGGGCGCATCTAAAATCCTATCTTTTCCTGGCCGTAAAACATGGGGCCATCGACTGGCTGCGGGCGCAGCAAACGCAGTCCGCTCTTCATCAGCAGCTGCTGCAATCGGGCGCGTCCGAAGAAAACCGGGTAGAGGCCCTGCTGGCCGAATCGGAATTTATGCGCCTGCTCACCGAAGAGCTGGAACAGCTGCCGGTCCAATGCGCCCGCGTGGTGCGCCATATCCTTTTTGACGGCATGACCACGGCCGAAGTGGCTGCTGCTATGAACATCAGCACTAAGAACGTACTGAACCAGAAATTGCTCGCCATTAAAAAACTTCGACAGGGCCTGCTCAAAAAAGGGCTGCTGGAGATCTTCTTCCTGTTCTCGAAATTTTTCTGCTGATTCCTTTGGAAAAAGACGGTGCTTGTCCGTATTAATGAATAACTATTATGGAACAACCTGCTTTTGATATAGCCGGTCCGCTGATCCGGTACCTGGAAGGCGCTGCCACTGTTGCAGAAACGCAGGCAGTGGAGCAATGGCTGAAGGATAGGCCAGAGAACCAGCAGCTGTATGAACAGTTGAAAAGGTCCGACTGGCTCCTGCGGCAGGCTGCTTTTTATGGTAGCCTTCAGCCGGAGCCCGGCTGGCAGAAGTTGCAGGCGGCCATTCCTGAACTGGCAGCTCTGCCGGTCGCTGACAAGGCGCGCGTTATCCCCCTGCGGCGTACAGCCTGGCTCCGGGTGGCTGCCGCTGTGCTGCTGCTCACCATCGGTTATTTACTGCTGCCTACCCGGCAAACTCCTGTGGCTGACACCGCACAGGCAGCAGTCATAGCCCCGGGCAGGGAAGGGGCGGTGCTGCAACTGGCCGATGGCTCCCGCATCCTGCTGGACAGCGCCGGTAACGGCCTGCTGGCTACAGAGGGCGGCAGCCGGGTGCTGCTGGATAAAGGACAACTCCGGTATGAGGCTGCCGCAACACCCGCCAGCACTGCCGCTTTCAATACCATGAGCACACCCAGGGGCCGACAGTTCCAGCTCAGCCTGCCGGATGGCAGCCGGGTATGGCTCAATGCTGCGAGCAGCATCCGTTATCCTACAAAGTTCAGCGGGAAAGAACGGCAGGTGCAGGTTACGGGTGAGGCTTATTTTGAAGTGATGCCGGATAGCCGCCGGCCTTTCACTGTACTGGTGAATGGAGATAGCAAGGTGGAAGTGCTTGGGACCGCTTTCAACATCAATGCCTATGCCGACGAACAGGCCATCCGGACTACGCTGGTAGCGGGAGCCGTCCGGGTAACGGTGGGGCGCAGGAAACTGGACCTGGCGCCCGGGCAGCAGGCGCTGCACAATGAAATAGCACAGGAGCCTCAGTTGCTGAGCGAGGTGGATATCGACAAGGTGACCGCCTGGAAGAATGGCTTATTCAATTTCGAGAATGCCGGCCTTGAAGAAGTGATGCGACAGATAGCACGCTGGTATGATATTGAGGTAGTGTACGAAAACACAGT
Source organism: Candidatus Pseudobacter hemicellulosilyticus (assembly GCA_029202545.1). GTDB lineage: Bacteria > Bacteroidota > Bacteroidia > Chitinophagales > Chitinophagaceae > Pseudobacter > Pseudobacter hemicellulosilyticus. Next base: position 3,692,247 of record CP119311.1, read on the forward strand.
GCCCAGGCTGTTCTTCGGCGGTAAAATGAGCAGGGGATTACAGCTGGATGCCGTGCTGAAGGGCCTGGAAGGCGCCCGTGTACATTTCAGGCTGGAAGGCCGCCGGCTGATCGTTATGCCCTGATCCTGTTCCTGTAAGCAATCGTCAACCTATTATTCATCATAAATCATCGTTCATGCCAACCTGACCAAAACCGGGCTGGTCTGCAAACAGGAACGGAGGTGCTGGAAACACCTCCGGTAATTTGTTTGGGCCAACCCGATAAACAATTGTTCTACCACGAATACTGCTTATTTATCAACCCAAACTAAACGAAGTTATGGAATTTATGGCTCTTAGTATCCGCGGCCGGATGCCCGCGAATGCCGCATTGCGGGCTGACTGGCGCAACCGGCGCTCCGGCCTGCGGTGGCTCACCAAAACGCTGCTCGTGATGAAACTGACTTTTATTTTATTAACGGCCGCCTTCCTTCAGGTCCAGGCATCCGGCTTTGCCCAGAAGGTATCGGTGGAAGGGAAGGACCTGACCCTCCGGAAAATTTTCAACCTGGTGGAGAAGCAGACCGGCTACGTGTTCTTTTTCAACCGGGAAGACCTGCTGAACGCCCGCCCCGTATCGGTGAAGGCCGATGGGATGCAGCTGGAAGATTTCCTGACACTGGTGCTGAAGGACCAGCAGCTTGACTTTCGCATAGAGGACCGGACCATCATGCTGTCGCGCAGACCGCTGGAGCTGCCGGAAGCGCGGCGAAAAGATTTTCTGACACTGTACAATGCCCTGCCCATCTCCGGTACGGTGACTGCATCCGGCGGCCAGCCGCTGCTGGGCGCTACCATCAGGATCAAAGGGAAAGCGGCCATTACGCTCACCGATGAGAAAGGACAGTTCAGCCTGCAGGCGGATCCGGGCGATATACTCCTGGTCAGCTATGTAGGCTATACAACCCAGGAGCATACGGTACGCAATGCCGATCCGGTCCGGATTGTTATGATCCCGCTGCAGCAAAACCTGGACACTACCGAGGTGGTGCTGAGCACGGGCTACCAGCAGCTGCCGCGGGAAAGGGCTACCGGCTCCTTTGCGCAGCCGGATAAACAAATGTTCGAGGCCCGGGTATCCACCGACCTGGTGAGCCGGCTGGAAGGCATTACCAGCGGCTATGTCTATCACCGGGGCGGCGATCTGGCCACCAACGAATCACCGCTGAAGATCAGGGGGCGCAGCACCATCTTTGCCAATACAGAACCGCTTATTGTAGTGGACAATTTTCCCTACGATGGCGATATCACGAATATCAATCCGAATGATATTGAGACCATCAATATCCTCAAAGATGCCGCGGCCGCCTCTATCTGGGGCGCCAGGGCCGGCAATGGCGTGATCGTGATCACTACTAAAAAGGGAAGGGTCAACAGGCCGCTGCGGGTGAGCCTGAACAGCAATGTGACCGTATCGGCCAAACCAGATCTGAAATACACCCCTCAATACCTGCCCTCCTCCGATTTGATAGACCTGGAGACCTATCTCTTCAACCAGGGCTATTACGACAACCAGTTTACCAATCCCAATTACCCGGTCGTAACGCCTGTGGTGGAGCTGCTGCAGCAGCAACGCCTGGGACAGATAGAGGCCGACGAGCTGAAAACCAGGCTGGATGCGCTGCGCAGCATCGATGTCAGGGATGAGATCGGCCAATATTTCTACCGGCCGGCTGTGAACCAGCAGTACGCGCTTTCGCTGAATGGGGGCGGGGAGCGGAATACGTATTACCTGTCGGTGGGCTATGATAAGAACCTCAGCACGCAAAAAGGCAGCGATTATGACCGCGTCACCATCAACCTCGATAATATGTTCAGGCCGGTGAAGAACCTGACCCTTACCGGCGGCCTGCAGTATGCCCGTACCAACCAGGAAGGTAACCAGGCGCTGGCCAATACCGCCTTCTATGGCAGCTTCCTGTATCCTTATGCGCAGCTGAAAGATGCAGCAGGTAATAACCTGCCCATCAATAAAGAGCTGTCCAATGCCTACCTCAGCACCGTGGAGGAGAAAGGCTTTTTGAACTGGCAGTATTATCCGCTGGATGAGCTGAACGGCGGCTACGATTTGAGCCATACGGCCGTCTCCGACCTGCGGCTGAACGGCTCCGCAACCTATGAGCTGATCAGGGGCCTGAAAGCCAGTGTCCGTTACCAGTTCCAGCAGTATAATTCGGAAGGCAGCAGCCTGCATTCGGTGGAAAGCTATTTCTCCAGGCGGCTCATCAATATGTTCTCCCAGGTGGATGCTTCGGGCCGGGTGACAGGCTACAATATCCCAATGGGTGGTATCCTGAGCCGCAGCTCGGAGGTCAGTCATTCCAACAATATCCGGGGCGAGCTGAGCTACGACGGCAGCTGGAAGAACCATGACCTGGTGGTGCTGGCGGGCATCGAGCAGCGCGAGCTGGTGCGGTCTTCCGAAGGCTCTATGTTCTATGGATACGACGATGCCACGGCTACCTACAGTACCGTCGTAACGGGCGTCGGGTTCAACACCAATCCCAATTCCGGCGGTTTCATCTCCGACGGCTTGTCGGTAGGCGGGCAAACGGACCGCTTTCGTTCCTACTATGGCAATGCCGCTTACACCTATGCCGGGCGGTATACGCTATCGCTCAGCGGACGCATCGACCAATCCAACTATTTCGGCGTGAAGTCTAACCAGCGATCAGTGCCGCTCTGGTCGGCCGGCGCTAAATGGGATATTCACAAGGAATCTTTTTACAGGGCGGGCTGGCTGCCTGAGCTGAGCTTCCGGACCTCTTACGGCTTCAACGGTAATCTCGACCGGAACCTGGCTGCAGTGACGACACTGATGGTGCTCAGCGGGGGCATGTTCGGTACCTTGATAGACGGCGTTCCCTTTGCTATCATCAGCAATATCGGCAATCCCGAGCTGCGCTGGGAGAAAGTAGGCATGCTGAACCTGGGGATAGATTTTGCCCTGAAGGACCGCCTGCTGAGCGGCACCGTTGAGCTCTTCTTTAAAAAAGGGATGGACCTGATCGGCGATCAGCAGCTGGCGCCCACCGCGGGCGTCACCAACCTGCGGGGCAATTATGCAGGAATAAAAGGCAAAGGAATTGATCTTACCCTGAATACGAAATCCTTTGGCCGCCGGCTCCGGTGGAATGCCAGTCTCCTGGCCAGCTGGGCGGCGGAAAAGATCTCCTCCTATTCTGCACCGGTCACCTATTTCTCCAGTCTCGTGGACAATGGTTCCAGCATTCACACCTATGTGGGCAAGCCCGTGTCGGGCATCTTCAGCTACAAATGGGCGGGGCTGGACCCTGCCAATGGAGATCCGCAGGGATATGATGCGGAAGGCCATCTCAGCAAGGACTATTTTGGGCTCACCTTCCCGATGAGCATCGATGAGATCGTTTACAGCGGGCCCGGCCGGCCGGTCGTATACGGGGGGCTGCGGAATACCATCAGCTATAAGCAGCTCAGCCTCTCCTTCAACATCAGCTACAAGCTGGGCTATTATTTCCGGAGAGGAACGGTCAATTATCCGATGATGATCAGCTCGTACCAGATGCATGAGGATTACCTGGACCGATGGCAGCAACCCGGTGACGAACTGAAGACCACCGTACCTTCCTTCCAGTATCCGGTCAACAGCATGAGGGAATTTTTTTATGGCAATTCCGAGGCAACGGTGGAGAAAGGGGACCATATCCGGCTGCAGGATATCAGCCTAAGCTATACGGCCGCCAATTTCAGGCTGCTGAAGCTGCCTATGCAAAGCTTCCAGTTCTATGTATATGCCAATAATATTGGCCTGCTCTGGAAAGCGACCAGCTCCCGCCTGGATCCTGATTATCCTACGGGCGGGTTCCCCGCCCCGCGTACCATCGCCGCCGGAATAAAAGCCAGTTTCTAACCTAAATCATTCCCGATGTCATCTATCAACAATACAATAAAAATGCTCCTGCTGGGCACGCTGCTTTTCCCGGCGGCGGCCTGCAACAAGGAATGGCTGGAAGCCAAACCCGATAAATCACTTTTGCTGCCGGTAACTGTCAAGGATTACCAGGCACTGTTGGAAAACTACAGCGTATTATCCAGATCGTTCGTGATACTGGGCGAATGCACCACAGACGATACTTATCTGCCCTATAACACCTGGCTTAGCCTGTCGGAAGAGGAACGGAATATATATGTCTGGGCAAAGGACCCTTATACCGCTAATGATGTGACCAGCTGGAACGCAACCTGGCAGGCAGTCCTCAATAGCAATGTGGCATTGGAAGGAATTGAGAAAGTGGCGGTCACCACAGTGAATGAAAAGGACTGGCGCTCGGTGAAGGGGCAGGCGCTGGCGCAAAGGGCTTTCTCCTTTTTCAACCTGACGCAGGTGTTCTGCAGGCAATATGATCCGCAGACAGCGGCCACCGACCTGGGGATTCCGCTCAAGCTAAGCGCGGATATCAACGAGCCCGTGCAGCGCAGCACCCTGCAGCAGACCTACGACCGGATCACCGGCGACCTGGAAACCGCCAAAACACTGTTGCCGGATATCCAGCCGGTGAGGGGGCGTCCTTCTTCTGTTGGCGTAGCCGGCCTGCTGGCCCGCATCTATCTTTCCATGGGCCGCTATGCCGATGCCTACCGGAATGCCGATGAATACCTGCAGCATACCAATACCCTTATCGACTACAATACGGTGAATGGCACGCGCTCCTATCCTTTTACCGCGCTCAATGAGGAAGTGAGCTGGCATTGTGAGCTGAGCAGCACAACAATGCTCGGCAACCGCAGCGGCCTCGTGGACACCCTCCTGTACCGCTCCTATTCTGATAACGATCTGCGCAAAACGCTTTTCTACACAACAGGCGGCGTACTATTCCGGGGTATGTATACCGGCTTTCGGAATTATCTTTTCTGCGGCATTGCTACCGATGAGCAATACCTGATCCGGGCGGAATGCCTGGCGCGGACTGGCCGCATAAACGATGCTATGGAGGACCTGCGCACCTTGCTGGAAAAACGTTACCTGCCCAATACCTATGTATCGCCCGTTGTGAACGATGAAACAGCGGCCCTGCAGGTGATCCTTGCCGAGCGAAGGAAGGAGCTTTACCTGCGGGGCGTCCGCTGGTCGGACCTCCGGCGCCTCAACCTCGATCCCCGCTTCCAGGTAACACTCAAAAGGATACTGGATGGCCAGGAGTATACGCTGCCGCCTAATGATAACCGGTATACCTTCCCCATCCCCAAAGGAGAGATCGATATCTCCGGCATAGCGCAAAATCCATGATCCCATCAAGTCTTTTTTTACCGTTCCGGCGGGTAAGCCGGAACGGTAAAAAAAGCTATTGCCCCAACATTTCTATCAACTCCTATTATGCAAACACCCATTTTACAGGTGGAGCGCCTGTCGCACCGCTATAGCCATCAGTGGGCTATCCGGGATATCAGCTTTGAGATCAGCCAGCACGGTATTGTAGGCCTGCTGGGCTCCAACGGCGCCGGTAAATCCACTACCATGAACATTATGTGCGGCGTACTGAACCAGACGGAGGGCGTTGTCCGCATCAACGGCATTGACCTTCGGAAAGACCCCCGTGAGGCAAAGAAACAGCTCGGCTTCCTGCCGCAGAACCCGCCACTGCATTACGACATGACGGTGGATGAATACCTGGTCCACTGCGCCCACCTCCGGCAGCTGGACAAGGCCAGTGTCCGGCCGGCCGTGGAAGCCGCCAAGGAGCGTTGCGGGGTAGCCCATTTCAGCAACCGGCTGATCAAAAACCTCTCCGGCGGCTATCGCCAGCGGGTGGGCATAGCGCAGGCCATCATACACCGGCCGCGGCTGGTGGTGCTGGATGAACCCACCAACGGACTGGATCCTAATCAGATCCTCGAAGTGCGTAAGCTGATCAGAGAGATCGCGGAAGAAAGGGCCGTGATCTTTTCTACCCATATCCTGTCCGAAGTGCAGGCTATCTGTAAGGACATCAAGATGATTGAAGGCGGCCGGGTAGTCTTTGCCGATACCATGGAAGCGTTCAATAACTACCTGGCCCCTGACAGTATCCTGGTGGAGATGGAGTGGCTGCCTCCTGTTGAAGGGCTGCAGGCCGTACCCGGGATTGTGCGTGCTGAAATACTGTCGCCCCGTCAGGCCCGTCTTTTTTTTGACGGGTCCGGTAAGGTAACGGAGACCTTTATACGCAAATCGGTGCGCATGGACTGGCCGCTGCAGGAGATCTACCTGGAAAGGAGCTCGCCCGATTCCATTTTTGCCCGGCTGTCCGGCCATACCCCCAAATAATAAACCATCAATTATTGAATATGAAAACAATTTATCGCATCGCCAAAGCCGAGCTGGGCTACCTGTTTTACTCGCCGCTGGCCTGGCTGGTGCTGATCGTGTTCCTTTTCCAGTCTGCCCTGCAGTTTACCAGCCTGCTGCAGCAATATGAATCCAGCCAGCAGGTGGGGTATGCCCTGCACAGCATGACCAGGCAGCTTTTCACCAATCCTTATGCCCCGGGCATATTCATGGCGGCAAAGTACAACCTGTATCTCTATATTCCACTGCTGACCATGGGACTGCTGAGCAGGGAGATCAGCAGCGGATCGGTAAAGCTGCTCCTGTCCTCCCCGGTCAGGATCATAGAGATCGTGCTGGGCAAATACCTGGCCATGCTGCTGTACGGTTTGCTGATGATGCTTTCCCTGCTGCTGTTTGTACTGGTGGCGGGTGGTGCGGTGCAGGCCATTGATTATGGGTTGTTGCTGTCCGGGCTGCTGGGCCTGTTCCTGCTGCTCAGCGCCTATGCGGCCATCGGCCTGTTCATGTCAAGCCTTACTGGCTACCAGGTGGTGGCGGCCATTGCCACCCTGGTGATCTTTGCCGTACTGAATTATATAGGCACCCTCTGGCAGGATATTGACCTGGTGCGTGACCTTACCTATTTCCTTTCTATTGCGGGCCGGTCGGACCAGCTGATCCAAGGATTGATCAGCAGCAAGGACCTGTTCTATTTTGGTATTGTGATCACTCTCTTCCTGGGTTTCACCATGCTGAAGCTGCTGGCCGGCAGAGAATCAAAGCCAGCGCTGGTAAGGGCCGGGCGATATACCTGGCTGTTCCTGCTGGCGCTGACACTGGGTTATTTCAGCTCCCGCGCCTGGGCCGCTTTTTATTATGACGCCACCATTACCAAAAGCCAGACGCTGACGCCACCCAGCCAGGCCATTGCACAAAAGATAAAGGGACCTGTCCGGATCACCACCTATGTGAACCTGCTGGACCGGTTCGTCTATTACTGCACGCCCAGGCATCGCAATGCCGATATCCGTCGTTACGAGCAATATACCCGGTTTATCCCTGATATGGAGTTCAGGGAAGTGTACTACTATGACAGCTCACAATATGACTACGTCTACAAAGCCAATCCTGGTCTGGACAACGCCGCCATTGCCCTCAAAGTGGCGCAATCGCTCGAAATTGATTCCAGCCGCGTACTGTCTCCGGCGCTGATCCGTAAGCAGGCAGACCTTCGGCCGGAAGAGAACAGGGTAGTAAAAATAATAGAGTGGGCAGGCAAGCGGGTGCCGCTCCGGATGTTTGAGGATATGCGCGCCTATCCATCTGAAGCGGAGATCAGCGCAGCCCTGAAGCGGCTCACCGATGGCAGCCTGAAAGTAGGGTTCCTGTCCGGGCAGCTGGAACGCAATATCAGCAGGGCCGGGGATAAGGACTACAAGAAGTTGTCTTCCGAGCTTACTTTCCGTCATGCGCTGGTGAACCAGGGATTTGAGGTGGTGGAGATCCCGGCAGGCGGGGCCATCCCGGATGACTGCGCTATCCTGGTGCTGGCCGATCCGCGCTATGCCTTGCCGGATTCAATGCTGTGGAAGCTGAATTCGTATATCCATAAAGGTGGTAACCTGCTGCTGGCGGCGGAGCCCGACCGGAAGGCCGTCACTGCGCCGCTGTTCCGGCAATTGGGGCTGGAGTTGGAAGAGGGCCAGCTGGCAATGGCCAGCGAGGACTATGCGCCCGATTTTGTGCAGGCCCGGTTCAGCGCCATGATTGATATCATTGACCGGAACATCCTTCGCAATGCGTCCGAGGACCCGGTCCTGACCATGCCCGGCGTATCAGCCATCCGCTGCACGGATACTGCTGGTTTCCACGCAATTCCGATACTGCAGGTAGATACGGCCCGCACCTGGCTCACCAGCCAGGCCATGGGAAGGGATTCTTCCCGCCTGCCATTTCGCCCGGCCATGGGTGATCGGAAAGGCAGCTTCACCACCGTATGGGGGTTAAGCCGGCAGCTGAATGGCCGTGAACAAAGGATCGTAGTGGCGGGGGACGCTGATTTTATCAGTAATGCGGAACTGGGCAGAAGCCAGCCCATCAATGCCAATTTTGTTTTGCTCATGGGATTGTTCCGGTGGATCAGTGAAGGGGAATACCCGGTAGACTGCTCACGTCCTGATACCGATGACACAAAAATATTTCCCTCCGCTAAGGGGATTGTCCGGATGAAGATCATCCTGATGGGCGTATTGCCGGCAGGATTAGTCATTTTCAGCACCGTGTTGTTGTTGCGCCGGAAAAGGAAATGACCCGCGGACAGCGGGGCGTTTTTTTATTTTGGACGAACCAGTCTGCTCCCTACCAGTTCTTCTTTGTCAGCTTCTCTATCCGCTCCCGGTAAGTTTCACCTATTGGCAGCTCCAGCTCGCCAATGAACAGGCTATTCCGGCGGATAGAGCTGATGGCGTCAATGGCCGCAATATAGGATTTGTGAAAGCGCAGGAAGCGGGTAGCTGGCAGCTCTTCTTCCATATGTTTTACGCTGCTGCGTACTATGAGGGGTTTGGCTGGCGGCTTCAGGTGGATCTTAACATAATCCCGAAGCCCTTCTATCCAGACCAGATCGGCATACATGAGTTTGACCTGGCTATAGTCTACGGTGACAAAGAAAAAATCGGCTTCGGGGGCGGGCTGCTGGCTGGCGGCCTGGCGGAGGTTGTGCAGCTCCAGGGCTTTGTTGCAGGCCTGCAGGAACCGGGACAGGTCCACAGGCTTCAGCAGGTAGTCCACCACATTCAGGGCATACCCTTGCAGGGCAAACTTTTCGTAGGCCGTGATGAGGATGAACAGGGGCTTATGTGTAAGGCTCTGGATAAACTGCAGGCCGGTGAGGCCGGGCATCTGAATATCAATAAAGACGAGGTCAATGGGTCTTTCCTGCAGCACGCTGGTAGCGTCAAAGGCATCGCCACAGGTGGCCACCAGTTGCAGGTAGGGCACCTTGCTGATATAGTCTTCCATTAATTGCAACGCCAGTGGCTCATCATCAACTGCTATGCAGGTCAGCATGCTATAGTAAATTTATTTGCAGGGACACATTAAACCAGTGACCTTCTCTGGTGATCAGCAGGTTATGTTTGTCCGGATACAATAAATTTAAGCGTCTTTTTACATTCGTCAGCCCGATACCGGAAGTTTTATCTTTTACTTCACCTGACCCTGGCTGAAAAGTATTGCGGGTGGAAAAGAACAGCGTGTTATTGCTGCAATAAAGGTCAATATAGATCTCGGACTGCGGGCGGTGGCCCAGTCCGTGTTTGAAGGCGTTTTCAATAAAGGGGATCAGCAGCATGGGCGCTATCTCCAGGTCGGCCGTGGGCTCCTGTAGTTTTACTTCCAATTTTACTTTGGAACCTATTCTTTGTCTTTGCAGCTCTATATAACTGTACAGGTAGTCCACTTCTTTGGCAATGGCCACTTTGTCGCCATCAGACTCATAGAGGGTATAGCGCATCAGGGAGGACAGCTTATGGATGGTAGGTTCCAGCTGTTCACTGCCTGCCCGGGCCATGGCCAGCATATTGTTGAGCACGTTGAACATAAAATGCGGGCTGATCTGTGAGCGCAGAAAGCTCAGCTCGCTCTTGAGGTTCTCTTCCTGTTTTTCGTGCAGGAGCCGGTCGTTCCTGGTTTTATCCACGATGGTCCTGTAAGCGATGCTGGCGGCAATGGCCAGTACAAAAGTGGGCAGGTTAAAAGCAATGCCACTCAGCAGGCGCGGGGGACGGTCGGTGATGAGCCAGTCGAACAGCAGGTAATGCCCGCCCATGGAAGTAAAGAACAGGATCAGGTAGATGCCGCCCAGCTGCCAGTACTTTTTGGGGTAGAGGAAGCGTTGCGTCAGGAAAAAGGCATTGAGGTAAAAGATGATCATCCAGATAACCGTGGTCAGGCTGTTCATATAAATGAAGCGGATGCCCATCGGGTTATCCCGGAACCGGTCGTCATATAACCAGACCAGGAAGGGCAGTCCGAAGACTGCCGCCCAGCCGGTACAGTGTACCAGTATCTCTTTCCATTTTTTAGGCAATAAATTGTTGGCCATGCTGATTTGCTTTCCTGTTAAAGGATCTGTTTACTCGTAACGCAGGGCTTCAATAGGATCCAGACGGGAGGCGTTCCTGGCGGGATAATACCCGAAGAATACACCGGTAAAGGCACAGACCAGGAATGAGAGAATGATGGAACTCTCTGATACCAGGGTGGGCCATCCCAGGGTCAGGCTGACCACTTTGGCCGAGGCAAGCCCCAGCGCCACGCCGATCAGGCCGCCCGTCAGGCTGATAAAGATAGCTTCCACCAGGAATTGCAGCAAAATATCTATGCCGCGGGCGCCGATGGACATCCGCAGGCCAATTTCTTTGGTGCGTTCCGTAACGGAAACATACATAATGTTCATGATGCCAATACCGCCTACTACCAGCGAGATACCGGCAATAGCAGCCAGCAATACGGTCAGCAGCTCACTGGTAGAGCTGATAGTGCTGATCAGTTCCGCCTGCGCCCGCACGGTGAAATCATCCTGGGCATCCTCTTTCAGTTTATGTTGCGCCCGCAGGATGCTGGTGATCTCGGTCACTGCCGCATCGGAGCTTTCCTCGCTTTCGGCGGAAGCGTAAATGCTCTGGATATAATCAATGGCCAGTATTCTTTTCTGGATGGTGGAATAGGGCGCCAGGATGAGGTCGTCCTGGTCCTGTCCGAAGGTGTTCTCGCCTTTTTCTTCCAGCACGCCGATCACTTTGAAGGGTGTTTTACCAAAGCGGATGGTCTTGCCGATAGGGTCTTCACCGGAGGGGAAGATATTCTCCACGATGGTTTGTCCAATCAGGCAGACCTTGGCCAGCGAGCGTACATCTTCATCGGTGAAATTGGCGCCGCTTTTTATTTTCCACTGGCGGATATTGAGGAAGCCGGGGCTTACGCCCTGGATCTGGGAGGGCCAGTTGAGGGCGGCGTTGATCACCTGGCCGCTGCTGGTAACAGCGGGTGATACATCCGTTACATACTGCGCCTGTTTTTCGATGGCTTTGGCATCGGCCTCTTTGAGGGTCTGCAGGCCGCTGGCGCCCAGTCTGGCGCCGCCGCCTACGGTCTCATTGCTGCTGGGCCGGATATTGATCATATTGGAGCCCATGGAGCCGAGCTGGTCGCGGATACTCTGTTTGGAGCCCTGACCAATGGCCACCATCGTGATCACGGATCCTACGCCGATGATGATGCCCAGCATGGTCAGGAAGGCCCTGAGCTTATTGCGTAAAAGGGCTTTCCACGCTATCCGGAAAAGATTGATGACATTCATGGTTCAATAGTTTAATAATCGTCCTGCATGGGTAAGGCGGCCAGCATTTCCCGGGCGGAACGTACATTGTCGTTTTTGGTGTCCTTCACTACACGACCGTCTTTCAGCAACACCGTACGGGAGCTGAAGGCGGCGATATCCGGTTCGTGGGTGACAAAGACGATGGTCTTGCCCTGTTCCTGGTTGAAGTCCTGCAGCAGGGCCATGATCTCGTAAGAGGTGCGGGTGTCCAGGTTGCCGGTAGCCTCATCGGCCAGGATCATCACCGGCTCATTTACCAGGGCGCGGGCAATAGCTACGCGCTGCTGCTGACCACCCGAAAGCTGGTTGGGCAGGTGATGCAGGCGGTCGCCCAGCTTCACCGCCTCCAAAGCCCTGATGGCCCGGGCCTCCCGTTCCTTACTGCTGATGCTGCTGTTATACAGCAACGGCAGTTCCACATTTTCCAATGCCGAGGTCCGTGCCAAAAGGTTGTATGACTGAAACACGAAACCGATCTTGCGGTTGCGGATAGTGGCCAGCTCATTGCGCGACTGCATGCTGATGTTGATGGCATCCAGCAGGAAATCGCCTTCACTGGGCTTGTCCAGGCAACCGAGGATATTCAGCAGGGTGGTCTTACCGGACCCGCTGCTGCCCATGATGGTCACAAATTCTCCGGGCTCCACTTTGAAGGTGACGCCCTTGAGGGCGCGCACCGTTTCACTCCCCATCCTGAATTCGCGCTTCAGGTTATGTATATCTAAAATTGGGTTAGCCATGATCATTGTTTTTTGGTGAACAAAGGAAACCGGTAAAGCCCTGCATCCTGTAAACCCCTGTATGTAATCCCTAAAGATGCGCTTGCGCTGAAAAGGGCTTTACGGTTTCCTTATTAAGGTGGCGGCGGCCCACTGTTCTTCTGGCGGTTATTACCCCCTGGCCTTTTGGGCATAAAGGGGCTGGAACCTGTAGTGGCGGCTGCTTTATCTTTTTTGTTGACCTGCTCATACCCGGTCACCACCAGGTCTTCCTCTTGGAGGCCGGACAGGATCTCTTTCTGGGTTTCATTGGTCATCCCCGTGGTCACTCTGCGCATCACCAGGCTGCTGTCCTGTTTCACCCAGACAAAAGCTGTTTTGCCGGCATCCGCTTTGGCGGAATCCACAGCATTACGTTTGGCGGGTGGTGGTCCCTCGGGTCTGCCGGCGCCGGGCGGGCGAGGGCCTTCCTGGAGAGTATAGGTCTTTGCCAGCAGGGAATCCGGACTGAAGTTGAAGGCGCTGTTGGAGAGCAGCAGGGCATTCTCCACCTCTTTGGTGTAGATGCTGATGCTGGCCGTCATGCCGGGCTTCAGTTTCTTATCGGCATTGGGGGCGTCAATAATAGTAGTATAGGACACCACATTGCTGGAAGTGGTAGGCTGCAGCCGGATCTCTTTCACGGTGCCGTTGAAAACGTCATCCGGGAAGGCGTCCACGGTGAAGGTTACACGCTGTCCCTGGGCTACATTGCCGATATCCGCTTCATCCACCGAGGCCTGTACCTGCATCTGCGTCAGGTCGCGGGCAATGCTGAACAGGGTAGGGGTGTTGAAACTGGCGGCCACGGTCTGTCCTTCACTCACGCTGCGGGTCAGTACGGTGCCGTCTATAGGAGAATAGATATCGGTGAAGCTGAGGTTACGCTGGGCGGACACCAGCTGCGCCGATACGCTGCTGACATTATCGCGGGCGGTATTGTACTGGTAGAGGGCGGTTTCCTGTTCGGCCTTGCTGATAGCGCCTACTTTGTACAGCTGCTCCTGCCGCTGGAAATTGCTTTGCTGATAGGTCAGGTTGCTTTTTGCCTGTTCCAGGTTGGCGCTCATCTGCTGTACCTGTGCCTGGAGCAGGGATTGGTCCAGCTGCGCCAGCAACTGTCCTTTTTTAACCACGCTGTTGAAATCCACCAGCACCCGGTTGATGGTGCCGGATACCTGTGAGCCTACAGCCACCGTATCCACAGGCTGTATAGTGCCCGTAGCGGTAACGGCCAGCGAGATGGTGCCCATCTCCGGTTTTTCCGTTTTCAGGACCACGGTGGTCTTTTCTTCCCGGAATTTCCAGTACCAGCCGCTGATGCCGAGGGCTGCTATTACCAGGACGCCTATCAATACTTTCTTGTACTTTTTCATGATCAGATGATTATAGATTACAACGTAACCGGTATGCCTGCATAGAAGTCGTAGATCTTGCTGTACAGGATACTGCTATACCTTGCCTGTATAAATGATTGGGTGGCCTGCACATAGAGGGTCTTCTGCTGCATGACCTCTACCATGTTCACAGAGCCGTATTTCAGCTGCTCGTTGGTGATGGCATAACTCTCTTCACTGGTCTTCAGCTGGGTGGTAGCTGAAACATACTGGGCCTGTGCGTTCTGCCAGTTGGTCCAGGCCTGCTCTACCTGCTGGTTCAGCGTGTTGCGGGTATCCAGCATAGCCAGCCTGGCCTGTTCTATAGCAATATTGGATTTGTTGATGGCCGTTTTGTTGACCCGCCTGTTATAGATGGGGATGCTGACATTGAGGCCGATGGACTGGTAAAAGTTATTGTTGAGCTGTTTGAGGTAGGGGTTGGTCTGGTTGTCGGAATAACCAGAGGATAAATTGGCGCCCAGGCTGACCGTAGGTCTGGTGGCGGTCTTGGCCAGGGCCAGGTTGACCTCGGCCTGTTTGATAGCCAGTTCGCTCAGCTGTACTTCAGGCCGGGTTTGCTGTGCGGCGTCCAGCGCATCTGTCAGGCTCCGGGTAGAGGGCAGCTGCGCCAGGTCACTGGGAACGCTGACCTCAAATCTGTACTCAGTGGGCAGCAGCAGTAGCTGCTTCAGGGTAAGTACATTCTGAGCATAGGCATTCCGGGCATTGACAAGATTGTATTCGTCAGAAGCAACCTGGGATTGGAACTGCAAATAATCCTTCTTCGACAGGCTGCCGGCCTCATAGCGCTGGGTGGCCTGCTTCAACTGTTCTTTGGAAGTGGTCAGCAGATCATCCAGGTACACAATATTCTCCTTAGCCAGCAGTATATTTAAATAGGACTGCGTAATGCTGAGGGTGATATCATTGGCTGTCTGTGCTACGTTGAGACTGGCTGCTGCCACCGCCAGTTCTTTGCCCTCAATATCTTTTTTCAGGTAGCCGCCATTGTACAGGACAATGGAAGAACTGAGGGAATAGTTGTTGGAAAAGCTGGCCTGCGTGGTGAAGCCACCCACTACGGGATCGGCATTGTTGCTGTTCACCAGGGAGGCGGAGGCAGCGCCGGTCAGGTTGGGCAATTTTGCGGCGCGGGATTGCAGGAGGTCTTCCTGGGCCGACCTGGTACTCAGCCGCTGCGTACTGACGGATATATTATGCTGCAGGGCATAGGCGATGCTGTTTTCCAGGGTCCAGCTGGCTGGCAGGGCCGGCGGCAGCGTATCCTGGGCCTGCACTATTGCCGGCAGCAGGGCGATGGCCATTAGTAATATCTGTATGCTCTTTTTCATATCTCCGGTATTAGAACTACTGTAAAACTACCTGAGTATGAAGGGCTCCGGCTGTTAATTGCGACTAACCCGAAAAAAGCTGCTGTCAAATCCCCATAATCTGCGCGATCATTTTAATGGGTGATATTTGTCATGTTTTGCTATCAGTGGTTGAACTACTTTCACGCGATTTTTTAATACTACCCCGCATACCGCCTGCAGAACGAACCACCCGTTCCATCAGCGGCAGGGAATAAATTCCTTACTGATGAAATGGAAGGTCTGGCTAACGCTTGTCATTCTCTTTTTTCTTTACTCGTCCTTTGTCTATGTGTACAGCGCTTCAGAAAAAGCGCCTGAACTGCCTTCTGCTGAAGTGAAGGCCGGCTGGAAGGTCTGGCAGCAAAAGAACTGTCATACCTGTCACCAACTGTATGGCCTGGGTGGTTATATGGGCCCCGATCTGACTAATATTGCCTCTGACAAAAACAAGGGGAACCCGCTTTACCTCAAGGCCTTTATCATGAATGGCACTCCCAGCATGCCCAACCTGCACCTGACAGACGATGAAATTGACAAAGTGATCGCCTTTCTGAAATGGGTGGACAAGAGTGGCAAAAGCCAGGTGCCAGACAGCGCTGTTCATTGGACCGGAACCTATGTTTTTTAATGTCGAGCCTTATGCAGTACACTACACGATTCTTTACCCGTTTCGCGCTTTTATTATTATTGCTTGCCATAGTGGCCGGCGTTGCCGCTTCTTTTGCTTACCTGATCCCGGGCTGGTTCAATGAGCGGCTGCCCTTCCACAAGCTGCGCCCCGTGCATGCTTCGGCCGCCCTGTTCTGGGTGATCACCGGCGCCGCCGCCTGTGTCAGCTATTACAGCAAGCGGACCAGCACCGCCTTTATGTGGATCTGGATGACCACCATTGTGGTGATCTTTCTCAATTATATCTTTAATAATTATGGGGGCCGGGAATACTGGGAATTCCCTGTATGGCTTAACCTGCCCCTGCTGGTAGCCTGGATACTTTTCCTGCTGTCCTTTGTCCGCAGGATCCCGGGCAAGGCGCCCGTATATGCCTGGATGTGGACCTCCGGCATCCTGTTCTTCCTGGTCACTTTCCTGGAACAGAACCTCTACAATATTCCCTGGTTCCGTGAGTCCTTCCTGCGGGAAGTGACGGTGCAGTGGAAGGCCAACGGCGCTATGGTAGGGGCCTGGAACCAGATGATCAACGGTGTGTCCGTATTCCTGCTGGTAGCCCTGAGCGGCAAGCCGGAACTGGGGCAAACCAAAAAAGCCTATTTCCTGTTCTTCCTCGGGCTTTTCAATATGATGTTCAACTGGGGCCACCACGTATACAATGTGCCCAACAATAACTGGATGCGCCATGTGGCCTATGCGGTCAGTATGACGGAATGGGTGATCATCCTGATCATTATCCGCGATTTCCGCAAGAGCCTGAGCACCGCCCGCAAATTTGAGAACCTGGTGGTGTACAGGTTCATCAGTTCTGCGGAGATCTGGGTGGCCGCCAACCTGCTGCTGGCCCTGTTCATGAGCATTCCGGCCATCAACCGCTATACACATGGTACGCATATCACTGTGGCGCATGCCATGGGCACTACCATCGGTATCAATACCATGCTGCTGCTGGCGGGATTTGGCTATATGCTGCGCATTGACAGCGTGGGGGAGGGAACAAAACAACTGATCCGCATCTGTATTACTATCAATAATATCTGCCTGGGTGTATTCTGGCTGGCGCTGATTGCGGCGGGCTGGGTGAAAGGCTATTTATCGGTGGGACATCCTGAAACCCTGTTCAGTGATGTAATGGCGGCGGTGAATCCTTACCTGCAGATCTTTACCGGGGCCGGCCTGGGCGTGATGATCGCGTTGGCGATCATCACGGTCCTGTACCTGAAGCATTCCGGCCGGCGGGAAATGCCTGCCAGAGAGCTATAATTTTACAGTGGGGTTCTCACTGTATTCTTTCCATAATTCATCTACATTCTTACCTGTCAGCTCGGCCCAGATAGCCGGGCTGTAGGTTTTTGTACGCATGGCGGCGTCCAGCTTTTTCACAAATCCTTTTTTCTTGGTCTGTTCAATCCAGAGCAGGAAGCGGGCGGTTACGCGGTAAGCGTTCTCATAGGAATGTTCTTTTTTGAACTCAGGTAAAGACCAGCCGCCGCCTTTATTGTCCACACCGGTGGTATGGCGTACATAGTCGGCAATGCCTTCTGTGATCCAGCCGGGACCAGCGCCCCAGGGGTAGCTCTGTACAATATGCATGGTCTCATGCGTCACCATATCAATATCGTTGGGATTGCGTTTCAGCCAGGTGGGGCTGTAGGTGATACGGCCGTTGGCGCATTCTGCTACACCGGTATAGGCGGGATCATAGATAAAGGTCACCCGTTTCAGGGTTTTCTTGTTGTACGCTTTGGCCAGCTTGGGATACACTACAAAGAAGGCGTCCACCATGCGTTGTTTGACATTGGGATCCAGGTCGGTGGTCTTGTCAATCACAATAAGCTGGTATCCTTTCTTTGAAAAGCTGTCGGTACGGGCGGTTTCCTGTCCCAGTACGGTGGCGCTGGCCAGCAGGCAGCACCAGAGAAATGTTGTTTTCTTCATATTACTTTTAGGTAGTTGATGTTGGGGTCAACAATAACGGTAAAAGTAATAACACAGCGGATTGGAGCTTGTCAACAGATTCAAAACAGATTGTTAACAGAAAATAAAGGCCGGCAGCTGCTTCCAGGCCCCTCATTTCCAAAGCTTTCCCAAACTGATAAAAGAATTTCCCGATTCCTATCTATATTGTATACGGCTCTGGCTAAAATTGCAGCACAATGGATCATCAATCACCGGAATCTCAGCATGATGCGCAATACTGGCGGCAGTTCCTGATGGGCGACCAGCAGGCTTTCGAAGTATTGTATCACCGGCATTACCAGCACCTGTATAATTATGGGTATGGTATCTGCGCGGACAGGGACCTGATCCGTGAGGGGATCCAGCAGCTGTTTGTAAAACTTTGGACCAACCGGGCAGGCCTGCAGCCCACCGGTTATGTAAAGCAATATATCTTCAAAGCTTTCCGTCACCACCTCTATGGCCTGCTGGAACAGCAACGGGGGCAGCCGGCCCCGCCTTCCCTGTCCATGCCCCTGGTACAGGACTCCCGGGAGGAAAAGATCATCCGGGGGGAGACCGCCCTGCATACTGCCGAAAGACTGCAGCAGCTTATGACCCGGCTCACACCCCGCCAGAAAGAGGCTATTCAGCTACGATTCTTCGAAAATCTCTCATACGAAGAAGTGGCACAGGTATTGGATATGCAGGTAGGTGCGGCATATAAACTCATTTACCGGGCCCTGGAAAGATTGCGGGAAGCGGCGCCAACAGCCATCCTGCTGCTTTACTGGTTGCCCTTTTGACGATGGCCGCCACGACGAAAAAAAATAATTTAAATTTTTGGGATAATTCATCGGGTATCGCCGTATTACTATAAGGGAACCGGCGCTGGACCGCAGAAGGTCCCTAACTTTATCGGTATGTTAAATCATCAATACGGACAGTGGGGTGTGCCCGAATTCATGTCGGATCCTAAGTTCCAGGAATATGTGTTCAGGCAGGGCTATGAACCTGCCCTGCAATTGCACTGGCAACAGATCCGGGACCAGTTCCCGGAACAGGTGTCTGTGATGCAGGAGGCGGAGGAAATGCTGAAAGCCTTCCGGCAACAGGCGCTGACCACCGATCCTGAAGGCGAGTGGCTGGTATGGCAGGAAGTGAAAAAAGTGCTGGATGTGCCCACAGCCGTTAAACGCCGGATCTTACGCCGCCCCGCCCTGGCGGCTGCATGGATAGGCCTGGCCCTGCTGATAGGCGGCTGGCTCTGCTGGCATATCCTTTCCCATCAGCAGGCTGCCATAGTGACCACGGCCGATGAAAAAGGCGCTTTCAAACTGGTGAAATTACCGGACTCCTCGCAGGTGATGCTGGGAGCCAACTCAGATATACGCTACCAGCCCTCCTGGAACCGCAAAGGACCCAGGGAAGTATGGCTCAACGGGGACGCTCATTTTGAAGTGAAACACCTGAACAAGGAACCACAGCGGGTAACCGAACGGGAGAAATTCCTGGTCCATGTCAATGATGTAGAGATAGAAGTGCTGGGCACCGTATTCAATGTCTGGAACAGGAACGGCAAAACGGAAGTGGAGCTGGAATCAGGCAAGGTAAAGCTGCGTATGAAAGATACCGGGAAAGAAATGATCCTGCGTCCCGGTGAAGTGGCTACCATCTCCGGCAGGGAACTGGAACTGAATGAAGAGAAATCGGACCTGGTACTGCAGGGGCCTGCCCATGATAAACTCTATGAGTTGAATAACACTTCAGTAGCGGAGATCATTAAAATGATAGCCGGCACCTATGGAAAAAAAGTAGTGGTGGAAGATACCGCCCTGCTGTCAAGAAGGATTGATGGGGTATTGCCCCTTTGCCATGAAAAAGACCTGCTGTTTGCGCTGTCGGGCATTCTCGACATCCGCGTACGGCAAACGGACGCCCTGACCTGGGTGTTCAGTACAGCTGAATAAAACCAACAAATCAAACTCCCGTTAATGCGTAGAAAAACTGCTGTTTTTCTGCTGATGCTCTGTTGTGGGGCATTGGCAGGATATGCCCAGACCTCAGGTAAGTCGCTTAAAGAAGCGCTGGCCCTGATCACCAAAGAAAAAAAGGCGCGTTTCGTTTTTGAACGCCAGGTAGTGGAAGGACTGACCGTGCAATATGACTGGTCGCAGATAAAGACCCAGCCCGCCACAGATATCCTGGACAGCCTGCTTCAGCAGGTAGGATTATATTCCCTCCCCGTAGGCAATAATTATTATGCCATCAAGAAAGTAAAGAAACCTGCGGAGAATAAAAGTGCTACAATTTTTACGGTAGTGCCTGGTTCCACCACAAGGACCGGCAGTATCTACAGGGATTCCCTGATGCTCATCGTAACCGCCAAAGGAGTTTCCATCAAAGGCGTGGTGATGGAGCGCAGCACCAACAAACCCGTGGAAGCCGCTACCGTACAGGTATTGCCCTATGATCTCTATGCCGTGACCGGCAGGGATGGCAGCTACAGTTTCCGGGATATTCCCGAAGGCCGTATCCGTGTCCTGGTGAGCGCACTCAGTATGGTGCCGCAGGAAAGGGAAGTGGATATTTCGGTTATTGAGCAGCGGTATGTACCTTTCTACCTGGCTACCCAGGCGCTCAATCTCCAGGAAGTCCAGGTGGTGGCCCTGGAAAATAAGACCGGCAGCACTGCTTCCACTATTTCCAAATCAGCCATTGAGCACCTGCAGGCTACCAGCCTGGCCGATGTGCTGCAATTGCTGCCCGGGGGCATAGCCAATAACCCGGACTTCAGCGGCGTCAGCCGGGCCTCTCTCCGGCAGGTCAACCCTGATAATGTGGGCTCTTTAGGTACCGCCCTCCTGGTGAACGGCGCACCCATTTCCAATAATGCCAATATGCAGGTGAGCAATACAGCTACCGGCGGCGCCAATGCCTCTTTCTCCACTTCCAGTGGGGCAGGGGTGGACCTCCGCCAGTTCTCGGCCGATAATGTGGAGTCCATTGAAGTGATCCGCGGCGTACCTTCCGTAGAGTATGGCGATCTCACTTCCGGCGCTATCATTGTTAAGACAAAGGCCGGTGTGGATCCTTTCAGCCTTAAAGCCCGTATCAATCCCCGCATCACGCAGCTGGCCGCCGGCAAGGGTTTTGCCCTGGGCGCCAATGGCGGCACTATGCATGCCGACCTGGACTATACCCGCTCCTTCGACGACCAGCGTTTTACTTTTGAAGGTTACCACCGGGTAACCGGCAGCGTGCTGTACAGCAAGAAATTTGGTACCCGGAGGCCTTTCTCCACCAATACCGGCTTCAGCTATTCCATGAACCTGGACGAGCAGAAGCAGGACCCCGATGACAAACGTTACCAGTATGTGCGCAAGGCGCAGGACTATAATTACCGCTTCAATTCCGAAGGTCGCTGGGACCTGGGCAGGCAGTTTGCCCGTCAGCTGCAATACAGTGTGATGGTGAACTACGCCGTGCAGAAAAGCTTCCAGTCGCAACTGCTCAGCGGTTATATCTACCCCATGTCCTATGCCACGGATAATGCCACGCAGCCTGGTGTTTTTGTGCCCTCCGAATATACATCCGAGTTATGGGTGGATGGTAAGCCCCTGAATGTTTTTGCCAAGCTCACCAATAGTTTCTTCCACCATGGCAACTGGCTCAATCACCGCGTGCTGATGGGCGCCGAATGGAAAACAGATGTCAACTCCGGCCAGGGCAAGACCTACGACCTCAGCCGGCCGCCGCAGATGCTGAGCAGCACGGCTGCCCGCCCGCGTGCGTATAAGGATATTCCGGCGCTCAACCAGTTGTCTTTTTATGTGGAAGATAAAATGCATGCCGATCTGCTGGGCCGGCGCATGACCCTCCAGGCCGGTATCCGCTTTGACAATATCCAGCCCACCGGTATCTGGAGTACGGAACAGAAAACAGTAGCGGCGCCCCGCTTCAACTGGAGCTACGACCTGCTGAAGAATTTCAGCATCCGCGCCGGCTATGGCATCACGGCCAAGGCCCCCACGCTGCTCTACCTCTATCCGCAGGAAGCCTATTATGACCTCATCAGCTATAACAGGTATACTTCAGCAGATCCCAATGAGCGGCTGGTGATGATCACCACGCATAAACTGAATGCAGAAAACCCGGAACTGAAAGTGATGAAGAACCGGAAATCAGAACTGGGGTTCGACTGGAGCCTGGGCAGGAAAAAACGCCTGACCGTAACGGCTTTCTATGAGAAGATGACCAATGGTTATGGTTTTGCCGTAGCGCCCTGGAGCCTGGGCCTGCTGCCTGTACCCATTTATGAGGCCAGCTCCTTCCCGGCAGGACAGCCGCCGGTGCTGAATCCTGAGCCGGCACGCATAGATACTTTTGTGGCCGATTACCTGGTGCCGCTGAACAACCGCACCAATACCAATAAAGGCATTGAGTTTGACCTGGACCTGGGCCGCTTCAACAGTATCCGCACCAGTTTTATATTGAACGGCGCCTGGATCAGGTCCACCAGCGTCAGTAGCGAGGTAACGGTCATGAAGCGCAGCTTCAACGGCCAGGACCCCATGCGGATAGCGGTGTATGATAAAGGTCGCGGTACAGAAAGCGAACGCTTCAGCACCACCCTGCGGATGATCCATAATATTCCGGAGCTGCGTTTCCTGGTATCCTTATCTGTCCAGACCATCTGGAAAGAGCAAAACAGGAATATCGGGTACGATAGCCTGCCCATTGCTTATATCCACAGCCGCACCGGTGAAACCATCACCCTGGCGGACCATGAGCGGCAGGCCCTTAACCGGATCGCGGACAGGGACCTGGTAGAAACCTTTTCCGACGGGTATTTCCGGACAGAACGCTGGGACCCGCTCTGGTTATTCAACCTGCGGCTTACCAAGGAAATAGGGAAGAATATGTCCTTCTCCTTTTTTGCCAATAACGTGTTTGCACACCGGCCGCTGCAACAGAGTACCCGCTACTATACCAACTATGTACGGCGGAACCCGGAATTTTTCTTCGGCACCGAGATCGGTATCAAATTCTAAATCCCAACCAACGAAATATGTACAGGAATCAATTCATAGTGTGGCTGCTGCTGGGCCTGGTGGTCATGGGCGGCTGCCGCAAGGCTTACCTGGATGTTAACCTGCGCGGCGTGGCCCTGCAGGTCAATTTCCCGGATAATTTCTCTACCATCCCCGCGGCCAACGCCACGGTCAGCTTTCGCAATACCAATACCGGTGTGCAATTCACCTTCACTACAGACAGTGAGGGCCGCATACTGGTGGACAGCCTGCTGAAAGGCAGTTACGAGGTCAACGCCTTCCGTAAGGTGGAGCCGGCCGAAGCGCTGCAACTGGTGGGTATTGATGCGGAGATCTTCCTCAATGCCGCTATTCCCAACCTAAGCATTGGTGATAACAATGTTCCGGAAGTGCTGAAGCTGAAAGGCACCCTGCCCGGTGGCCTTGTGTTCAAGGAAGTATTTTATACCGGTTCCAGGACACCTGCCGGCGGCAGTTATTTCTCCGATCAGTTCTACGAGATCTATAACAATTCTGCGGATACCATTTATGCTGACAGCCTCTGCATTGCCAATACGGGTGGCACCAGCGGTCAGTCTTCTACCGGCAGGACCTGGGGCTTTATGTCGGACCCCGATCATGTATACCTGCAGAACGTATGGATGGTGCCGGGTACAGGCCGGGATCATCCCATAGCCCCCGGTGAAAGCATTATTATTGCGCAGGACGGTATCAACCACCAGGATGACCCGCTGGGTAACCCTTCTTCCCCGGTGAACCTGGGCCTGGGCAGGGCCGATTTTGAGACCTATGTGCCCCGCTCTGATAACCGCGATCTTGACTCTGATGTGCCCAACCTGACGGCCATTTACCTGGGCTCGGTAGGATTCGACTGGCTGGTGCCGGTCTTTGGTCCGGGCATGGTCATCTTCCGGCATTCCAATGTTGCGGCGCTGCCCCTGTTTGTTGAACCCAATAACACTTCTTCCGCCCAGTACATGCAGGTGCCCATCGACAGTGTGTATGATGCGGTAGACTTCCTGGCCAATGCCAATGCAGTGAACTTCAAACGCATTCCCGTGGCGCTGGACGCTGGCTTTAAATTCTGCTCAGGCACCTATGTGGGGGAGAGTGTACGCCGTAAAGTGCGCACCAGCATCAATGGAAGAAGAGTGCTGCAGGACTTCAACAATACCACAGAAGATTTCGAAGTTGCTACCCGTCCACTTGTCAGGTGGTAAGCGTTCAACCCTAAAACTAATTTATGTTCAAACGAATCATATACTTACTCTCCCTCTTTGGCGCTACCACCGCCCTGGGCCAGGATACCCTGTCCTCTGCCAATGGGAAATTATTACTGCTGCCCTTCCGCAATCCCTGGATCAATAGCCACAATGCTGCGGGCCTGGCCACCCTGCCTGTGCCAGGTTTGGGACGAACCTATGCTGGCGCCGGTTATGAAGATGGCTCGCTGAAGCGGGCGCAGCAGCCCGGCTCTTCCACCCTGCTGCAGTTTGCTTCGGAAAGATACCAGCAATTGCAGACCGCTTCCCTCTATGGCCGGTTCAGCTTCCAGCAGGTCTGGGACAAGGATGTACGGATGAATGCCGTGCTGGATCCTTACCGCCGTAACCCGTATGTGCTGGGGGACTCGCTGGGGGGCGACTGGAAAAAGCAGCACTATGAGCTGGAACTGAAAGCGGCTGTACCCCTGAACAAGGACAATAGTTTTATTGCCGGTGCAGGCGTATTATACAAAGCCGGAACAGGCGCCCGCCAGAATGATCCCCGTCCCCTGACCAATGTCAACGATATGGCATTAAGTCCTTCACTGCTCTGGAAACTGCATAATAACTGGACTATTGGCGTGAACGGGCAATTTGATTTTTATAAGGAAGAAATATCCGTGACCACCAGCAACCCCCAGGATATGCATTATGTATACCGGCTGGCCGGCCTGGGTAATTACTACCAGGAGATCATGACCGGCTATACCCGCTATTATAAAGGAAGCACTATGGGGGGCGGTATGCAGCTGCAATGGGAGCGGGAAGGCCTCCAGGTATTACTGGACGGAGGTTTTGCTTACCGCAAAGAAGATGCGCAGGATGGCGTCACTATTCCCCGGATCATGGGCCGCTTCAGTGAAAGGCAGGCAAGGCTGTCTGGTACAGTCAATTACCTGGCCGGCAGCATGACCCACCAGTGGCAGGGCAGCTGGAAATCCTTCAATGGAGAAGGGCAGGACCTGCACTATGGACAAACGGCCAGCACAGAGCCCATCAAGCTGGTGAATGATGATGTGGTCAACAGTACCTATTATAATGAAGCAGGCCTGCAATACCGCTGGATAAAAGATGCTTTTCAGGATGATTTCAAATGGATGCTGGAAGCATCGGTAGTGTATAATGGCATGGACCTGCGGTATAATTATCCGCGGAGCCGGCAGACCATTGACGCCAATGAGTATACGCTGAAGTTCAGTCGCAATCATATCGTCACAGACGCCCGTAATTTTCTCTGGACCCTCAGTGTAGGGCTGCGGGATAACTTCACCGCCTTCAATGACTACAAACCTTTTGGCGGGCAGACCAACCTGGTGATGGACCAGTACCTGCTGCCCGACCAGGCCTGGCTCTCTTCCGATATTTTCAAAGCCGGTCTCTCTGCCGAATACCGCTTCCCGCTCAACCAGCGGGCGCTGACCTCGCTGTATGTGCGTGCTTCCGGTAATATCTGGAGCCGTATGGGCAATGACGCTTCCCTCACCGGTAAGCAACGGAATTTTGCCGCTATCAGTTTTGGGATGACCTACTAACTATGATCACTATGTTGAAACGAGATCAGATAATAACCCTGCTGGGCGCCTTGCTGCTGCTGGCGCCTGCTGTACATGCGCAGCAGGTCCTGCGAAAGCCTGTTGTGAAACAGGCTGTAGTAGCCGTACTGGCAGATGCGGAAGTAGCTGCCAGTGCTGCCTTTGGGGAGTATTGCCAGATGCTGGAAACAAAGGAAGGACTGGGTGTATATGCAGTGGGTGCCGCCTGGAAAAACCCAGAGCAGGTACGGGAACTGGTACGCAGTATCCGAAAGGACTATCCCGGCCTGGAAGGGCTGGTGCTGATAGGGCGTATTCCCGTGCCCATGATCCGGAACGGCCAGCATATGACCACGGCCTTCAAGATGGACGAATTGAAATATCACCGTAACCAGTCGTCCGTGGCCAGTGATCGTTTCTATGACGACCTGGCATTGCAGTTCCGCTATATAGGGCAGGACTCCGCACAGCCTGACTGGTTCTATTATGAACTGCTGGAAAGCGGACCGCAGGTGATCCGCTCTGAGCTGTATACGGGCCGTATCATGAGCCATGCAACCGGACAGCAACGGGTGGAAGAGATCAGCGCCTTCCTGCGCAAAGCAGTAGCGGCGCGGGAGCAGGCACAGCCACTGGACCAGTTCATGGCTTTTACCGGCGGGGCTTATAATTCAGAATCCCTTACTTCCTGGTACCAGGAGCAGCTGGTATTGCAGGAGATCATGCCGGCCCTGTTCAAAACAAATATGGGTTACAGGCCCCTGCATTTCAGCATGGACCCCAAAATGAAATACCGCCTCTTCAGTGAACTGCAAAGGCCCGGCCTTGACCTGGCCCTGCTCACCGAACACGGCGATATTGAATTGCAGTACATCAATAATTCACCTGCGGGCAATGACGCAACATTTGCGTTGCAGCTCCTGCGCTACCAGGCAAGGACTGCTTTACGACGGGCAGTGGCCAAAGGACAAAGTCCTGAAGCGGCCAAAGAAGCCCTGCTCAAAAAGATGGAGCTGCCCGCTGCCTGGTTTGACGGGGCGCTGGACAACGACAGCCTGCGCAAGGCTGATTCCCTTGTCAATGCAGAGACCAATATTGTAACGGCTGACCTGGCTACGGTATCTCCTGTAGCGCGTATGGTGATCTTCAATGCCTGCTACAATGGCTCTTTCCATCACCCGGAGAATATTTCCGCCGCCTACCTGTTTGGGAAAGGACAAACCCTGGTGACGCATGGCAATACCACCAATGTATTGCAGGATAAGTGGACCATTGAACATTTGGGCCTGCTGTACCGCGGGGCCAGGGCAGGGCAGTGGAGCCGCCTCAACAATACCCTGGAATCCTCGCTGAATGGTGATCCTACCTGGCGTTTCCAGGCGGCTGGCTCCGGGACCCTGAACAAACTCCTGGCCGGGCCCGGGACAGTGGCCGACTGGGAAAAGCAGCTGCTGCAAAACGATCCCGTGATGCAATCACTGGCGCTGCGCAAATTGTTTGAGCTGAAAGGAAAGGCTATCTCCCCCGTACTTAGAAAATATTATGAAGAGACTGAATACAGGCACACAAGGATGGAAGCGCTGAAGCTACTGGCCCGCATAGGCGATACGCAGTATGTGGCAGTAGCCGGCGCTGCCCTCTTTGATCCCTATGAGCTGATCCGCCGTAAATCTGCCGAGTGGATCGCCAAAGCGGGTCACCATCGTTTTGCGCCCCTGCTCATCAATGCCCTGCTGGCGCATCCTGAAGATGCCCGGCTGTCCTGGACTGCGGGCAGGGCGCTGGACCTGCTGGACTGGGACAATACCCTGCAGGTACTGGATAGCCTGCAATCAACAGTCAGCTGGCGGTATGATGGTCCGCAATGGATCAGTCAGCTGAAAGAACAGGTGCAGGACGCGCAGCTGTCTGCCCGCCAGACCCTCGCTGTTATCCTGGACCCCAACGCAAAGGAAGAAGCACGTATCCAGCGGATACGCCTGCTGCGCAATATGACCTACCATGCCCTGGTGCCTGAACTGTTGCCCCTGCTGGCTGATGCGCAGGCGCCGGAAGCCGTGCGCATCAACCTTGCTGAAGCGCTGGGTTGGTTCGTACTCTCGTACCAGAAGCCGGCTATTACGGCTGCCTGCCAGCAGGTGATCAAACAGCCTGGAACAACCGAATTGTTGAAGCAGGAAGCTACACAGACCATCACCCGGCTCAACCATTGGAGCTTACCCTAAACTAAATGCACAAATGGATACTATGACAAAACGTTTTTTGCTGCCCCTGATGGGTTGCCTGCTGGCCGGGCAACCGCTGCTGGCCCAGCAGGTGGAGAAACCCGGCATCAGCGCCGCTACCAGCTTTGCTATTGTGGTGGATGCCAATACCTATGCCGCTATCAGGCCGCAGCTCCAGGCTTATAAGAAAGCAGTGGAGAAAGAAGGACTGGCCACGTATATTGTTTCGCATGCCTGGTCAAGCCCTGAGGAGATCAGGGGCCAGCTGCAAAAATTGCATGGTCAGTCGCCCAGACTGGAAGGGGCTGTACTGGTAGGAGATATCCCCGTGCCCATGATCCGGGATGCACAGCACCTGACCTCGGCCTTTAAGATGAACCAGCGGATCGACTGGCAGCGGTCTTCCGTTCCTTCCGACCGTTACTATGACGATTTTCATTTACGGTTCCGCTTCCTGAAACAGGACTCCCTGCGTAAACAACTGTTCTATTATGCGCTGGAGCCGGGATCGCCGCAGCAGATCCGCATGGATATTTATACCGCCAGGATAAAACCGCCTGTTCAGCCGGGAGAGAACGCCACGCAGAAAATTGCCGCTTACCTGGAAAAGCTGGTAGCGGAAAAAGCGGTGGCCAATCCCATCAACGATGTATTTGTGTTCACCGGTCATGGGTATAATTCCGAATCGCTGAACGCCTGGGCAGGCGAGCAGCTGTCGCTCCGCGAACAGTTCCCGCAATTGTTCCGTCCCGGCAATACGGTCAAATTCCTGAACTTCCGGATGAACACCTATATCAAGCAGAACCTGATGAGTGAATTGCAGCGGGAGTCACTGGACATGGCCATCTTCCATGACCATGGCTCGGACGATGTGCAGTTGCTGAACGGGTATCCCTATGTCAGCAACCCGCAGCCTTCCATTGAGAATGTACGCCGCTACCTGCGTGCTAAAGTGCGGGCTGCCGCAGAACGCAAGGGTGGGGATGTAGAGAAGACCAAACAAGGTTTTGTACAGAGCCTGGGCGTGCCCATGGCCTGGATGGAAGATGCGTTCATTGATTCCGTGAAGATCGCGGATTCCCTGTTCGACAGGAGTAGGGATATGTATATCGACGACCTGCGCGGGCTGACACCCAATGCCCGTTTTGTGCTGGTGGACGCCTGTCTGACCGGCTCCTTCCAGCTGGACGATTACCTGGCCGGTTATTACCCCTTCAGCAAAGGAAAGAACCTGGTGGCCGTAGCCAATAGCGTGGGCGTATTGCAGGACCTCTGGCCGGATGAGCAGCTGGGCCTGCTGCAATACCAGCTGCGTACAGGCAACTGGCTGAAGCAGGTGGCTTACCTGGAGACCCATCTTTTTGGCGATCCTACCTTCCGCTTCAGCGGCGACAAGACCATTGACCTGAACAAAGCCATCACGCTGCAGCCGAAGAACGCCGCTTACTGGGAAGGACTGTTGAACCATACCAGCCCTGATATACAGTGCCTGGCTATGAAGCAGCTGTTCCTGTTAAAAGGAGTAGGAGCTTCAGTTATGCTGCGCAATAAATATTTCGCCTCAAATTATGGCGCTGTGCGCATGGAAGCGCTGAAGAACCTGGCGCTGATCGGAAACGCCGATTTCGAGACAGTGCTGCTGGCTGCCTGCAATGATACCTACGAATTTGTGCGCCGGCAGGCTGCGTACCTGCTGGCCGATGCAGGTAGCGACCGGCTCATTGCACCCACTATTGAGCTGGCCATCACCGACCGCCATTCCAAACGCGTGGCGGGCAAGGCCCGGGATGCGCTGGACTTTATGGACAGCAAAAAAGTACTGGAACAGATACCCCTGGTCTTTGACAAACATCCTTATCTCGTGAACAGGGAAGAAGAGCAATCCCTGCTGGAGAAAGAAGCCACCTATATCATGGGTAAGCTGGCGCAGAATATGCAGACCATCCGGGATACCGCCAAAACCCAGAAGGAGCGGCTGTTTGAGGTCACCACCTTCCGCAACTACAACTATCACGGACAAATTCCCCAGCTGGCTAAGCTGGCGCTGGACCCATCAGAAGATATAGTGATCCGGGTAGCCATTGTGGAGGCGCTGGGCTGGTTCTTCCACTCTTACCAGCGGCAGGCCATTGTGGACCTGTGCAACCAGCTGATTGGTTCGTCCCAAACCCCTGAAGGGCTGAAGCAGCAGGCGGTCCGGACCCGGACAATCATCCGGGAAAGGAACCTGGCTATGTAAGTTGCAGGGTGGTTAAAGTCATTCGCCGGCAGGAACGGGTTGAAACCCGCTCCTGCCGGCTTTTATATGTTATCCCCCGCCTGACAGGTCGCCGTCTCAAAACCGGTCCATTCCTTTTCAGCTATGACAGTTATCTGCCGGAGTTTGGTAGATTTACCGTAAATAATTTCTGGAAACAACTGAACCATAGGTATGAAACGATTGTCCCTGCTCTGCTTGCTGTTATGCTCCTTTGTGCTTGTAGTTGCCCAGTCGGCCGTTCCGGCCTGGAAGGCCCGCTGGATCGGTATTGGCTACAATGAGGAAAAGAATTCCAGCCAGCCACAGTATTTTCGTAAAGCATTTTCCCTTGGTAAAAAAGTAAAGAAAGCCACGGCCTGGATCACCGCACGCGGTATCTATGAGGCTTATATCAATGGCCAGCGCATAGGTGACAGCTACCTGACGCCGGGCTGGACAAGCTATAATAACCAGCATCAGTTCCAGCAGTATGATGTTACGGCACTGCTGCAAAAAGGCGGCAACAGCATTGATGCCATGGTAGGCAATGGCTGGTACCGGGGCAAGATCGGCTGGGGCGATAATATGGGTCGTTACGGCAACCGCCTGGGCCTGCTGCTGCAGCTGGAGATCACCTATACTGATGGCCGCACCACCACCATCGTCACCGATGAAAGCTGGCAGTCCGGCAAGGGGCCTTCTGTATTTGCAGAGATATACGACGGGGAAACCATTGACCACCGGATTAGCGCCAGCGGCTGGAGTCCGGTCACACTGGAAGCACAGCGCTTCGATAACCTGGTGCCTGCTGTGAGTGAACCTGTCCGCAAAAAAGAAACCTTTACTCCCATCAAAATATTGCGCACCCCCAAAGGGGAACAGGTGATTGACTTTGGTCAGAACCTGACCGGGTGGGTGATTGTCAAAGCCAGTGGACCTGCCGGCGCTGCCATCAGCATTGACCATGGTGAAGTGCTGGACAAGCAGGGGAATTTTTACAATGAAAATCTCCGTGTGGCCAAAGCACAGGCCAATTATATCCTTAGCGGTCAGGGCGAAGAGGTCTTTGAGCCACATTTTACTTTTTATGGGTTCCGTTATATACGGGTGAACGGCTATCCCGGCGAGCTGAAGCCGGAGAACTTCACCGCTGTAGCACTGTATTCCGATATGAAGCCGGCCGGTACCTTTGAATGTTCCAACCCGCTGCTGAACCAGCTGCAGCACAATATCACCTGGGGACAGCGCGGCAATTTTGTGGATGTGCCAACCGACTGCCCGCAGCGCGATGAGCGGCTGGGCTGGACCGGTGATGCACAGGCTTTCTTCCGGACCGCCACCTTCAACTTCAACGTAAAAAATTTCTTTACCAAATGGCTGCGTGATGTGGCGGCAGAACAGGATCGGGATGGTCAGATACCGTTTGTAGTACCGGATGTGCTGAAGATGACGCCCACTGCCGAAGGTGGTGCTGCCGGCTGGGCTGATGTAGCCACCATTATTCCCTGGCAGCTGTATGAAGTATATGGCGACAGGGCCCTGCTGCAAAGCCAGTATCCCATGATGCAGAAATGGGTGGATTACCTGGCCGCCCGGGTGAATGAACAGCACCTGCTGAAACCACGTTTCCAGTTTGGCGACTGGCTCAGCTATCGTTCGCCGCACGATGAGGCAGCCCATGCCATCACGGACAACCAGGAAATCGCCAATTGCTTCTATG
Source organism: Candidatus Pseudobacter hemicellulosilyticus (assembly GCA_029202545.1). Classification (GTDB taxonomy): domain Bacteria; phylum Bacteroidota; class Bacteroidia; order Chitinophagales; family Chitinophagaceae; genus Pseudobacter; species Pseudobacter hemicellulosilyticus. Next base: position 3,724,108 of record CP119311.1, read on the forward strand.
CGCATTCCCTCCAGAACCTGATCAATGCGGCAGGCGTATTGGGTAAAACGGATGATGTGGCCCGCTATAAGATTGTCCTGGATACCCTGAAGTCAAGCTTTTTAAAAGAATATGTTACACCCAATGGCCGGCTGATGAGCAATACGCAAACAGCTTATGTGCTGGCCCTGCATTTTGATATGCTGCCGGAATCCATGCGGCCAATGGCTGCGCAGCGGCTGGTGGACAATATCAAACGATACGATATGCACCTGACGACAGGTTTCCTGGGCACGCCCTACCTCTGTCATGTGCTGACCCGCTTCGGTTACCCGGAGGTAGCTTATGCTCTCCTGCGCCAGGAAAGCTATCCCAGCTGGTTATATCCTGTGAAAATGGGCGCCACCACTATCTGGGAGCGTTGGGATGGGATCAAGCCGGATGGCGAGTTCCAGACCGTGACCATGAACAGCTTTAACCACTATGCGTATGGCGCCATCGGCGACTGGATGTACCGCAATACCCTGGGCATTCAGCCACTGGAACCAGGGTATAAGAAAATACAGATCAAACCGGTGATCACGGAAAGCAAGCTGACCTATGCAAAGGGCAGTTATGAAACAGCCTACGGTAAAATTGCTTCTTCCTGGCGTATTGAAGGCGGCAAGCTGACCCTCAGTGTGGAGATACCTGCCGGTACTACCGCTGAAGTATATGTGCCGGATACTTCAGGGAAGCAGTACAGTAAAAAGGAAGTTGGTCCCGGCAAATATGAGTGGACCGCAGAATAAGTTATTACAGCCCATCATCAAATAAAGCTGTTGTAGTGGCGTACCGCATGATATTGGCCGGCGGCCGGCGGTGCGCCAGCTCATTGGCCATGAATTTCATGTAGGGGCGGATATGGCGGAAGAACAGTTTATATCCCTCACAGAAATAGTTCAGGTCGTTGTCCAGGATCCTGTTCTTGGGACATTCACCGCGGCAGTAATTGTATACATCGCAGTTTTTACATTGGCGCGGCAGCTTGCTGGATTTGTCGTTGCCGAATTGCTGTTGCGCCGGTGATTGCAGCAGCTCCTGTATGCTGTCCGTATGGATATTGCCCAGTTTGTATTCAGGGTATACGTAGTGATCGCAGGAAAAGAGATCGCCGTTATGCTCCATGGCAATGGCGTTGCCACATCGTTCATTGAAGATGCAGATGCCGGCGGGCATGCCCACTTCATTGGCCAGGGCGGCGTCAAAAAGCTGGACGTAGGTCTTACCCACATCCTGTTTCACCCATTCATTGAAGATAGTCACCAGGAACATCCCCCATTTTGTGGCGGGGACGGACCAGGGTGCAATAGCGGCTTCTCCATTATAAGCGGGGAAGACCAGCTTCAGGGCTTCGGAAGCGCAGCCAGCCGCCACCCGTTCAATAACGGGGATGAACTGGATATAATGGCTGCCGATATTTTTCAGGAAATGGTATACTTCCAGCGGCCTTTCCACATTGACATCATTGACCACGGTCAGGGTATTGAACTCCACGCTGTGCTTGCGGAGCAGCTCAATGCTGCGGATCACTTTTTTGTAAGTGCCTTTGCCGCCCTTGTTCAGGCGGTACTGGTCGTGCAATGCCTCCGGGCCGTCAATGGAAATACCGATCAGGAAATGATTGTCCTTGAAGAAGCGGCACCATTCTTCATTGAGCAGGGTGCCATTTGTCTGCAGGGAGTTATGGATGAATTTGCCGGCAGCATGCTTTTTTTGGAGTTGCACCACCTTTTTGAAGTAGGGGATACCTAACAGGGTGGGCTCTCCGCCCTGCCATACAAAAGTGACCTCGCGGCTGGGCTCTTCGCGGATATATTTCTGGATGAAAATTTCCAGGGTCTCCTCTTTCATTACCAGGTCCTGCTTATCTCCAAAGAGCTTTCCTTTTTCAAGATAGTAGCAATACGCACAGTTCAGGTTGCAGGAGGGGCCGGTGGGTTTGGCCATTACGTTGAATCCTATAGGCATCTCTTCATCATTTACTGGGGTAAAAGTAGCCCCCCTGGCTGCGGTGATCTATGATATTCCTCAAGGAATGGGCTAATATCCGGCCAGGTCAGTGGGGAGCCCGTGCGGACCCGCTACGGGTAAGGGTTTGGGGAAGGAAGGCATTTTGGGACGAACCAGGGGCGGTCCGGCTTTCTTTCACGGCCTAAAAACGATAGATTTGTGTACTCCTTAATGCAAGTTTGTCTATGCTGGAACATTTTCCTTATATGCTTGGGATGGTGATGGCCATCATCCTGCTGATCATGCTGGCCAATAAGCTGAAAGTAGCTTATCCCGTACTGTTGGTACTGGCCGGGCTGCTGATCAGTGTTGTGCCAGGCATTCCGCCGGTACATGTGGAACCCGACCTGATCTTCTTTGTGTTCCTGCCTCCTTTATTATATGATGCCGCCTGGACTATTTCCTGGAAGCAGCTATGGTTCTGGCGGCGCATCATTGGCAGCTTTGCCTTTGTAGTGGTTTTCCTGACGGCCTTATCGGTGGCCATTGTGGCCAATCATTTTATTCCCGGTTTTACCCTGGCGCTGGGCTTCCTGCTGGGTGGGATCGTTTCCCCGCCGGATGCGGTCAGTGCCGGCGCCATCCTGAAATTTGTCAAAGTGCCCAAACGGATGTCTTCCATCCTGGAAGGGGAGAGCCTGCTCAATGACGCCAGTTCCCTGATCATTGTCCGTTTTGCGCTGATTGCGGTAGCTACCGGCCAGTTTGTCTGGCAGGAGGCAGCCCTGAGCTTCAGCTGGATGCTGGTAGGCGGGGTGGGCATCGGGCTGCTGGTAGGTTGGATATTCATGAAGATCCACAAGCTGCTGCCCACGGATGCCAATATGGATATTGTGCTGACCCTGGTAACGCCTTATATGATGTACCTGGTGGCGGAAGAGCTGCATAGTTCTGGTGTGCTGGCGGTGGTCTGTGGCGGCCTGTTCCTCTCCCACCACCGGCATCGTTTTCTCAGCAGCTCCTCGCGGCTGCGGGGACTCAATGTATGGTCCAGTTTCTGTTTTGTACTGAACGGGCTGGTGTTCCTGATCATTGGGCTGGACCTGCCGGAGATCACAGAAGGGCTGGAAGGGGTGAGCCTGTCGTCTGCCATCGGGTATGGTGTGCTGATCACGGGCGTGCTGATCGTGGGCAGGATCCTGTCGGCCTACGGCGCTGTGCTGGTAACCCTGATAGCCCGTAATTTTATTACGGTGGCGGACCGCCGCAACCCGGGTTACAAAGTGCCGCTGGTATTGGGCTGGACTGGCATGCGTGGCGTGGTGTCCCTGGCAGCGGCTTTGTCCATCCCCGTACACCTGGATGATGGCACGGCCTTTCCGCAGCGGAATATCATTCTCTTTATCACCTTTATAGTGATCCTGCTCACCTTATTGATACAGGGGCTTACCCTGCCTGCGCTGATCCGGAAAGTGAAGCTGCCGGAATATGATGATTTCCTGCCGGAAGAAGAAGCGGACGGTCATGTACGCAAAAAGCTGGCGGCCCATGCCCTGCGGTATTTAGAGACCACCTATCCTGAAGAACTGAAGAGCCATCCGATCCTGCAGCAGATGGCGCAGAAATGGGCGCTGAACAGCCAGGACCTGGATGTACCGCCGATGGGCGAGGAAAGCCGGCTGGTTTACCTGGATATCCTGGCGCAGCAGCGGCAATGGCTGCTGGACAAGAACAATGCGCGTAAGGACCTGGATGAGGAGATCGTGCGCAAACATCTGACCTACCTGGACCTGGAGGAAGAGAAGTTGCGCTTTTTGTAGGGATAGCTATTACACATCGTTTTGATAGATACAACAAGCCTGGTATTGCCAGGCTTTTTTGTTGAACCGGCATTTTTTTGGTTCGTCCCATACCTTGCTTTTACAATGCCGGAGCAGGGATGCCTGGCCATTGCGTAACACTTATGCCATCACTGCGATCATAGACAGCGCTACTTTTGCCATTGCTTCGTTCCCGCTGAGCTGCACCTGCGGCAATGCTTCTGCGGGAGATAATCCTTTGGTAAATAGTTTCCAGGCAATAGCAGCCGGTATGCTGATGCCGGCTGCAGGGGTGCCGTTACCGTTACCTTCCAGCAGCTGCCATTGCTGGTCCTGGTGGAGCAGCTGCCAGTGGCCGCCTGAAGGGCCGGTGACCTCAATGCTGATGATAGTATGGTCAGGCGCGGGCTGGTCCCGGTAGGCATGGGGCAGCCCCTTTAATAAGGTATAGATGAAAGGATAGAATAAAGAGCGTTCCATCAGCGGATCGGTCTGGCCAACGGCCTCCCGGATCTGGAGCTGGTGGTGCATTTTTTCCGTGAATTCCCGGGCAATATGGAACCAGTTGGGGGATGTCTGTTCACCGGCCCAGGCAACGGAGAAAACGGCATCGGCAAAAGGATCCTGCTGCGCCATTAACTGGCTATAGGTGTTGCCGGTGTTTTCCAGCAGGTCCGTCAGCAGGGCGGGGCTCAGTCGCCTGCTGGCCTGGACCCAGCCGGCGTTCAGCTGGTTGAGGTAATGGACCAGGTCGGCATAGGAGTGGATGCCGGATGGCTTCTCCCCAAAATAGTGATCGCGGTAAAGCGCAATAACGCGCATATTCCCATCCAGCAGGTGGGCAGCCACATCTTTGACTGTCCATAACCGGGCCAGGGTAGGACGCTGCCAGTCTTTTTCTTCCAGGGAGCGGAGCAGGCTGATGAGCAGCTGGTCAGCAACCGGGAATAAATGAGCCGTAGGTATGGGAATTGTGCGCATAGGATTAAAAATACATTAATCAGCTGCACACCATTTATTTTTTTCAAAAAAGAGGTGCAGGACTGCCGGAATAGCCTTTTTTGAGGGTCTTTCCTGGCCATATACAGTTTCCGGTACCGGTAAATAATACCATAGTCATTTTCTACCTGCTGTAGCATAACTGATTGTTCTACTGTCCATACCATAACCGTTAGGAAAACGATGTTTAACAGGTGGCTGCACCCGGCGGAAAGGCCCGGTAAAAAGTGCCATACGGGATTTGTTTATTTCGTATGTCCTGATCCGTTTTTTGTTAGTGGGTGTGTTTGTGAAATATAGTCTGGTAGCGGCTTGCGTTCGTTGTTGTGACGATGTTACAGTGACTTGTATCAGCTGTTGAGTTATTCGGCGTCATAGTTTTTGCTTTTAAAAAGGATCATATTTGGGATAGCTTGCAGGCCTGAATTATTCAGCCGCTCCGGGTCCGGAACCGAACCGATTGAACAGCCGGGATGCTTGCTGTATGAAACAAAATTCATTGACTTCAAACTCACAATTATGATTCTGCAATCTGATGTTTCCATTTACGGAAGATCTCTGGCTGTCTGGGTGGAGCAGATCGCGAGCCAATGCGGCGCAAGCGATATTCATTGGTGTGATGGTTCTAAGGAAGAATTTGACATGCTGTGTAATCAACTGGTAGAAAAGGGAACCTTCATTCGCTTGAATCCAAAGAAAAGACCTAACAGTTTTGCCTGCTTCAGCGACCCCAGCGATGTGGCGCGTGTGGAAGACAGAACTTTTATCTGCAGCCGGTTGAAAACAGATGCCGGCCCTACCAATAACTGGATGGAGCCGGATAAAATGAAAGGAATTCTGAACGGTTTGCTCGGCGATTGTATGGAAGGTCGCACCTTATATGTTATACCTTTCTGTATGGGCCCTCTTGGCTCACCCTATTCCCGTTACGGTGTACAATTAACAGACTCTGAATATGTAGTGGTGAATATGCACATCATGACCCGCATGGGTGAAGATGTACTGCCCTACCTCAAGAAAAAACCATTTGTAAAATGCCTGCATACAGTGGGAGCTCCGCTGGCTGCAGGACAACAGGACGTTTCCTGGCCCTGTAATCCGACCACTAAATACATTTCCCATTTCCCTGAGGAAAGACTGATCATTTCCTATGGCAGCGGTTATGGCGGTAATGCCCTGATGGGTAAAAAATGTTTTGCCCTTCGCATTGCTTCCGTAATGGCCAAGGAAGAAGGCTGGCTGGCTGAACATATGCTGCTCATGGGTGTTGAATCACCCAAAGGTGAAAAGACCTACGTAGCAGCGGCGTTCCCCAGCGCCTGTGGCAAAACCAATTTTGCCATGCTGATCCCACCCAAAGAATTTGATGGCTGGAAGATCACCACGGTAGGGGATGATATTGCCTGGATCCATAAAGGAGAAGACGGCGGCCTGTACGCCATCAACCCCGAGGCTGGTTATTTTGGTGTAGCCCCCGGCACCAACTACAATACCAACCCCAACGCCATGGAGAGTATCAAAGCCAACACCATATTTACCAACGTAGCCGTAACAGCTGACGGCGATGTATGGTGGGAAGGGATGACCCCCGAACCACCTGCAGTCGGAATGACCGACTGGCACGGCAAACCCTGGGATCCCGCCAGCGGCAAACCTGCTGCGCATCCCAACTCCCGCTTCACCGCTCCGGCCAGCCAGAACCCTGCGCTGGACCAGGAATGGGAAAACCCCAACGGCGTCCATATTGAAGCCTTTATATTCGGCGGCCGCCGCAGCCTCGGCGTTCCCCTCGTTTACCAATCCTTCAACTGGAACTTTGGCGTATACCTGGCCGCTACCCTCGGCAGTGAAATGACCGCCGCCGCCTTCGGCGAGGTTGGCAAGATCCGCCGCGATCCCTTCGCTATGCTGCCCTTCATGGGCTACCATATAGGCGACTATATCAACTACTGGTTACAGTTTGGTCGCGACCTGCCCAATGCTCCCCGCATTTTCAGTGTCAACTGGTTCCGGAAAGGCGAAGATGGTAAGTTCCTGTGGCCGGGTTATGGTCAGAACGTCCGCGTGCTCAAATGGATCGTTCAAAGAGTAAAAGGTGGCGCTTCCGCCGTTGAATCACCTATCGGCTGGATGCCGCGCTATGAAGACATCGACTGGAACGGCCTTGATTTCAGCAAAGATGATTTCACCAGGCTCATGACCGTAGACCGCGAGCCCGGTAAATTAGAGCTGCTGTCACACGAGCGCCTGTTTGAACAGATGTACGACAAGCTGCCCAAAGAGTTCACCTTTATGCGGGAACTCCTGTTGTCAGCCCTCTGGCGTTCTCCTGAACACTGGGGCCTGCAGCCTGAAAGACTGGAGCAACATTAACGATTATTAATAGAGAGTGCTGTAGATGGAGGTTTACAGCACTCTTTCTTTATTGCTGCTATTATGAACTGGTTTATTGCGCTTTTTACCGAACCCTCAATAGCCCAGACGGTGGTCGTTTATGGCCTCGTGATCGCTCTGGGCCTCTGGCTGGGCAGGATCCGTATCCTTGGCATATCACTCGGTGTTACCTGGGTGTTGTTCATGGGCCTGCTCTTCTCTTATTTCGGCATCGTCCTCGATGCAGACATCAGCCACTTTCTCCGGGATTTTGGCCTCATCCTTTTCGTGTACTCTATCGGTTTACAGGTAGGTCCCGGATTTTTTGCCTCACTCAAAAAGAATGCCCTTACCACTAACATGCTGGCTTTCCTGGTTGTCCTGACAGGTGTGTCCGTTACCCTGCTGCTGGCCTGGATATCCGGCTTCCCTATGCCCATTATGACCGGTGTCATGAGCGGCGCCGTTACCAATACGCCGGGCCTTGCAGCGGCGCAGACCGCCATGAAGGACCTGCATATAGCCGATGGCAGCAGCTCCATGATGACCCTGGCCTATGCTGTAGCCTATCCCTTTGGCGTTTTTGGCATCATCGGCTCCCTCATCCTGCTGAAGAAGTTCTTTGGGGTGAACATCCAGCATGAAAGAGAGATGCACCGTAAATTGTTCTTCTTCCGGTCCAACCGCCCTATCGCTATTCACCTGACGCTTCACAACCAGCAGCTGGCCGGTCACCCCCTGCGCCGCATCTTTGAAAAATTGCCTGAGCCCATTGTGGTGTCCAGGATCTTCCATGGCGGCAGGATATTGACACCCGACCCTGATTTTGTCCTGGCCGCCGGTGATGTACTGCTGGTCATTGCCCCCAAACGGGAACTGGAACTGGTCAAGGACCTGATTGGCCCGCCCAGTGATATGAACCTGCGGGAAGCGCCCAACTGCGACCTGGTATCCCGCACCATCATTGTCACACGCACAGAAGTGACCCATAAACGGCTCGGCGATATTCCCGAGATCCACCAGCATGATTTCACTATCACCCGTCTGGAACGCGCCGGTATTGAAATGGTGACCCATGGCAATACCTACCTGCAGCTGGGCGATACCCTCCGCGTGGTAGGCACCCGCGAAGGCATTGAACTGGTGGCCAAAGCCGTAGGCAATTCCCTCAAAAGGCTGGAACACCCCGAACTGGCGCCTATCTTCATCGGCATTGTCCTGGGTGTGCTGCTGGGCAGTATCCCCATTCATTTTCCCAATGTGCCGGTGCCGGTAAAGATCGGGCTGGCCGGCGGACCGCTGATAGTAGCCCTGCTGCTGAGCCGCTTTGGCAGTATCTTCTACCTGAACAATTACACCACCAACAGCGCCAACCTCATGATCCGGGAACTGGGCATCTGCCTCTTCCTCTGCAGCGTGGGGCTGGGCAGCGGCAGTAACCTTACCACTGCTTTTGCCGGCGGCAATGGCTGGTGGTGGGTGCTCATGGGACTCTGCATTACCATGATCCCCATGCTGCTGGTAGGCTGTATTGCCCACTGGGTTTTCCGCAAGACCTACTTCGAGATCTGCGGTCTGCTCTCCGGCGCTTCCACTGATCCGCCCGCCCTGGCCTTTGCACTCAAGATGGCCGGCAATGATATTCCTACCGCCAACTATGCCACTGTGTACCCGCTGGCCATGATCTTCCGGATCATTGCAGCACAGTTGCTGATCGTGTTATTCGGATAAGGTTTTTTTGCTTTTGTTGACTCATATACCATCCAGCAGTGATGCCGTTGGGCAACTGCTGGACTTTTTTTGCAGGAGGCGTTCCTTTGCAAGCGCAACCTGCATTTGCATTGCCTGCGTATGATGGTGGAACACTGTCATTTTTTTCAACACAGGGTGCAAAACATCTTCTGCACGCTGATCATTCTCCCTTTAATTTTACACCCGTTACCGGTTCCCATTCCTGTGGGATGAAAAGGGAATCCCGTGAAAGTCGGGAACTATCCCCGTAGCTGTAAGCCCCGTACATCCTATTGTTTATGCTGCACGCCACTGTTGTTTCAGCTATAACGGGAAGGCTTTTAAACAATGGGCAAAGTCAGAAGACCTGCCGGTAGCCAACACTTTATAACACGCTTTCGGAGGAAAAGCACGGTACTGAAGGACCTTCCATTTTTTTATGGTAAGTCATTCGGCATACGGCTTTTTGTCCCCGGATAAAACTTAGCTCGTATGCCACAATTTGTAATCAAGCGGAATGGAGAACATGAACCATTTCATCATTTCAAGATCAAGGACGCCATTGAAAAAGGTTTCAGCAGTGTAGGTGTTCCCGTAGACGAAACCATTTTCCAGAATACCATCTTTACCCTGGTCAGCAAGCCCCGGGTGGCCGTGGAAGACATCCAGGATGCCATCGAAAAAGAGCTGTTTGCCAAAGGTCATTTTTCCGTGATGCGCTCTTTCATGCTCTACCGGCATACCCGCAAGCTGCAGCGTGAGCATGCACGCGGCATTGAAGCGGATACTACCTATGTCAACAGCACCCAGACCATTGCCGAGTATGTACAGCAGCATGACTGGCGCGTGAACGCCAACGCCAATGCCGGCTATTCCAATGCCGGCCTGGTGAACAATGTGGCGGGTAAAGTGATTGCCAACTACTGGCTGGACAAAGTATATTCCAAAGAAGAAGGGTATGCCCACCGCAATGGCGATATCCATATTCATGACCTTGACTGCCTCACCGGTTATTGCGCCGGCTGGAGCCTTCGCGTATTACTGAACGAAGGGTTCAACGGCGTTCGTGGCCGCGTGGAAAGCAGGCCCCCCAGCCATTTCCGCGAAGCACTGGGGCAGATGGCCAATTTCCTGGGCATCCTCCAGAGTGAATGGGCCGGTGCCCAGGCTTTCAGTTCCTTTGATACCTACCTGGCGCCCTATGTGTTCAAAGACAACCTGGGCTATCCGGAAGTGCTGAAAGCCGTACGCAACTTTATCTGTAACCTCAATGTGCCCGCCCGCTGGGGACAATCGCCCTTTACCAATATCACCATCGACTGGACCGTGCCCGAAGACCTGAAAGAGCAGATCCCCACGCGTGGTAACCATCACCTGCTTGGCAGTATCATGGAGCCGGCCTTCCTGCAAAGAGTGCATGCCCGCGGCGCTGATCACCCCGCTGATCTCTGCTACAAACATTTTCAGCCGGAGATGGACCTGATCAATAAAGCCTTTTACACCGTAATGACCGAGGGAGATGCCAACGGGCAGCCCTTTACTTTCCCTATCCCTACCGTGAACATCACGGAAGACTTCGACTGGAACGGGCCCAATACCGATCTCCTGTTTGAGAATACCGCAAAGGTTGGTTCGTCCTATTTCCAGAATTTCATCGGGAGCCAGTATATGCGGGATGCCCAGGGTAACCTGGTGGAAAACCCCGAAGCGTATAAGCCCAACGCTGTACGCAGCATGTGCTGCAGGCTGCAGCTGGACCTGCGGGAATTGCTGAAGCGCGGCAACGGCCTCTTCGGTTCTGCTGAGATGACCGGCAGCATCGGCGTGGTCACTATCAATATGGCGCGGTTGGGTTACCTCTACAAAGGTGATAAGGACGGCCTTTATGATAAGCTGAACCGCCTGTTGCAGATCGCTAAATCCACCCTGGAGAAGAAAAGGGTCTTTATCCAGGAGATGTATGAACGTGGCCTCTATCCTTATACCAAAAGATACCTGCCGCATTTCCGCAACCACTTTTCTACCATTGGCGTCAATGGCATGAATGAGATGGTCCGGAATTTCTTTAACGACTGGACCGATATCTCCGACGAGCAGGGTAAACAATTTACCATGGAGCTGCTGGAACATATCCGCGGCGCTATGAAGGTTTTCCAGGAAGAAACAGGCAACCTGTACAACCTGGAAGCTACGCCCGCCGAAGGCACCACCTATCGCTTTGCCAAAGAGGACAGGAAACGCTATGAGGATATCCTGCAGGCCGGGACCGGGGAGAATATCTACTATACCAACAGCTCGCAGCTGCCGGTAGGTTACTCTGATGATCCTTTTGAAGTACTGCCCCTGCAGGATGAGCTGCAATGCAAGTATACCGGCGGTACTGTACTGCATTTGTACATGCGGGAAAGGGTGAGCACGCCGGATGCCTGCCGGAGCCTGGTGAAGACCGTACTGTCCAATTTCCGGTTGCCGTATATCACTATTACGCCGGTATTCAGTATCTGCCCCAGACATGGTTACCTGGCCGGTGAGCATGAGTACTGCCCTAAGTGCGACGAAGAGCTATTACATCAATTACAAACCTCCAATACTACTCTATATGAACAGGAAGAAAGAGCAGCCCATTTTGCTGGCCAATAACGACAAACGCACAAAATGCCTGATATACACCCGTGTGATGGGGTATCACCGGCCTACCGAGAGCTTCAATATCGGGAAGAAGGGAGAACATAAGGATCGCCTGCATTTCAGCGAGAACGCTTGCCATGGCAAATCCGGTCTATAGCATTACCCCCTTTACCATGCTGGACTTTCCCGGCCATACAGCCTGCATCATCTGGTTTGCAGGCTGTAATATGCGTTGCGCCTATTGTTATAACCCGGACATCGTGTTGGGCAAGGGTCAGCTCAGTTATCGGGCCGTCCTGGATTTCCTGGACAAACGCAGGGGGCTGCTGGACGGGGTGGTGCTGAGCGGGGGAGAATGCACCCTGCACAAAGGATTGCCCGGACTGGCAGCCACTATAAAAGAAAAAGGCTTCCGCCTCAAAATAGATACCAATGGCGCCAACCCGGCCCTGCTGGAACAGCTGATCAGCCATAAGCTGGTGGATTATGTGGCGCTGGACTGCAAAGCGCCTGCCGCCAAATACGGAACAGTTACCGGTATCAACGGGTTCCGGGAATTTGAAGACAGCCTCCATCTGTTGCTGGCGTCGGGTATGCCCTTTGAAGTACGGACCACGGTGCATTCGGCCCTGCTGAACCAGGGGGATGTAGCGGCCATTCAGGCTTTGCTGGAGGAGCGCCGGTACCCCGGAAAGTATTATATCCAGTATGCGCTGAATGATACCACTATGCTGAAGGAACTGCCGGCCAATAGCGGCCGGCTGGACCTGGCTGCGTTGACCGGGAGGGTGCCGGTAGTGGAACGGAATTAGCCCGCCAACCCGAAAGATAACCTCGTTTCATTTTTTTATCCCGATTAAAATGATATTTTTGGTCGCCAAGTAACCATTCCACCTTTTCTGCCTGCCTTTTCCGAAGATGTACTCCGTAATTAAACAGGTTTAAATAAGTGACCGGGATCTCATCATATACCGACAAGGAACTATTGCATCGAATTTCCGAAGGAGAGGAGGACGCTTTTATTGAATTATACAAACGGTATGATGCCCGGCTATATCCTTTTCTTCATAAACTGACCCGTTCCCCCCAGGATGCCCGTGAAATTATCCAGGAAACCTTTCTGAAACTATGGCTTTCCCGGGACAAGCTGGATGCTGTAACGCTTCCCCGTGCTTATATTTTCAGGAGTGCTGCCAATATCTCCCATAACTGGATGAAACGAAACCTGGTGGCCCAGAAAGCAGAGCAGGAGCACCAGCTGCGGGATGGGCGCCTGGGAACAGACAGCACCGAATTCCGCCTCAGAACAAGAGAGCTGCAGGTACAGCTCAGCAGGATCATTGCCGGGATGCCGGAGCAGCGGCAACGCATTTACCGGATGCACCGGGAACAGGGCCTGAGTACGTCGGAAATAGCCAGCAGCCTGGATGTTTCGGTCAGCACGGTGAAAAATACCGTTGCCATTGCGTTAAAAAATATCCGGGATGGCCTGAGTGAGACCGGCTACATTCTCTTCCTGCTGTTATTTTTCTAAAAAATTTTTACTCCTGCAATAGACTTTTGGCTGTAGCCAATTGTCAGGGATATTATTATGGCATAATATGGACCAACAACATCTTCAATATTTAGTAACGCAATGGCTGAATGGGGCAGGCACGGCGTCCGAAGAACAGGAGCTCAGGGACCTGCTGAAGGATCAGCAGAACGATGCAGCTGTCACCGAACTGCTTTATCAATTGGCTGATCAGTCGCCCGAAATACAGCAATCGCCCCATTGGGACGTATTGGCGCGGGAGATATTGCAGGCTGATAAAAACCATTTGCCTTCCTCTGCCGGACTGGGAGATGAAGGCAGCCTTATCCTTCCCGGTAATACCCCGGTGCGCCGCCTGCCCATGCTGCGCAGGTGGTGGTGGGCCGCTGCGGCTGTCCTGCTGGTAGTCTCTGTGGCAGGTTATTTCCGGTTCAATGTCCCCGGCAGGGATCCCGGGCTGGCTGTAGTACAGCCACCCAACAAGGAGCTGCTTCCCGGAACGGATGGCGCCATACTTATCCTGGATAATGGCCGGCAGGTAGTGCTGGACAGCCTGGGCAATGGTCTTGTTGCCACGCAGAACGGCAGCCAGGTGAACCTGCAGAACGGTCTGCTCAGGTATGAGGAGGCCGGCGGAGGATCCGGTGTGATCAGCTATAATACCATGTCCACCCCCAGGGGTAAGCAATTTCGTATAGTGCTTCCTGATAGTACCCGGGTATGGCTGAATGCAGGCAGCTCCATCCGCTTTCCCACTGCCTTTTCCGGGAAGGAGCGGAGCGTTGAGCTGACAGGGGAGGCCTATTTTGAGGTGGCGCAGGACAGGAGAAAACCTTTCCTGCTGACCCTGGGCAACGGAACAACCATTGCGGTGCTGGGAACGGATTTCAATGTAAATGCCTATACCGATGAAGCAGACATCAAAACTACCCTGCTGCAGGGATCGGTGAAAGTGATGGCGAACAATAACGCACAGGTCTTGATCCCCGGGCAGCAGGCATCTGTCCGGACGGCCGATGGCAGGATCAACCTGGTCAGGGACGCTGATATAGCCCAGGCGGTGGCCTGGAAGAACGGCCTGTTCTCTTTCCGCGGGGCAGACCTGGAAACGGTCATGCGGCAGCTGGCGCGCTGGTACAATGTGGAAGTGGAATATGAAGGAACAGTTCCTGTAAGAAGATTTGACGGGGAGATTGACCGCTCATTGACGTTCTCCCAGGTATTGAAAGGGCTGACAACAACAAGGATCAATTATACAATAGAAGATAACGGAAAAAAGATAGTGATCAGGCAGTAGAACGCCGATCGTTTGTATGCATGATTTGGATTGACCAAAAAAGAAAAACCGGGAGCAAGATTGGACCCTTCCCCGGCTTTCATTCAGGTTAATGCCAAACAGGTATGTGCTAACTGTTTATTTATTTAACCAAAACGTTGCAAAAGTATGCAATTAAATGTTCATGGCCACCCCCTTTCGCGCACACAGACGGGAATGGGGGTACTCACCAAAACGCTGCTCGTGATGAAATTAGCCTCCCTACTTCTTTTTTCTTTTGTGTTGCAGGTCAATGCCCGGACAATGGGGCAGACCGTTACCTGGTCTGGCAGCAAAGTGCCGCTCCAGGTTGTTTTTGCAGCCATTAAGGAACAGACCAGCATTACCTTCTTCTACGACAAGGCAGACCTGGCGCTGGCGCATCCTGTTTCCCTGCAGGTGAAGAACGCAACGCTGGCAGCTGTGCTGGAGGAGATCATGAAAGACCAGCCGCTGGACTATGAATGGCTGGGAAAAACAGTTTTTATTACCCGCAAGGAGGCGGCTGCACCCATAAAGGACATCCCCACCATTGCGTATTACCGGCAGCCGGCTGCCCTCTCTGTCCGTTTCCGGGTTGTCAATACCAGTTCTGAACCGTTGATGGGAGCCACCATCACCAATAATAAAACGAAACGCTCCGCCATCACCGATGCCGCGGGTGTCGTGAACATAGATGTCAACATCGGTGACGTGTTTGACATATCGTTTATCGGTTATAATAAGCGATCAGTTACCATCAAGGATAACGCTGCTTTTGTAACGGTGGTCATGCAGGCGGCAGACTCTAAGCTGGATGAAGTGCAGGTGATTGCGTACGGCACTACTTCCCGCAGGTTCAGTACCGGGAATGTGGTGTCTGTCAGCGGGGAAGAGATCAAAAAGGTACCTGTCATGAACCCTATCCTGGCCTTACAGGGCAAGGTCCCGGGCATGATCATCACGCCTACTTCCGGAAATGCCAGTGCGCCGGTAAAAATAGAGATCAGGGGAAGGGGTTCAGTGAACCTCAGCGCGTCCTCGGAGCCTTTGATCGTGGTAGACGGACTTCCTCAATCCACATTGAACTTTGCCTATTCCAACACCAATCCTCTGGTGGAATCAGGTCCTTCCAGTGTCAGTCTCGCAGGCGCTTCGCAGGTACACGGAGGACAAAGCCCCCTGTTCAACCTCAATCCTGCCGATATAGAAAGTATAGATGTATTGCTGGATGGTGATGCCACCGCCATTTATGGCTCCCGTGGCGCCAACGGAGTGATCCTGATCACTACCAGGAGAGGCCGTCCGGGAAAAACCCAGATGAACCTTAGCGTACAGCAGGGATGGGTGGTGCCCCCTTCCCGCTACCCCCGGATGATGAATATACAGGAGTATGTGGCCATGAGAAAGGAAGCCATGAAAAATGAAGGCCTTACGCCCACTGCCGCCAATGCACCGGACCTCGCAGTATGGGATACCACCAGGAATATAGACTGGGTCAAGGAAATACTTGGCACCGGAAATAATACCAACCTTTCTGCATCGATCTCAGGTGGCGACCAGAACAGCAATTTTTCTTTGGGCACCAGCTATGAAACACAGAAAGACCTGTACCAGCGTAAGGGCGGTAACGACCGGGGTACCCTGAGCTTTAACTTCAACCATACCGGCTTTAACAGGAAATTCAAGATGGGCCTGTCGGTCAATTATGGTATTTCCAAAGTGGATGCGGTGTCGGACAGGGCAACGAATATCTTCAACCTGCCGCCCAATGCACCGCCTATTTTTACCCCGGACGGCAGACTGAACTATGCCGACTGGAATGCAGTAGGTCTTGCAGCCAGGTATCCTTTCTCATATATCCTCAACAAGTCCATTGCCCAGACCAATACCATGGGCGGCAGTCTTCGGATCCAGTACGAGATCATAAAAGGACTTAGTTTCAGCACCAACGCAGGTTATGGGGATAATAACAACAGCACGGACTGGTATAGCCCGATCGCTGCCAAAAATCCGTACGCCAGAGGAGCTGCACCTACCGGATCAATGCAATTGGGCACCACCAGATCCAAGAACTACACCGTTGAACCTCAGCTCAGTTACAACAGGATGGTAGGCAAAGGAAACCTGGGCATCCTTGTGGGCGGTTCAATGCAACGTAACGTAGTGAACACTTTAAATGCGACCGCCACTGGTTTTACCAGTGATGAGATGCTGAGCAGCATCAATAATGTCCCTTCCGCCAACAGAAGCGTATCCACCAATTTTGTTGAATACAAATACGCCGCTGTATTTGGTCGTTTGAGTTACAACTGGGAGAACAAATATGTAATGAATATCAATTTCCGTAGGGACGGCTCTTCCAAGTTTGCTCCCGGAAAACAGTTCGGGAATTTCGGCTCACTTGGCCTGGCCTGGCTGGCGTCCGAAGAAGCGTGGCTGAAGAAAGCGCTGCCTGAATGGATGAGCTTTGTAAAACTCCGGGGAAGCTATGCCATTATAGGCGGTGATGGTGTTGGTGATTATGAATACCTGTCGCAATGGTCTACCATTGTTGAAGGGTCAACCATCCCTGGCTATGATGGATTGCAGCCCTCTATTCCCATCCATGCCGTCAACCAGGTGTATCACTGGGCAGATGAAAGGCCGCTGGAAGCAGCGCTGGAGCTGGGCTTCCTGGATGACAAGATCACCTTTAACCTGAGCTGGTACAACAGGCGCACCGGCAACCAGCTGATCCAGCTGCCCACTCCTATCCATACAGGATTCCCTCAGGTAGCTGCCAACTCGGTGGCCCTGGTGGAAAATAGCGGGATAGCGGCTGCTGTGACCGCCAACCTCATACGCAGCAAGGATATGTTATTGTCAGTGAATGTCAATATCGGGGTGAACAGGAACAGGCTTCTTGAGTACCCCGGCCTTGAATTTTCCCCCTTTGCCAGGGCTTACCGGATTGGCAAACCATTGAACCTGGACTATGTATATAAGTATATCGGTGTTGATCCTCTGTCAGGCCTGTATGCGTTTGAAGATTACAATAAGGACGGGGTACTTACCTCCAATAATTCGGCTATTCCCGGCACCGGTGGCGATGACAGGTATATAGTGATAGACAGGACACCCAAATACGCCGGAGGCCTGACCGCCAACTTTGGTTACAAAGGCATTACGTTAAGCATAGCATGTGACTATATGAACTCGCTCGGCAATAACCCTTTTGCCAATGTAAGTACCACTGCATTGAGAAATATGATCTATTCCAAAGAACTGATCGATAACCATTGGCAGAAGCCGGGCGACATTGCCAAATACGGCCGTTATGTCCATTCCAGTACCTTTACTTTCTCAGCGTCCGACCGGGCTTATGTCAACAACTTCTACTTCAGGTTCAACAGCCTGGCACTTGGTTATGGCCTGCCTGAAAAACTGGTTAAAAAAGGCGGTATGCAGGCATGCAGAGTATCCCTGAATGTCTCCAATATTTTCTCTTTCAACAGGTATGGTTTCGATCCTCAGATGGGCACTAACCTGAGTTATGTCCCTACGCCAAGGGTCGTGGTAGGCAGGGTAAACTTCACCTTTTAAATGATTCTGTATGTTCACGCACTATACATTCCTCAGAAATCTTGCATTCGTCCTGTTCGGCGGGCTGCTGCTGGTTTCGTGCAAAAAAATGGTCAGCATCAAAGCGCCTGTCAGTTCGTTGACCACTGAAAAAATTTTCGCTAATAATCAACAGGCCAACGAAGCGGTGTCCGGGATTTACTTGTCACTGATCAGTGGCACCAAAAGGATCTCCACAAACCTTGGATGGGACGTATTCAGCGCCGGACTGACCACCCTTGCTGCAGGCATGTCGGCTGGCGAATTCTATCCTTATTCCACCGCTTCTATCGGCGATGA
Organism: Candidatus Pseudobacter hemicellulosilyticus; assembly: GCA_029202545.1. Lineage (GTDB taxonomy): Bacteria > Bacteroidota > Bacteroidia > Chitinophagales > Chitinophagaceae > Pseudobacter > Pseudobacter hemicellulosilyticus. The sequence continues at coordinate 3,742,361 of CP119311.1, forward strand.
ATACTATCTTTCCACCAACGCCCTCACCTTCAACAACACCCAGGCGCCCACTAATATATGGAGCTCTGCTTACAAGAGTATCTATATTGCCAACTCGGTGGTTGAAGGAATCGAAGCTGCTGCTTCCAATAATTTTTCCGACAGCGCGCGGAAGGTGTTGATGGGTGAGGCAAAGTTCCTACGTGCCTTCTGTTATTTTTATCTCACCAATTTTTTCGGAGATGTGCCTTTGTCGCTGAGCACAGACTTTAATGCCACCGCACTGCTGCCAAGAGCTCCGCAACAACAGGTATACGAACAGATCCTGCAGGATCTTTTAGCAGCGGAGCAGTTGCTGCTGGAAACCTATGCGGTGTCCGGGAACAGGAGAACAAGAGCCAATAAATGGGCGGCCAAAGCCTTCCTGGCCAGGGTATACCTGTACCTGAAAAATTATGAGCAGGCTGCGGCAAAAGCAACGGAGGTGATCAATAACACCAGCTTGTTCCAGCTTGAGCCCTTACCGGAAAATGTATTTAAAACCACCAGCCGGGAAGCGATCTGGCAATTGAGACAGGCTGAAGGCAGTAACTCCGGCCTCTTCTATGGAGATGTTCCGGAGGCGGATGAATTCATTCCTAATCCGCCCAATACAAGCTCGCCCTGGGTGTATATCTCCGATGAATTGCGGAATGCATTCGAGCCCGGAGATCTGCGCTATAGTAAATGGACCGACTCCACTACCGGCATATTGCCGGGAATGCCTGTTCCGGAAAAGGCTCATCGTTACCCCGCAAAATATACAAGGAACCCGGGCCGGCTACCTGCCTCAGTTCCCACCCAGTATTTAATGGTTTTCCGGCTGGCTGAGCAATACCTGATCAGGGCCGAAGCCATAGCCAATGGAGCACCGGGCGGCGAGCCGGAAGCGCTGAAGGACCTCAAAAAGATCCGTGACAGGGCCAACATAGATGATTTGCCTGCCGGCGTGAATGTACTGGACGCTATCGCCAAAGAAAGACAAACCGAACTGTTTGCCGAATGGGGAGCCAGGTGGTTTGACCTCAAAAGAACAGGCAAAGCAGCAGCCGTGCTCTCTGCAGTCACCATGAAAAATCCCTGGTTGGGAGATTACCAGTTGCTGTATCCCATCCCCCAGATAGAATTGGACAAAACTCCTTTCCTGCTCCAAAACCCCGGCTACACCCAACAATAGCCCCGCAATTAAACTATCGAATCATGAAATATAGTATACCGCTTTTTTTATTCATCATCATCGCGTCCTGCAAAAAAGAGCAGCTGCCTCCGGGCACTGCTACCCTGACGGTGATCAATGCAGTAGCGGATGGCGTACGACTGGTCACTAATTTCACCGGTACGGACTCTATCAAATACCTGAACGCGCGAAGCCTGACTTATAGCTCCAGCAGCCGGTTGATCCGGTATGTTGGCCAGCAGCAGGTGGGATTTTATAAATGGCCCGATACCACTTCCAAAGACAAGCCGTTATTCAACCTCTCGCTCGATCTGCCGGTGGGTTCCATCAGTACGCTCGTACTGACGGGCACTTCCACCAATCCTGACACGGTATTCGTCAGGGATCAGATTTCTTATTTTCCAGCCACGGACAGCAGCATGGAATTCAGCTTCGCCAATTTTTCACCAGGGCGAAATGTGCGTGTCAGGATCAAAGGAAGTACAGCCACAGAAGCACAGCTGTCTTACAAAACAATAACTTCCTTCAAGAGATATGCAGTAGCCAGCACCGTTGCGGATTATGTGTTCGAGTTCGTGGATGAGACCGACCGGGTGGTGGCCACTTACACAACTGTAGGGATCAGGAACGCTGGGGCTGCAAGCGCGCTCAGGTGGATCCAAGGCAGTTTTACCCTGGCCCTGGTGGGGTTGCCCGGCGCAACGGGCACCTACGCCCAGAAACTGATCATGATCAATCACGCCCAATTTATCGGCATAAACTAAGTAATCTCTTCCACACCAATTTATGAGCATATTAAAAGTTGAAGGCCTGTCGCACAAGTACAGCCAGGCCTGGGCTATTAAAGACATTACCCTTGAGATCAATTCAACCGGTGTGATCGGTTTGCTCGGCTCCAATGGAGCCGGCAAATCGACCACCATGAATATCATCTGCGGCGTACTGAACCAGACCGAAGGGCATGTATATATCGACGGGCTGGACACCCGCGAGAAAGCAGAGCTGGCCAGGACCCATATCGGTTTTCTGCCCCAGCAGCCGCCCGTATACACTGATCTCACCGTTGACGAATTTTTACGCTACTCCGCCGAGCTGCGCCTGATACCGAAGGATAAGATAAAAGCGGCCATTGAGGAAGCCAAGGAACGTTGCCAGATCAGCCATTTCAGTTCCCGCCTGATCCGCAACCTCTCCGGCGGTTACCGGCAAAGAGTGGGCATAGCACAGGCCATCATCCACAAACCCAAACTGGTGGTCATGGACGAACCTACCAATGGCCTGGACCCCAACCAGCTGATCGAAGCCAGAAAACTGATCCGCGATATCGCACGCGATTGCTCCGTATTACTTTCTTCGCACGTACTGTCCGAGATCAACCTGCTCTGCCGGGAGATCATCATGATCGAGACCGGCAGGATCGTATTCTCCGACAGCATGGAAGCATTCAACAATTACCTGCAGCCCAACAGTCTCTTACTGTACATGGAAAACCCACCCGACCTGGAAGCCATCAAAAGCGTGAGCGGCGTTACCAGCGCAGTACTGTTAGGCAATAACCAGTACAGGGTTTATTTCGAGGGGGGGAAAGAGATCACTGAGCGACTGATTGCCGCCAATGTGCAGCAGGGCTGGCGTTTACAGGAAATAAGCCTGGAAAAAGGCCTGCTCGACGACGTGTTCAAACAATTATCAGCTAAAATATAATCCTCCAACCATACACATGCAGCTCATATTCAAGATTGCGCGGACAGAACTGAAGAACCTGTTCTATTCGCCGGTAGCCTGGTTCATCACCATCGTTTTTTTTGTCGTCTGCGCCACCGCCTATACTACGCCATTGAGCTGGCTGATAGACAGGCAGTCGATGGGGACCCGTAACGATCCGAACTTCCAGTTTCTGGGCTTCCCGATGACCACGATGATATTCTATGGTTACGGCGGGTTATTTACAAGGGTACTGCAAAATCTCTACCTGTTCATCCCGCTGCTGACCATGTCACTGATCAGTCGTGAAATGAACAGCGGCACCATCAAAATGCTGTACTCTTCTCCCGTAAAGACCAGCTATATCGTACTGGGAAAATACCTGGCCATTACCGTATTCAGCGGGATCTTCACAGCGATAGTAGCCATCTTCGTGATCAGCGGCCATTTTCATGTTGAGAATATTGAATCAGGGGTATTGCTTTCCTCCCTGCTGGGGCTCTTCCTGTTGATGAGCGCCTATGCCGCCATCGGTATATTCATGTCCAGCCTCACTACCTACCAGATCATATCCGCTATCGCCACCTTCACGCTCATCTTTGTGCTGGGCAATATCGGCGGGCTCTGGCAGGACTATGACTTTGTGCGGGACCTGACCTACTTCCTGTCCATCTCCGGAAGAACCTCCAAAATGCTGCGGGGACTGGTCACCACCAAGGACATCATTTATTTTGTCGTGATCGTAGCGATGTTTGTCAGCTTCACTATCCTGAAACTGAAGGGTACAAGAGAGTCCAAACCCTGGTACCTGAAAGTCGTACGGTATCTCGGCGTGATCATCGTCTGCCTGGCCATCGGTTATATCTCTTCGCGCCCGCGGTTTGTTGGTTATTTCGACCTGACCTCCAACAAATCCAACACATTACATCCCAATACGCAGGAGCTTATCAAAAAACTGGGCGATGAACCACTGGAAATAACCCTGTATACCAACCTGCTGGACGGGAGCATGGAAAATGGATTGCCCAGGGCCAGGAACCGATACCTCGACCGGATGTGGGAAAACTATCTTCGGTTCAAACCCAATATCAGTTTCAGGTATGTTTATTACTACGATATGCCTGAGAAATCCCCTATGCTCAGGCGGTTCCCGGGTAAGAATATTCATGAGATCGCCTATGAGTTTGGCCGTGGACACAAGGTGGATACAGTCGGCTTTCTGCCGCCGGCAAAGATCAGGAAACAGTTCGATCCTGAGGAAGCAGAATACAACCTCACTATGATGGTCACGTATAAAGGGAAAACCAAAATATTGAGAACCTACCCGGATACGGATCGCTGGCCGGATGAAATGAATGTGTCGGCGCTGCTCAAGCAATTTGTGACGGATACAATTCCAAAGATCCTGTACGCTACCGGTAACCTGGAACGCAGTATTCACAAATTCGGAGAACGTGAGTTCCTGGCACATACCATCAATACAAAGAATCGTGGGGCACTGGTCAATATCGGCTTCGAATGCGATACCATCAACCTTCATTCACAGGCTATTCCCGCCGGGATCGCTGCACTGGTAGTAGCAGATCCCAAAGTGGATCTTACACCGGCGATACAACAAAAAATACAGCAGTATATCGAGGCAGGCGGCAATGCCCTGTTCCTCGGAGAGCCCGGAAAACAGCATGTCCTGAACCCCGTACTTGCTCACACAGGTACTCAGCTCTCCAACGGTACCCTGGTGCAGGTAACCACGCATGAAATGCCCCATATGCTGCGCCCTTTTGTTACCCTCAATATGTCCAGGCTGGCTGATGAGACCAACCTGGTGAAGATCCGGCGAAACAATGGAAAGGACACCGCGCAATTCCTTATGCCGGGTTCGGCGGAAGTGGTCATGACCGACTCCTCCCGCTTCTCCGCCAAATCCCTGCTGACCACTTTTCCCGGACAAGTATGGCTGAAAGCAGGTAAACTGGTCACCGATTCTGCGGCGCCCGTATTCAATGCTGCCGAAGGAGATCTGCAAAAGGACAGCTATACCGTTGCCACTGCACTCACCAGGAAGGTTGGTCAGAAAGAACAGCGGATCGTGGTGGCCGGCGATGCCGATTTCGGCAGTTCCTCCAGGGGTGGTGGCGGTGAGGTCCTGCGGGCCTGCTATAGCTGGCTGGACAACAACCAATACCCTGTTTACAGCCTGCGGGAACAAACAAAAGACAGGAAGCTGACCATTTCAGAGGGTGGCGTTAAAGCAGCAGAGATCATCTATGTATGGATCATTCCTGCCCTCCTGCTGACAGGCGGCACTGTTTTACTGATCCGCAGAAGAAGAAAATAAAACCAATTATGTTCCTGATAACAGACGATCAAACGATAGGCGATCTCCGGATCTTCGGCAAACAGGATGCTGCAGGCATCTTCGATATATACAATAACACCCATACCCGCGGCGGGGAAGTAAAGCTGACGGCCATGTTCCGGGCCCCGCTGGCAGATGTATCAGCCATCAGTAACCGCAGTAATATTATCGGCTATTTTGTACAGCAACAGATCGTCTTCCCCTTCGAAGCCGCCCTGTTTGACATGGCCGAGAAATATCTCCGCGATACGGGCGATGATGCCCGGCTGCTGGGAGAAAAGGAGATCAACAATGGGGTCACTGCGCTGATCAGTCTCCTCCAGGCCATGGACAGTTTCATCAGGAATACTGATATGAAAGCTGCCCTTGCCTATCGTTCCGAAAGAGAGAAGATCGAGACCATCCTGGCTGACCCGGCCCTGAAACCTGTACTGGAGGAGCGTTCCGGAAGGCTGAGCTTTGCCGCCATCACTGCCTTTGATACCCTGCTGCGCGTGAAAGAGCGCCCTCATATTGATGCGCTGATGGAGCATATCTACACCCTGGATGTATACCTTTCGGTAGCAAGGATTGCCCGGGAAAGACAGTTTGCCTTCCCGGTTGCCCGTGAAAAGAACAGCGGTATTTTAACCGTTCAGGGCCTCTACCACCCGGAACTGAAAAGCCCGGTCCGCAATAACCTGGATATGATGAATGGCATTTCCACCATCTTTCTCACGGGGGCCAATATGGCGGGCAAGTCTACTTTCCTGCGGGCTATAGGTACTGCTGTGTACATTGCCCATATGGGATTTCCCGTAGCGGCTGCAGCAATGGAGTTCTCTGTTGTGGACGCGCTGTTCACGACCATCAACCTGCCGGATAACCTCGGGATCGGCGCCAGTCACTTCTATGCCGAGGTTTTGCGGGTGAAAAAAGTAGCTGATACACTGGCACAGCATAAGTCAGTGTTCGTGGTATTTGATGAGCTGTTCCGCGGCACCAATGTAAAAGATGCGCAGGAAGCCACCGTGGCGGTCACCAATGATTTTGCCAGGCGCCACAACAGCAAGTTCATTATCTCCTCCCATATTGTGGAAGCAGCCGAAGCATTGGGCAAAAATCCGGCTATCGGATTCAGCTATCTGCCCACCCGCATGAATGGCCATACGCCGGAGTATACCTATACCCTGGAACAGGGGGTTACGGCCGACCGGCATGGTATGATCATTATCCGGAATGAAGGGATCATTGAAACACTGGATAAAGGGCTGCAGCAAAAGGCAATGCCTGTTGCCGGTGACAAAGTCGCTTTCCGGATCGACAGGCAAACCTTCGAAGAGCTGAACCTGTTGGGGAAATTCAGGCAGGGTTCTGTTTTTCATTTGTTCAACACTGTAAAGACCAGCGGTGGCGAGCGATTGCTGAACCAGCTCTTCAATAATGCAATGACTGCAGCTGAAGCCATCAATGAACGTTCCGCCAACTTTCGCTATTTCCAGCAACGCGGCATTGCTTTCCCTTTTGACGTAAAACAGGTGGCCCTGATGCGCGACTATGTGGATGCAGCCGCAGGAAGTAACAGGGGGCTGCACCTGGTGGATATAGTAGTGAAGAGAACGCTGGCAGGTCTTACCCGCGATGAACGGTACAAGAAGATCATCCAGGGTATACAGGCTACTGTTGAAACGCTGAAAAGCTGTTATGATATCGTATCGGAACTGCAGCCGCCAGCCGGTGCTTTTGCGGGATCTGTGGCGGCTATTAAAGCGTTGCTGGACCTGCCCCAGGTGAAAAAGATCAGGCAGGTAAATATTTATCAATCCCTGCCCGCACAGGGAATCGTATTGTACGATTACCTGATCAGGGGCAGTTACCAGATGGAAATGGAAAAGATCCTCCATTTCATTTATGAGCTGGATGTATATATAGCGGTAAGTGGGGTAGCGGCCAGACGTGGCTTCTCTTACGCCAAAGCCTTTGGCAGGGAGCAGAACCTGTTATCGGTGACCAACCTGCGCCATCCGGCTATTGAGCAGGCCATCGGCAATGACCTGTTGATGGATGGTAGGAAGAACGTGCTCTTTCTGACCGGCGCCAATATGGCCGGCAAATCCACCCTGATGAAATCACTGGGCATCAGCCTCTACCTGGCGCATATGGGCTTCCCGGTGGCCGCCAGTGAAATGAGCTTCTCTGTCCGGGAGGGATTGTACTCTTCCATCAATGTAGCGGACAATATCCAGTTAGGCTACAGCCATTTCTATGCGGAAGTGATCCGGGTAAAGCAGGCCGCGGAAGCTACCAGTCGCGGAGAGCAGCTGTTCCTGCTGTTTGATGAGCTGTTCAAAGGCACCAATGTGAAAGACGCCTATGATGGTACCTTATCCGTTACGGAATCATTTGCCAACTACAAAGCCTGCCTGTTTGTGGTGTCAACCCATATCATAGAGGTAGGAGAGGCGCTGAAGGAAAATCCGGGCCTGCAGTTCAGGTTCCTGCCTACTTATATGGAAGGGGTACGGCCACGTTATACGTATAAGCTGGAAGAAGGCATAACAGAAGACCGTCAGGGTATGATGATAATCAGGAATGAGGGCATATTGCAGTCATGTTGAATTGTGGGGAGGGATGTGTAAATTGGTGTGTAATCATCAATGTACCGGACCTGGTTACTGCTCCGGTATATAAAAGGTTGATTCATAGCCCTTATGAACAGGAGAGATTTTTTGCAGCTGGCCGGTTGCGCCGGTATCACTGCAGCCCTTATACCTTCTTCCTCCCATCTTGCCAGCAGTCACCCGCCTGCAGCCGATAAACTGGTGTTTTTATTCCAGGGAGATTCCATCACAGATGGCAACCGTGGCCGGGATTACAATGACCTGAATCATATCATGGGTCATGGCTATGCTTGCAATATTGCAGGCAGGGCCGGGGTTGATTTCCCGGAAAAAGATCTACGATTTATCAACCGGGGTATCTCAGGCAACAGGATCACCGACCTGGCCGCCCGCTGGCAGGTGGATGCCCTGGACCTGAAACCGGATGTGCTCAGTATCCTGGTAGGGATCAATGATACTGCTTCTGTAATGGCCGGTCAGGCAGATGCTGTTTCCGTAGCGTTGTATGAGGAAACCTACCGGCGTATACTGGACCAGGCAAAGGCAGTAAATCCTGCAGTTCTTTTTGTTTTGTGCGAACCATTTATGCTGCCCTTTGAACGTTCCGCCGGAACGGTAACAGACAAACAGCTCGATGTTATGCAGCGGCAGCAGGTAGTGCGGAAGCTGGCTGCAGAATACAAGGCGGTGTTTGTTCCCTTCCAGGACCTGTTTGAAAGAGCTTTAAAACGGGCGCCTGAAAAATACTGGATATGGGACCAGATCCATCCCACCGTTGCCGGTCATGAATTAATGAGCCGGGAATGGCTGAAGCAGGTGGGGAAAAGGATCGGGTTTTTGAGGCGGTATATGTAGGTTCATGGAGCCTGAAGTTCCAGTGAGCCATTCTTTCTGCTACTGCCAGGAAAAGTACAGGCCGGTAAACACCGGCCGTACGGTAAATTGACCCTGTCTGGGTCTTGACTGGTTTTTCTGATTTCTTACAGATCAGCTTCCCTTAGCCAGTACATGCTGTAATGTCCGGATGAGTTCTTCTGCAGTGCATTTTAATAGTGTATTGGTATCGTTGATCAGCAGGTTACCCTGCCGGTCAACCAGCGTGGGGCTGGGGTAGGCCTGGATCAGCAACTGTTTAATAACAGGGTGATTGATCCCTTCCGGTCCGGTATTCAGGTTGATGGCCATGGGAGAAGTGTACTCGCCGCTGGCCAGTCCTTTATGCCATTTTACCGGGTTAGTATCAATGGATACGGTCATGAATACAATATTGCTGTCTCCATGGAAGAATGCTTCTGCTTTGGACAGCTTGTGCTGGAAATAATAGGAGCAGCCTGAACAGCCTACGAAATAAAAATCTATCAGCACATATTTTCCCCTGAAATCGGACAGCTGTACGGTATTGCCGAGACTGTCTTTCAAAGCAAAGTTATATACGGGCGCACCGATGCGCTGCTGGTAGAGCTGTTGCCGAAGTATCTTTTGGTATTCCGGGGTGTGCATGGTCAGCAGCGCATCTTCCATCAGGCTGTCGGCGTTGCTGATCTTATTCTGATTAGTGAGAAATGCGGTCAGGTATTTATCCCTCAGCCTGCCGCTGAATTGCTGTTTAATGATAGTATAGGGATGTTGCCCTGTAAGCCTGGCTTCCACCAGGGACTTAGATGCAATCATCAGACCGGTATAAGCCGATTTCCATAAGGCGGGTTCAAAATATTGCTGGTTGAAGTTGTATAGGCCTGCATCCAGCTGGTAGGCGCGTCTGACTGTCTCCAGCAGTGCCGGGTCAGTGTTCTCCGGCAGCCGGAGTAAATGATATTGCAGGAAGCCCATACATTCCTGGCCGGTTGCAGCAATTATATCTATCATGAGCTGTTGATAGATGCGGGTGGATAGTTTGTGTTCGTATGTCTTCAATAATTCCAGCCGGTTATTAACCATATAGCTCCTTTGCCGGAGGAACTGTGTAAGTCTCCCCACTATGGTACTGTCTGGTTCCTGCTGAAAGGCCATCAGCATGTCATAATCCCGCCGCAGGCGTTCTTCCAGGCTCCATTGGCAGGTCCATTTTTCCTGGCCCCTGCCTGAGAAGCTGAAATCGCTGCAGGCTTCGCAGATATCGCCCCATTCATAGGGGATAACACGGCCGGGCCGCAATTTCTCCGTGATGAAGATACTGTCGCCGGGTTCTGCCAGGTACATGTCCAGCAGATCTGCCGGAAGGGCGGATTCATTGTTCTTCCTGCCGATAGATACATAGGCAATGTCTTTGACGCCCTGTATGCTGATATGGAACTGGCCGTTGCGCAGCTTCGTGCTATAAGACTGGTGGGGCAGAAAACCTTTCTTGGCATTCAGGTATACATTTTCCCATACCCGCAGAAAGATGGTATCGCCGATATTGGTTTGAAAGCGTCCGGCAATGATGATGCTTTTATTTTTTGCCGGGCGGTCTTTTGCCTGAACGGGTTGATAGCCCAGGATAGTGATGAGAACAAACAGGTATAGGATGACAGGCATCCTGCTGAAGGTTGCAAACATGTTGCTGATTTTACTGCTGAAAGAATGGTCAATAGCCTGCAGCGGGGTGGTCCCGCTGCAGGTATCGTTATCATGGATTAGGGACCAGGTACGGATTTCGCTGTATTTCCGTTAAGGGAACGGGATAGAGTTGCTGGCTGGATGTCCAGCTGCCGCCTTTTGCAGCAGTGATGGCTGGCATCACAATAGCTGCCTGGCCGGTCCTTTTCAGGTCCAGCCAGCGGCTTCCCCATTCAACAAACAGTTCCACCTGCCGTTCGTGGAGGATGGCGGTCAGCAGGTCTTCTTTTGTTGTGGCGGTGGTACTGCCCAGGCCTGCCCTGTTCCTGATAAGGTTCAGGTCTTCCTGCGCACCCGAAATATCCTCCAGCTGTGCACGTGCTTCTGCCCTGATCAGGAACTGTTCGCCCAGCCGGAGTACCATTTCATATTCGGTGACCGGCGATCCGTATTCATATACTTTGTATTTATACGGGTAGTGATAGGTGATAGTGCTGCCGCCCATATCCACTTCAGCTTTGCCTGCCCAGTGTTCCAGTCGATCATCATCGTCCTCGAAACTTAACAACAGGGCTTCGCTGAGATAAGATGGCGTATTGTAATTGGGGCCTGCTTCCGTCAGGACGTAGAAACTGGCTTCATTGGTGTTCCATCCGGGAAGGACAGGTTGTATCTGCCAAATGGCTTCCGTACTGTTCTTCAGGAAGATATCATCCAGACTGCCGGGTTGAAAAAGCGGAGTGTGGTCAATCACTTTGCCGGCTTCTTTCTCTGCATTGGACCAATCGCCGGTAAACAGGTAGGTCCTTGCCAGCAGGGCGGTGGCAGCCCACCTGGTGGGCCTTACCCTGTCTTCCGTTTCCTGCATGGCCGGACTGAGGTACAGGTCGCTCAGCAGCTGTTGGGCTTCGGTAAGGTCCACGATGATCTGCGCGTACACTTTTTCCTTCGGCGTACGGGGCGTTATGGCATTTTGCGTGTAGTCGGTCCCGGTGATCAGCGGAACATTTCCATACAGGTTTACCAGGTAGAAATAGCAGAATGCCCGCATGAACAGGGCTTCTCCCAGCAGCTGCCGGCTGGCCGCCGGTGAGAGGGCGGTATTGCCGGTTAGCCCTTCCACTGCATCGTTGGCCTTGTAGATGACAGGATACAGCCAGTTCCAGAAATGGTTGTTGCTCACGTTACCGGGGTTCAGGTTATTCTGGTAATAAGCTATCTGCGTTGTATTGGTGGAGGCGCTATACAGGGTCAGCTCATCGGCCGATAATGCTGTTAAATAATTCAATGCCGGTATGCCTGTGGTCTGACCGGCTGTACTGATATTGATATACATGCCTGTGAGTACAGCTGCAGCGGTGGCATCACTGTTGTAAACGTTGCCGGAACTGACGCCTGTTGGCGGTCCTTCTACTTCCACCAGTTTCCTGCAGCCTGCAGTGGAGAAGAGCAGGATCAGCAATGCCAGGTTGTACTTGTTGACTATATTGAAACGGTTCATGATCTTTCGTTATAAAAATGAATATAAGGGGTTAGAATCCTATCTGGCAGCCAAACGTGATGACCCGCAGTGGTGGTACAGAAAGGAAGCTGACGTTTTCAGGATCCAGTCCCGGATAATCGGTGAAGGTCAGGAGATTTTGTCCCTGCACGTATAGCCTGGCCTGCTGAAAATGGATGGTCCTTGTCCAGGATGCGGGCAGTTCCCATGACAGGGAGGCGTTCTTAAGCCTGATAAAGGATACGTCTGTATAACCGGCATTGCTCATGGCGGCATAGCCCCATTGGTTATAGGTGCTGTAGTTGGCGCTGAAGCGCTGTACGTTGCTGATGTCGCCGGACTTCTGCCACCTGTCCAGTACATCGGTGAGCTGATTGGCATTGGCCATTCCGGGCAGGGTATTGAACAGGTTGCTGTAGGCAGTACGTTTCGAAAACTGGAACAGGAAATCAAGGCTGAAGCCTTTAAACCGGAAATTGTTCTGTAGGCCACCATAGAACTTGGGCTGGGTATTGATCAATAACGTCTGATCGGTGCCAAAAGCCGGGTTGAAGGGATCGCCGGTAGAGGAGGCAAACTGGTAAAGGCCGGTGGCAGGGTCCACTCCCTTATAATTGAAGGCCTGCTGGATGTCCAGGGGCTGTCCGATCATCAGTGTACTGGCATAGGTGGATTGCTCCAGATTGGGAAAGGCCACCAGCTTGTTCCTGGGAATGGTGAGGTTGAAACTGCTTGTCCAGCTGAACTGATTTTGCTGTAGGTTGACAGTATTGAGCAGGAATTCCCAGCTGGTATTGCGAACGGTAGCGGGAAAATTGTTGGCAATTTCATTGAATCCCGTAGTGTATGGCAGGTTATAGGAGAGCAGCTGGTTGGAGGATTCGTTATGGCTATAGCTGACAGCTAACAGGAGCCTGTCATTCAGGAAACCGGTCTCCAGCGCGATCTCTGCCTTGCTGGTAAGCTCCCATTCCAGGTTGGGATTGGTCAGCCTGCTGGCCTGTAATCCACCGGTACCCTGGTAATTGCCTCCGGCTGTATACACGGGATTGTAGAGGCTGAGATGCCTGTAATCCCCGATCTGGTCGTTACCGGTTGATCCATAGCTGGCCCTCAGTTTACCGAAATTCAGGAAGGGCAGTTGTTCTTTAAAGAAAGCTTCGCGGGTAAATATCCAGCCTATACCGGCTGCACCAAAATTGTGGAACTGGTTATTGCGTCCGAAGCGGCTGCTGCCATCCCGCCGGGCAGTAAGGTCCACCAGCCACTCGTCGTTGAGGTTGTAATTGAGGCGACCATACAATGCATTGTACTTGTATACCAGTATGGTTGATCCGGAAGAACTCAGTGAAGTGGCAGAGGCCATATTGCCCAGTACCTGGTCACTGGGGTAACCGGTGGCATTGATCCGCTCCCCGGTAGCATTGTTCTGTTGAATGGTGGCGCCCAGCTGCAGCTCCAGCTTGCCTTTCCCAATCATTTGTTTATAGCCGAGCTCGGGCTCAATGATCCAGGAACTGATATTGTTGTTGACAAAACTGGCCGATCCCCGGGCGAAGGGTTTTTCTTCAGGCGATACGTGTGCGCTGGGATACAGCGACTTTTCATTGGTCTGCATATTGGTATACCCGAAACTGCTTTTGACCGTGATGCCGGGCAGCAGGACATAGCTGATGACCGCGTTGGCGACGAGGTTATTGGTTTTGTTCTGGTAGGTATTTTTTGCCACGGAGAGGGGGTTCATGAACGTGGAGTTCCCGGCCGGTGCGGGCGCCCAGTTGAGGCTGCCATCCGGGTTATACAGGGCGGGTGCATCGGGCGCCAGGGTTAATCCCAGGCGGGTAAGGTCCATGCCGGGCAACTGGTTATTGTCCACCAGGTAGTTGCCGGTCAGGCTGGCATTGAAACGCTTGTCTGGCGAGCTGTTTGTGATACTGAAATGAACAGATCCTTTTGCATCGGCAGAATTATCGGGAAATACGGTGCTGAGGCGATGGTAACCGGCGCCAATGGAGAACTGGGTGGTCTCATTGCCCCCGGAAAGGGATGCCTGTGCATCGGTGAACAGAGCTGTGTTGCCTATGAATTCTTTTTGCCAGTCGGTATACCGGGTGGTATCCCATAACACCAGGTCATAATCGCCATTGAGGAGACTGGGCGTGCTGCCATCGTTCCTGAGCGCCTCATAGCGCATGTCCAGGTATTGCCGGGTATTAAGCAGGTCCAGCTTTTTAGCCACCCTGCCAAAGCCGTGCTGCACGTTGATGCTCACACGGGGTTTCCCGGCCTTTCCTTTTTTGGTGCTGATAAGGATAACGCCGTTGGCGCCCCTTGATCCATAAATGGCGGTAGCGCCTGCATCTTTCAACACAGTTATACTTTCTATATCGGCAGGATTTAAATAACTGAAGGGGTTGCCGGCTGCGCTGCTGGACAGTCCCATGATATACCCATCCCCGGGCAGGAGCGTGTTGGTATAAGGGACGCCGTCAACTATATACAAGGGATCATTACCATTACTGATGCTGTTCCTTCCCCTGATCTGTACTTGCAGGCCGCTGCCGGGCAGCCCGGTTGATTGTGTCACCACCAGGCCCGGTACTCTTCCGGACAGGGCCAGCAGTGGATTGTCAACGGGTTGCTGGGCAATCTCCGTGGAAGAAACCTTCACGCTGCTGCCGGTATTCAGCCTGCGGGTGGTAGTGCCATAGGCAATTACCTGCACCTCATCCAGCTTACTGGTGGAGGGCGCCAGCCGTACGATCAGGTTGCCGGGCTTATTGCTGAGCAGGGTGGCTGCGGGTGCTGTGGCCCTGCTGCCTGCAATGGGTACAATATAGAAAGTGCCGGACCGCAATTGCAGCCGGAGAGGCGCAAAGCCAACAGCAGAAATTTCAAGGCTGGCCTCCTCGGGCAGGTCTGGTATGGAAAAGCGGCCCTGGTCGTCAGTAGCTGTGCCTTTCCGGCTGTTGAGTACCCGGATGGAACTGCCGGGAAGCGCACTACCGTCAGGGCTCAGTATCTGGCCGGTAAGGACCAGCGCCGGTGGATGGAGCATGAGTTTGGATGGTATGGTGGCGCTTTTGGATTCGACAGGCTTTTCGGAGAGAAAAATGGTGCGGTCATCTACGCGGAAATGAAGCGGCTGATCGTTGAAAAGGACCTGTAGGAAATCTGCCAGCGGCATGGCATCAACAGATACGGATACCGGGTGCGTGTTATTCAGTAATTGCTGGTTATACAGCACCACATAACCCGATTGTTTTTTGATCTCTTTGAAGATCGCTTTCAGCGGGATATTCCTGCCCGTATAGGTGATGGTCTGTGATGACGATGTTGCCGATACATGCAGACAGAAAGTTAATAAAAGAAAGCTGGTCAGTTTCATGATACGCCTCATTTGTGCGGGGATCCGGAAAGCGGGTCCCGAAACACTTTTCCGGTAAACCTGCTGCCGGTAGAAAACGGGTCCGGACAGTAGGGCGATAGCGGAAAGGATCGGGATGCCCTGGCGGGATCCAATAGCAGTTTTTTGCATAAATTGCATTTGGTTGGTTGATGTAAAACGATAGTTTTTGACGAACGAAATTTTGATCAATTCCAACTACTCACCGCTACGGGGCTCAAGCCGTGGCGGTTTTTGTTATAGGAATTGACCGGTTATGATTGGCTGATCGTTGAACTGATGAAGTGGCCGTATGGCTTGCGGCCCTGTCTGCAAGAGGCTGTAACTGTATGGGTAAGGTAATGGTTGATCAATTGGCGGCTACCAGTAGCCTGCGGTTGCCTTCCAGCCGGCAATTCACTTTGGATTCCTGCAATGCTTTCAGTAAACTGGACAGCTGTACATTCCGGCTCATTTCACCGCCGAACTGTACGTCCGGTATTTTCCCTTCATATATCACTTCTATATCGTACCAGCGTTCCAGCTGTTTCATCACTTCAGGCAGAGGCATATTCTCAAAATTGAAAAGCCCATTTTTCCAGGCCATGGTTTTTTCAATGTCTGCCTGGCCGGTAATGCGTACCCTGTCTGTCAGCTGTGCCTGCTGCCCAGGTTTCAGGAGGATGGCCTTGCTGTCCTTTTGCTCCTTTACAGTGATGGCGCCTTCCAGCAAAGTTGTCCGGATACCGGGTTCATCAGGGTAAGCGGTTATATTGAAGCTGGTGCCCAGCACTTCCACTTCTGCTTTTTGGTTGATACGCACTGTAAAGGGTTGTTTACTATTTCTGGCCACTTCAAAATAGGCCTCTCCGGTTACCTCCACATTTCGTGCTGATCCGGTAAAGCTGGTTGGGTAACGCAGGGAGCTGGCTGCATTCAGCCACACCCGGGTGCCATCAGGCAGTTGCAGGGTGAATTGCCTGCCTTTGGGGGTGGTCATGGTATTATAAGTGACGGTAGGGTGGATAGTTGCCGCAGGATCATAAGCCAGCTGCCCGTTTTGCAGGACCAGGTTGGAACCACTCTGTGTGGCGATGATCCCGGTGCCCAGGCTGTCAAGCACCAGCTGCCTGCCATCTGCCAATGTAAGGATGGCTCCGGCTTTTCCGGGGCCAATATCTGTTGATGCCAGGGCGTTTTCCGGGGTTTTGGCCTGCTGCTGGTTTTGCAGCAGGAGATAGGCTGCTGCTGTGATCAGCAGCAGAATAGCCGCGGCCACCGACCAGCGGCGCAGATTGAGAAGCTTTCTGACGCCAGGTTTTCCAGCATTGCTGCTGTTGGCCACCACAGCCCAGATCCTGGCTTTATGGGTGGCTTCATCTGCTACAAAATCAACGGATAACAGGATGTCTCCTTCTTTTGCTTTTTTATTGTAATACAGGTTGAGCTCCTCCATTTCTTCCGTAGTGATGGAGTTATTTTTCCATTTGTGGGCCAGTTCATAAACGCGTTGTAGATCCATATCATCCTTTAAGTCTGCGAAAAAAGGCCTGACACCCAAGTTTTATCAGTATTTATTTTGAATACCTGTCAGAAGAGGAGAATGCTGATGGAGAGGGCGGCGTCACCCAGGGACTTACGGATGCTGGTCAGTGCCCTGTTCATGTGGTTTTCAACTGTTTTTTCAGAAATATCCAGTTGACGGGCAATTTCCTGGTTAGACAGATTGCCTTCCCTGCTCATTCGGTAAACAATACGGGGGCGTTCAGGCAGTGCTTCTACGGCAGCTTCCAGCTGTGCCATCAATTGTTGCATCTCAAGGATGGAATGAGGCTGGGGAGTCTGTGCCGGCAAGTCTTCCGGCAGGATGCCGGTAATGCTGAGCTGGCGGTGCCTGGCGGAATAAATGGAGAGGACTTTGAATTTGACAGCTGCCGCCAGCCAGTGATTCAGGGAACGTTTGACCTGGATATTTTTACGGCGTTCCCATATTTCAATAAATAGCTGCTGAACGGTATCTTCTGCTTCCTGCGCATTGTCTAATTGCCGGGCGGCCAAAGTGAAGAGCAGGTTCCAGTAGCGGTTGTAAATCTCCCTGAATGCCAGCTGGTCCTCCTGTTGCAACAGGTCAGTAAGGGCCTGGTCTGTATATAGTGCATAGTCTGCCATAAATGATCAAAAGGTGGACATATGGCCTCAGTTAGTTTGGGTATGGGTTGTGTTAAATGGATGGAAAGGTACGTATTATTTGTTTTGATTGACTGTTTCCTGCGCGGTTGGTAATTTAACAATCCGGATAGCTGCACTCAA
Source organism: Candidatus Pseudobacter hemicellulosilyticus (assembly GCA_029202545.1). Lineage (GTDB taxonomy): Bacteria > Bacteroidota > Bacteroidia > Chitinophagales > Chitinophagaceae > Pseudobacter > Pseudobacter hemicellulosilyticus. The sequence goes on from CP119311.1 coordinate 3,759,953, forward strand.
ATAATTTCCCGGATGAATTCGTCTATATTGCAGCGGACAAATTCCTGAACCTGATCTTAAAAGACCTCCATATGCGATACCTGACTATCCTCCTGTTATTCAGTATTTTTTCCGTTCAATTGCTGGCGCAAACAGCCCCATCCAGGTCTTTGCTGCCAACAGTTCAGCATCACCAGCAGCTGTATTCCATGTCCTGTATTCCTTCTTCCGTAGAGATGGTCCTGAAGTTCAACAACAAGGCCAATGAAAATTTTTACGATTTCCAGCATGGCTGGAAGAACAAGAACACCGGGACATTTGGAGATTTTGACGGCAAAACCATCAATGGAATAACCTTCACCCAGCAGTTTAACCTGAACAGGTCCGCCGATTTTCCGATAGACAGCCTTTTCAGCACTATTGATGCAGAACTGGCCGCAGACAGGAAGGTGATTGTCTCCCTGGTGTCCGGTCCGGGCCTATGGCATATCTATGTCATTGACAGCCGTACAGCGGAGGGCGATTATCTCTGCTACAGCCGGGGATATGGAAGCCCTGAAGTACTGGAAGTGCGCAATACTAAAAGGATCATCAGGGAAATGGGTGGAACAGATATCCTGACCTACCGGGTGAATTGAAAAAAATAAAAAAATCGCTTAGTTCCGGAGACAGTACGGCCCTCCCAACATCACTACCGTGTCAGCGCCGATGCATAAGCCAAACAGGTCTAATACACAGGTCCTGACAACACTGACAGTATGCCGGCAACTGGTGCCTGAAGGACATTTGCCTGTTATGCCGGAACCGCACCCGCAATCTGGTTTTAAAACGATCTTACAAAGCTGACAGGAACTGCATTGGCGGTTGCCATAACCGTTTTCGCATTTTTCTCCCGGGTCAAGGATCCCATCACCGCATCGTCTTAACGTACAGTTTGAGCGGCATCCCGGAGTGCCGTCACATTCTTCTCCGGGATCTTTGCGGTCATTGCCGCATTGGCACAGTACCCTGGTGGTGGCGGTAGCAGTAAGACGTCTGCCTCCTGCGCGGAGGATAGCAGCATTGGTAATATTGATGGCTTCGCAATTGGCTGGATTGGCAGCGTTGTTAACCCTGCCGGTAATAACAATTGTGGTAGCACCGGGCTGGGCCTGGAATGCGCAGCTGATACTGTTGGCTGCCCGTGAGCAGCCTGGGCCGCTAACGCTTGTGACGTTAATGGCTGAGGGGACATTGTCGGCAATGTTAACAGGAATGGGGGCATCACCCGGATTGATAAAAGTAATAGTGTAAGTGATGATGTCTCCTCTGCGGATGGAGGACGGGCCATCTTTAAAAAAGGCGGAGGGCTCAATGTTAAAACTGACGTTACAGAGCGTGTAGATCAACAGGTCGGCATTGCCTCTTCGTGCATCTCCGCCGCTTAGGGGACTTATTGTTTCAATATCGTCAGAAACTGTAGCGCCAACAACGGTTACGCAGAACTCATCTCTTGAAGCACTGACAGCGGCAATGGCAAAGCCTCTGTCTTCCCCTTCGCCTCCCAGGTAGGAAAAATAGTCTGGTTCTCCATCTTCCGTAATACGGCAATAAAAAATATCTGATGTGCCGCCCCGGAAAGTAGCACCAGCGCCTGTGGCGTGACCATCAACGCTGATGGTCCCTGTAACATAGACCCTGTCAAACTGGTCAACCACCAGTTCTTCCCCATGGTCTCTTTCTATACCTTCAATGCTGGTCTTCCACAATATGTTCTCTCCTCCGGCTTCCAGTTTTGCTACAAAAATATGCGAACTGTTATTCTCGGCTGATGCCGATGCGCCGGTGATAAAGGCCTGCTTCCTGGCATTGACGGCAATGCCGCGGGCATAGTCCTCTTTTCCGGTTTCTCCGATATACGTTGAATAAATAATGGCATCGCCAGTTCTGTTCAGGCGTGTGACAAATGCCTCTGCGCATTCCCGGCCTGTTAGCGTACCGGTACATGCTGCATTGTCCTGTTCTGTGTGCTGCTGCTGATAGGAAATGTCATTGGTAGGGAAATCTTTGGAGGCCGTCATGCCGGTGGCGAAGGCAAATCCGTCAACCACATCAATATCCATAATGACATCCCTGCCTGATCCGCCCAGGTAGGTGAAGTATTCATACCGGCTGAGGTTGAGGTCAATTTTGGTTATAAATCCGTCGTAGCTGCCGCCTTTATGGGTTTGCTGGAAACTGCCTGCTGTAGCATCGGAAGCCTGGAATGCACTGCTTGCGGCAGAGCCGCCAACATAGATAAATCCCTCGCTGTCGGTTGCATTCTTTGAGTAAACAATACTATTGGGATGATTACTTCTTGCTTTTCCTATGAAGGTACCCAGCTGAAATTCGCCATCAGGCGACAGTTTGGCAACAAAAGCACCGCTGGACAGCCTGGTGGGCTGGACAACACCGGGCGAGGTGGGGAAGTCGCTGGACGCGGACCAGCCCGTAATATAAGCGCTGCCATCAGCCATGGCTTCAATACTGCGGGCATTTTCATCACCTGATCCGCCGAGGAAAGTAGCGTATAGAAGGTTAGCGCCTGCTGGCAGGTAGGGATTTATCCGCATGACAAAAGCATCTCCGGAGCCATTGCGAACCGTAGCGTCGCTAACAGGGAAATCCGCTGAAAAGGTCTTGCCCACAATAAAAACGGTCCCGTCAGCGCCTGTCTTAACGTCAAAGCCCTGGCCAATAAAATCATTGGCGCCATCATCCGCAAGTAACATGCCGTCCCTGCCAGATCCGCCATAGTAGGTAGTAAAGATAATTTCCGGATCTATGAGCAGGTCTGTATTTCTGTTGGGGTTGGTCGCAGTAAAGCCGTATTCAGTATCACTGATCAGTCTGAAGGCGCCCCTGACCTGGATCCTCTTATTGCCGGTGATAGCGTAAAACCTGGGCGCCGTTTGTGCAACGGGGCCGCCGGAAGTATGCATGATCAGGTTCCCTTTTTTATCTATTGATAGTTTTTCTGTTCCGGCCACTGCAATTTTTATATCGCTGATCCTGGCCGAAGCTTTGACCAGCAGCTGGTATTCTATCCGGCCGGTCCTTGCCTGGTAGGCCAGGCGGATGCCAGGGTATAGATTATCATTGGCCAGCACAGCGAAGGCCGGGATATTGGTCAGCCACTTATTCTTGTCCGGCCCTTTGTAGTGGCTGATCCTGCCCTCTATTTTCTTTTTTGCTTCTATGCTGCCTGCTGCGTCAACAAAGTTCAGCGCTATCAGATTACCTTTTAAGGAGGCTGTGTCATTCTTTATTTCATTTCCCTGTATGCCTTTTTGCACAATAGCAATAAATCCCTTGTTGTGAAAACCAACGGCGCTGCCTGCATTTTGTAAGATGTATTTAAACCGGCTGTCTGCCTGACCCATATTTTCCTGGAAGAACAGCGGTGTATGCAAGGGAATCTTTCCGCCGTTCTTTTCTTTTTCTTTGAACTCTTCAAGGCTGAATTCGGCCAGCTGACCGGTCTTTAGCTGGCTGATCTTTGACAGGTTGTCCATCCTGTAGGCTTTGAATCCTTTCCGGGCCAGACCGGCATCAGGCGCGGGAAGGGGAGGGAGCTTTTTAATGGTGGCCGCAATGGAATCAGGGATAAAAGCTTTCTCCTGCGGCAGACGGCTTATTTGTCCGTATCCTGTCTGACAACTAAATAATGTTGCCGCCAATGCGCCGATGAATGGGAATAGTGTTTTTTTCATAATAGCCAGGTTTACAAGTGATCTGTACTGTAAGATGGCTATTTGCGGGTTTGCAACGGGGCGTGTTTTTCACGTTTTTGTAAGGAGGAAAACATCGTTAAGGTGTGTTGCTGCTACATTATGTGTGCATATAGTCTTTCATGATATGGGTTAGTATATCCAATAAAAAAGCCCGCTTTTGCGGGCTTTTTTATTGGATTATGTAAGAATGCTTTCTTATTGCTCCTGCTTTGTTGTAGCTGACTGCATAAACTCCTGTTTATGCAAATATTAACTACAATTATCAACTCCCGTATAAATAAGGGAGCAGGCAGCCGGGGCCATGACCCAATCGTGCTATTGCTACTTTATAATTATATTTAATCATGTAATCGGGTATATGGCAGTGTCAAAACTTTTCCTGTTCTTGTTATACAGTTCAATGCTGTTGATTGGTACAGGCAGTGCTGTTGGTCTGTCCGTAAGGATCTGCAGCAGATACGGGCCAGGAATGCCGTTGTCAGATAAGGTGGAATGATCATAAAACTTTTCAGTTCCTATGGAGTCTCCTTCTATGATTAAACGTTTTAGCCCAAGGGCTTACTGGAAAGAAGCCCTGGCCATATTGGTGTTGCTGCTGGCCATTGTTTTTTTCAGAAGCGAACGTAAGGAGCTAAGCGCTATCGGTCCCCAATTGAAGCAGGCTGATCTCCTGTGGGTAGTGGCGGGCATCCTGACAAGTTTCCTGTTTGTCTTTTTCCAGGGTGGCATGTACCGTCAATCCTTTGCGGCTATTGGTCACCGGTTGTCGTTTGTAAATGCCATAGTACTCTTCCTGAAAAGAAATTTTCTCAGTGTGTTTTTACCGGCTGGCGGGGTCAGCGCATTAGCCTATACCCCTTCCCGGTTAAGGAAGGCCGGCTATCCGAAAATGGCTGTCCGGCAGGCCAGCGGCCTGTTTGCGTTTGCCGGTCTGCTCACTGTGTTTATTGTAGGCCTCCCGGTAGTTTTCTATGCCGCTTTCCGGTTGGGCGCCTGGCACAATGCAGCCGCCGGATTGCTAGTATTGCTGGTCCTGATCCTGCTGCTGGCAGTTGTCGCCCGATCGCTGAAGAAGAAAGGATGGCTGTACCAGCAGCTGAGCCGGCGCTTTCCCCGCTTTGCACCGGAGATGGAAGAGTTGTTTGCGGCTAACGTGCATCCTTTAAAATTTACAGGCGCCGTGATCTATTCCGTAGGAGTGGAGCTTTCAGGTATCCTGACCCTGCTGATAGCCATGAAGGCGCTGGGCTTGCCAGCCTCTGTGGGTGCTGCTGCCATTGCTTATATCATAGCTGTGCTGATGATGGTGGTGTCTCCTTTTCTCCGGGGATTGGGGGCCGTAGAGCTTTCCATGGTTTACTTCCTGGAACAGTCAGGGTATAGCGCTGCGCAGGCTTTGTCCATTACGGCGCTTTACCGCATATTTGAATTCTGGCTGCCGCTGGTGCTGGGCCTGTTTGCCTTTGCCTGGAAAGGGAAAAAACTGTTCCTGCGAGTATTCCCGGTCCTGCTGACATTTGGCCTTGGCCTGGTGAATATCCTTTCTGCCATAACACCGCCTTTGCACAGGCGTCTGTCGCTGCTGCGCGAATACCTTCCGCTGGATACCATTCATGCTTCCAATCTCCTGGTCTTATTCATGGGCCTGCTGCTATTGGTCACTGCTGCTTTTCTGTTCAGGGGATTGCGTGCCGCCTGGGCTATAGCGCTGCTGCTCTCTGGTTTGTCGTTGATAGGCCATCTCACCAAAGCGCTGGATTACGAGGAAGCCGCCATGGCGGCGCTGACGGTGATAGTGCTGCTGATCACTGCTTCCCAATACCGTATCCGGAGCAGCCTGCAAAGCCTGCGTACCGGCCTCCTGACAGCCGGTATATGTTTTATAGCTGTTACTCTGTTTGCTTTTATCAGTTTTTACTTTATAGACCAGCGACATTTTGGGGTGGACTTTACCTGGCAGCAATCTTTGGAACATGCCGGTAAAATGTTCCTGTTATTGGATGATCCCGGGCTTCAACCCCGTACTCATTTTGGCCAGGAGTTTATCTGGCTGGTCAGGATCCCGGCGCTGGCAACCTGGGCGCTGCTGGTATTTTTTGTGACCCGCCCCGTATTCCAAAAGCAAAGAACTGCCGCTGATCAACGGGCAAGGGCCATTGAGCTTGTACGGGTATACGGCAGTTCTTCCCTTGATCATTTCAAATTGCTGGACGATAAACAGCAGTTCTTCTCTGCTTTTTGTGAAGGATTGCTGGCTTATGGGACAGCAGGAGGATTTGCTATTGTCCTGGAAGGACCGGTGTGCGCCGCCGAAAATAGAATGGACCTGATCGGGGAGTTTGAGCAGTTCTGTCGCGGTCAGGGACTGAAACCGGCTTATTACCGGGTAGACCAGGATGACCTTGGCTTGTTTGCTGGGTTTAAAAAACAAAAGCTGATGCTGGGACAGGAGGCAATCGTGGACCTGCAGCAGTTCAGCATGGAAGGGAAGGACAGAAAATCCTTGCGCAATGGGATCAGCGGTCTGCAGAAAAAAGGATATGTGCTGGCTGTTCACCAGCCGCCGCATAGTGCGGCGATGCTGGACCAGTTGCAGCGGGTGTCGGACGAGTGGCTCCTGCATTTTCAGCAGGAAGAGCTTGGCTTTTCGCAGGGCTGGTTTGATAAGGGACAACTACAGGAGCAGGTGATCATTACACTTGCGGAAGAAGCGGGGGCTGTCAAAGCTTTCCTGAATTGCATCCCGGACTATGCGGAGGACGAGATCACCTACGACCTGATCCGCAAAACTGATGATGCGCCCGGGGCGGCTATGGACGCCCTGATCGTAAAGCTGATCGACTATGCCCAGGGACAGGGCAAACAATTGCTGAATCTCGGCCTTGCGCCCATGACCGGGATCACAGCGCCGGATAATACGCCCGAACAACTGATCAACCTGGCCGCGCAGAAAATAAAACGTTTCCGGCATTACCAGGGCCTGCGTGATTTCAAGGAGAAATATGCCAGCATCTGGGAGAACAAATACCTGGTGTACGATAGCGATTTTGACTTGCTGCAATTGCCGGTAGCATTGAACAGGGTCATGAAAAGGGCAGGGCAGAAGGGGACTGGTGCTGGTAGGACCGACCTTACGCCATAGCACGCAATAGGGATTGCTATAGCACTGTATGCTTGCACTCTTCTGTTGCTGGTAAACGGCGTCCCGGTCGCTTATTAAACAGAATTTCAAGCCCTTACTATAAAAAAGCTGTTATTGTTTGGCGGAAATAAAAAATACCTCTATTTTTGCACCCCGCTGATGAAATAAAGGCGGTCTGGCCCCGTAGCTCAACTGAATAGAGCATTTGACTACGGATCAAAAGGTTTCAGGTTTGAATCCTGACGGGGTCACAAAGCCCTTCGCTACAAGCGGAGGGCTTTTTTGTTGTGTAGCGTGGCAAGCTTGGGATCAAGTTGAAAAGTTGTGGGATTAGTGATAAAGAGCTTTTTTTGCAGCCAGATGAATAAAAGCCAAGGACAGGATATAGTAAAAGAGTTAATGGGTTATTTATTACCCGCAGGAACATTAGACTATTTTGAATTAACTCACATCGTAAAAGATAAAGAAGGTCTGGTATTATTTTTAGAAGAGAAGAACCTTCCCCCCGCCGAATACCAGGACCAATCCCTTCATTCCAAAGGCTTTTTACCCGAAGTTCGAGTTCAAGACTTCCCTATTCGCGATCAGAAAGTACAATTAAGCATCCGGCGCCGCCGCTGGGAACATCCGGGCACTGGCGAGATCATCTCCCGCAACTGGGACCTGGTCATGCAGGGCGCACGAATCACCAAAGAGTTCGGGCTTTTTTTAAAAGATGCACTTGGATAATCATCCGATCAGTTGCCATCAACTGGGGCGGATGTATCAAATGAATGGTAAACTTCTGCAGCAGCAGTATAAGCATCACATCAGCGGCTACAAAGACTGGGATCAAAAGGAGCATGCTTCAGAGTGGATGCTTTTTGAAGAGAACATGGGTACTCATCTGAGTATCGATGAAACAGCCCTATCCAATGACGAACTATACACTATTGTCACCAACAAAGCAGCTAAAGGCCGCAAGGGCGCGCTGGTAGCAATGGTCAGAGGAACGCTGGCTGACCGGGTGGAAGAAGTCTTATCCCGCCTGAGTTTGAAGCTCAGGAAGCGGGTTCAGGAAGTAACCCTGGATATGGCCGCTAATATGAACCTGATCGTCAAACGGTGCTTCCCTTTTGCACACCGTGTTATTGATCGCTTCCACATACAACAACTGGCCGGAGAAGCAGTGCAAGAGATACGAATAAAGTATCGCTGGCAGGCTATCGACGAAGAGAATGAGCAGATTGCTCTGTCAAGAAAAGCCAAACAGACTTACGTGCAACAGTTATTATCCAATGGCGATTCCCCCAAACAATTACTTGCCCGCAGCCGCTACCTGCTGTTCAAGCAAAAGATCAGGTGGACTCCTTCACAAAAACAAAGGGCAGCACTGCTGTTCGAGTTGTATCCACGAGTGAAGCAGGCTTATGATCTATCCATAAAGCTGGCTGATATCTTCCGTCAATGCAAATGCAAGGAAGAGGCCTTTAAGAGACTGGCGCTCTGGCATAATGAAGTGGAAACGGCAGGAATAGAATCGTTCAGAACGGTATCAAGATCTATTGAGACTCACTACCTGGCAATACTGAACTTCTTCAATAACAGAAGTACCAATGCTTCGGCAGAATCCTTTAATGCGAAAATAAAGGCCTTCAGGGCATCAGCCAGAGGGGTTAGGGACATCAAATTCTTCTTGTTCAGACTGTCTAAACTCTATGCGTAGGAAAAGAAGCCCCCAGAAATTTTACTTGATCCCAAGCTTGCTTGCCAAAGCGAAACAGCAAAAAAGCCCGCACCATGCGGTAGCATGGTGAAGGTCTTTGAGTAAGGCCAAATTGAATGGCTCATGTTAAATAATCCTGACGGGGTCACAAAGCCCTTCGCTACAAGCGAAGGGCTTTTTTTGTTATTCAACTTGCAAACCCGCCCGCCAAAGCTTACTTTACCCGCATGAAAGATCTAATCCTACTCATCGCCTCCATGCTGTTTACTGTTTGCCTGCATGCACAGGTTATAAAAACCAGCAGCTATTCAACAAAAGGACATATCAAAAGTGACGGCACCATTCAAACCAGCAGTTATACCACCGTTGGTTACATCAAAAACGATGGAACTATTCAGAACGCCAGCCACAGCACCATCGGACACCTGAAGGATGATGGCACCGTACAGAACAGCAGCTATTCCACAGTGGGGCATATAAAAAAAGACGGTACTGTGCAGAACAGCAGTTATTCTACTATCGGCTATATCAAGGACGATGGTACTGTGCAGAACAGTTCCAGGAGTACTATTGGCCATGCCAGCGGTATCAAAAAGGAATGGGTGGCTATCGTTTACTTCTTCTTCGATTTTGATAAAGTGGTCAAATAACAATTTTTCCTTCAGCAGATAGCCAGGAGGCATTAAAAAGCAGCAGGCATGATCCAACATCATGCCTGCTGCTTTTTAAGCATTTTTCACCTGGCCGCAATCCTCATAATACCTATCTGTAGGTATTTCTCCAATCACTGCACTGCAATAATTTTGTGTTTTCCATAAAATTTAATGCTTACCCTGTATGATTACCCGTAGTATCCCTAAAGTACTGGCCGTACTATTTCTTTCCGGCATGCTGGCCTGTGGCAAAGGCGGCGATGATGGCGGCGGCAGCACAGCAAAGGCTGATGTCCGACAAATCAACAACAACCTCACGCCCGGCGAGGTCTTTATCTTTCAACCTTCTTTCAGCCTGACCGGCAACTCCTGGACCATCAGCGTGGCAGGTAAACCCACTACCTTGTTCCGCGTGTCCGACAGCACCGTTGGTTTCCTGGCGCCTTATATAGCTGCCGGTACGGTACAGGTGGATTTTTCAGCGTTACAACAGGATGGGCTGGGCACAAAGTCGGTCAATATTGCACCCTATACCCAGGTGGCCAATCCTGCCACTACTATTGCCACTTACAAAACGGAGTTGAATGAGGCACTTGCTGATGTGCGCTCCACCATGCCGGAGCGGGCCGCCGCTTTTGAACAGATCCATGCTGCTTTTAACAGGCTTTCGGCCGGGCTCAGCACCGCCGAGCAGCAGGAACTGGCTTTCTACCTGCAAAAATTATCTTTCGAGCTGCCGGATCCACCCCTGATGCCTAATTCAGCCGGCGGACAACAAATCGTTGCGCTCAACGCCCTGATCAATGTGCCGTCCAGTATTCCCTCCGACCACGAGTATTACAAAGCCTGGACATCCACTGTCAGCCTTGGCATCATGTCTGCTGCCGGCCTGCTGACCGCTATCCCGGTACTGGGAGCGCCAGATCCCACGCTGATCTCGCAGGTGGCGGCAGTGGCCGCACTGGGCGCCAGTGTGTATGTTGGTTTCAAAGCCATCGACTATTTTTTCCTGGCCTACCGCTACGAAGGCAAGGCTACTACATTTACCAGCGGTATAAGCATTCAATCCCAGCAGGTGGCCAATACCAGAACAGGTACTGTTGCACTGGATGGTGTGAAAACGGATGATGTTACCCTGCCTGAGAGCGGTATGCTGTACAACAATACGGCCGCCCTCCTGAAAGCCGATATCACCTATCATTCCCTGACTACGGCCGACAGGGGCAAGGGCTACCTGGGCAAGGCCATCACCACCATGGAAACTATGGTGAAACGATATGAGCAGGTCACCAACCTGATCAAGACCGTGGCCAAATGGTTCTCTGCTAATCCAACCATTGCGCCCATGAGCATCACTATCCCGCAAACCGCTAACACAGCTACGCGCCCCGCACCCGGCGACCTGCTGCGCATTGAGAATATTTCCAATGCCGCTGTGACCTTTTCTGTAAAGGCCGTAGACAATGGCATCGAGATCAGACCAAGTACTACCCTCAAGACCAAAGAAAGCATTGCCTTCGACCTGGTCTATGAACACAAGAACCTGGGCATCACTACCCGGACCAAGGTGACCACCGTATTGGACGCAAGAGAGTTTTCAGTAGATGGCACCTGGGAGATCAAAAAGATCATGTCCAGCGATCCCGGTGATCCTTATACTATCAACGGGACCATGATAATGTACCCCAACAGCACCATGCTTTATTATTTCAATACCGGTGGTGAGTTCAAAGTATCCCAGGTAGGCAATACCTATTTCCTGTACATGACCAATGATGTTGGCTGGGGGAATAGTGACTTTAAAGAAAAGTGGCGGCTGAGTGCAGACAGGAAAAACCTGATCCTGACCGTCCGGAACGATTTCCACTGGCGGGATTCCGGCTCTTTTGTCACCATTACCCATCCTATCAAAAAGCTGAGCGATACCGAACTGGAATTTGAAGGACCCCGCTGGGCTGAATTGTCCTACAAGTATACTTATCACCTGGAGAAAAAGAATAATTAAACAGCAGACAGCATTACCAGCATCCATAATCTGTGCATCAGGGGCTGTATCAATAATACGATACAGCCCCTTTTTATTGGGGTAACCGGGATAGAGGCTGGTGCTTTTCTCCCTACCTTCGTCCCTCACCAAAAAATGCGTCCTTGTCCGCCGCAGCTATTCCGCCAGCACCCGCTTCCGCTCCCAATAAATGGATGGTATTGTTCACCGTGGCCTTCGGTACTTTCATGGCCACGCTGGATAGCAGCATCGTCAACATCGCCCTGCCCACTATCCGCCGCGAGCTGGATGCCGGCGATAACGTGGAGTGGGTAGTGCTCAGCTACCTGCTGGTGACCACCAGCACCCTCCTGATCATGGGCCGGCTATCGGATATGCTGGGCCGGAAAAAAGTATACATGAGCGGCTTTGCTGTTTTTGTGCTGGGCTCCCTGCTCTGCGGTTTGTCGTGGGATATCTGGTCGCTGGTAATTTTCCGGCTGGTGCAGGGGTTAGGCGCTTCCATGATGTTTGCGGTAGGACCGGCCATCATCAGTGATACTTTTTCCCCGAAGGAGCGCGGCAAGGCCCTGGGACTAACGGGCACGGCTGTGGCCGCCGGCAGCAGCACCGGTCCCGTAGCGGGTGGATTGCTGCTGCAACATTTTGGCTGGGAAAGTATTTTCTTCGTCAATGTACCCATCGGCCTCTTTGCGCTCTGGCGGGCCTGGGTGGTGCTTCCCAATAGCGGCCGCTCCGCCAGCAGACCCTTTGATATCCCCGGCGCCTTCCTGTTCCTGACAGGCGTTACCAGCCTGCTGATCGGGATTGATTTTGGGCCCGATCTGGACTATGGCTGGGATCATCCCATTGTGGTGTGCCTGATCACCACCGGCTCACTGCTGTTGCTGGCGTTTTTATTCTGGGAGAGAAGACAGGCCGCACCGATGCTGCAGCTGAGCCTTTTCCGCATACGTTCTTTCAGCAGCGCACTACTGGCCGCGGGCATGGGCTTTATTGCCAACGGCGCCAATATTTATATCCTGCCCTTCTTCCTCCAGGGACTGTTGCTGTTCAGCCCGCAGGATGCGGGTTTCATCATGCTGGCAGGTCCTATCACACTGAGTGTGGCGGCGCCTATCGGTGGTTATCTTTCGGATAAGATCAGCACCCGATGGATCGCCAGTTTTGGCCTGTTGCTGATGGCTTCGGGACATTTTTTACTGTCGTTCCTGACTGAACACTGGACCTGGCAGGATGTGGTCTGGCGTACGGGCCTGGTGAGCCTTGGCTTTGGCTTTTTCCAGTCGCCCAACAGCAGCAGCGCCCTCAATGCCGCACCGGCGCCGGAAAGGGGCGTGGCCAGCAGCCTGATTGCTTTTATGCGCAACCTCGGACTGGTATTCGGTATTTCCCTGGGCGCCACCATCTGGTACAGTGTGCGCAACCAGTACGGGATGCAGCATGCCGTGCAGCCTACGGCAGTGGCTGCCCAGCTCAGCGGGATGAAGATGGTATACCGTGTTACCAGTACGCTGATCCTGCTGGCCGCGGGTGTTTCCCTACTGCGGGGAAAAAGCTATCGCCCTGGTCCATCGGCCGACAAATAAACGGCTGTTTTGGTTCGTCCATAAATAGTATTTATTGTAGCATAAGAGGTATGGCCCCTGCATAACCTGCCAGGTGTAATAAACTTTACAGGCCACAGGAAACATATGAGAATAAATACGAATTTTGATCCATGAAATTTGCTGCCAATACCACCCTGGACCAGTTCCTGAATAGCCTGTTCCAACGATATATGGACAATGTGCCTGATGTGCAAAAGATCACGAATGCCATGATCAATAACGGCATTGTGCAATCCCAGCAGGATATCATCAATGACCATATCGCTTTCCGGACCCTGGGCGTACCCCACCTGGGTATCGCTTCCCTGGAGAAGATCTTCCTGCACCATGGCTACAGCAAAAAAGATTACTACTATTTTGAAGGAAAGAAACTGGATGCCTGGTGGTATGCGCCGCCAGCACCGGAGTATCCCCGGATATTTGTGAGTGAACTGCGTGTTAAGGACCTGTCGCCGGAAGTACAGGCCATCATTCACCGCTATACAGACCCGGTACAGGCAGATCCTGTGGATGCACTCGACCTGAATGATGGCGCCGCTATTGGCGAGTTCCTGCACAGGCAGCTCTGGCAAACGCCTACTCAGAAGGATTATGCCGATCTGCTGGGGGAGAGTGAATACGCCGCCTGGGTGATCTACAACCGGTATTATCTCAACCACTATACTATCAGCGTTCATAACCTCAAAGAAGGGTACAACACCCTGGATCACTTCAATGGATTCCTGGAATCAATCGGGATCCAGCTCAATAGCTCAGGTGGTAAGATCAAAGTGAGTGCCGACGGTCTGCTGCTGCAAAGCAGTACAGTGGCGCCTATGAATGAGGTGACCTTTGCGGATGGCGTTACCATGGCCATTGCCGGCAGTTATGTGGAATTTGCAGAACGCAAGCTGCTATCGCAGGATGCTGGTGTTGCTGGCGGTCAGGAGCGCCGCGATGGCTTTGAAGCCAATAATGCCGATAAGATCTTCGAAAGCACCTATACGGACCAGACCAACCGGTCCTGAGTAAACAATGCAAGGACTTGCTTTTTGGCCACAAGCTCCGTTCCGAAATAGTACCACAACAGCGGGTGTTTATCTGACCATGAAAAGATCCCTGGAAGAAGTTGGCTATGCTGCCAGGAACCCACCGGTATGTCCCCCATTCACTCCGGGCCATATCTCCCAAATACACTTTCATGCAACTGTGTTGGCTCCCGGTTGCCAGGTTCCTGAACTGTCTTTTTGCATACGGGAACTATTTGGCTCCTTCAAGACAGGATTAATTGTTAATTAAAATCTATTTCTCTTCATGCGGGCAGGATGGCCTTGTTGATAATTACCGCAGCCCCTATTTTTGGCCACCTTAACCAACCCTTGCATGCATCCACGCCTCCTTATCTTCTTTTTTCCGTGCCTTTTTGCCACGCGGGCTATGGCACAGCAGAACTCGCTGAAAGGATCTGTGGCCGATACCGCCGAGAAGAAAAAACTGCAACACGCCATTATTGCCCTGATTGACCTGGCCGACAGCACCCTCTACCGCTCGGTACGGGCTGATGTACAAGGGCGGTTCACCATGACCAAAATTCCATCTGGTCGTTATACGGTGATGATCTCCTATCCCAAAATGGCGGATTTCCTCCAGGATATTACTATAACGGACAGCTCTGTCATTGACCTGGCTACGGTCAGTATGGTCAGTGATGCGGTGTTGCTGGAAGAAGTGGTGGTGCGCGCCAACCTGGCCATGCGCATGCGGGGGGATACCCTGGAATACCGGGCCGATAGCTTTGCTGTGCGCAAGGGCGCCAATGTGGAAGAATTGCTCAGGAGATTGCCCGGCATTGAAGTGGACAGTAAAGGAAAGATCAAAGCCCAGGGAAAAAATGTGAACAGGATACTGGTGGATGGGGACGAATTCTTTTCTGACGATCCCGTTTTTGCCACCCGCTTCCTGCGGGCCGAAGTGGTAGACAAGATCCAGGTTTTTGATAAAAGATCGGAGGAAGCCGAGATCACAGGGGTGGATGATGGACAACGCAGTCGCACCATCAACGTATCCCTCAAGGATGATAAAAAGAACGGTTATTTCGGGCGACTGACAGCGGGCGGTGATGCCAGCGATTATTACCAGTACGAAGGCATGGTCTCGCTGTTCACCCCCCGCAAAAAAGCTTCCGTCTTCGCCTCCTCTTCCCGTGTAGGGGCAGGAACCCAATCCCTGGGCGACCTGACCCGCTACGTGGAAGAAGATACGCAGGTTATTGAGGACGGTACTTCCGGTATGCAGGTCAGTCGCGTTGGCGGATTTGGCAGTGAGCGTGCCGGCGGCAGCGGCATTCCATCCGTGGTTGTGGCCGGAGCGCATTATTCCAACAAGTGGCAACAGAACAAACAAAAGCTGCTGGCCAATTACCGGCTGAACCAGACTGATATTGAAGGCTGGAATACCAGCAGACAGACTACCACCTTACCGGATGGTACAGGCTTTACCAACTGGAGCAGCCGCAACAGCGATGCGTGGAGCCTGGGGCAGCAGGCCAATGCCACCTTCCAGACACCTGTTGATTCTATCCATACCCTTAAAGTAGTGATCAAAGGCAATATTGGTAGTAACAAGTCGTACAGCCAGGCAGTGGACAGCAGCAGGAACCTCCTGGGCTATATGGTCAATAACAGTAACCAGTACGAAAATAGTGAAGGGGATAACCGGAATTTTGGTTCCAGCCTGAGCTATTACCATCGACTGGGTAAAAAAAGAGGTAGCCTCACTTTCGTGTTCCAGCAGGAATACGGCCTGAAGGACAATGACAGATATGCGTTTGCCGCCAACAAGTATTATGATCCGGCCACGGGTGCTTTCCTCAATGCAGATACGCTGGATCAGCTGCAACGCAGTCATGATCTTGCCCAGACCTATGCAGGCAAGATCAGCTGGGCCAAAAGAATAGGCAGAACAGGCGGGGTCAACATCAATTATGGCTACAAGTCTATATCCTCGGGCAGCGATTACAATGTATGGGAGGAAGGAGCACAGAAGTACAACCAGCGGATAGACAGTCTCAGCAATAATTACCAGTTCAACTCGGGTACGCATATCCTGGGCGGCAGTTTATCCCGCACTATCAACAGCTGGCTGACTACTTCAGCCAATGTTAAGCTTTTCCTGACCGATTTTAAACAGCTGGACCGGGACCGCCATGAACTGCGCAAAAGAAACTTTGTCAATTTTGCGCCGGAGCTGCGGCTTGGGATCGGGAAAGCAGCCAGCAGGGTGGATCTTACTTATGCCGGCAGTACCCAACAACCAACCCTTGAACAGCTGCAGCCGCTGAGACGTAGTTCCAACCCGCTGCTGGTGCAATTGGGGAATCCTGATCTGAAGCCCTCTTTTTCGCATACTGGTGGAGTAAGTTTTACCTCTTTCAATATGAGTAACGGCCGGTTCATGATGGTGTCCGCCGGTACCAGCTATATCAGCAATGCCATTACCGCGGAAACTTCGGTAGACGCACAGAACAGGCAAACAACCCGGTATATTAACCTGAACAGCGTGCCTGGCTTCAACCTGATGAGCACCTACGGCAAGCGTTTGCAGGAAAAACACCTCAGTGTAAACCTGGGCGCCAATTTGAGTACTAACGGTAATTACCTTATCCAGAATGGTGAGAAGGTCCGTAACAACAATATTAATTATGGCGCCAACGGTGGTTTTACAAAGGACTGGGAAGATGTGTGCAGCGTGGAGCTGAACAGCCGCTTCAATTTTACAGAAGGGCGGTCTTCCGTAAAGAATTACAGCACCCGCCGGAATTTTACGCATTCGCATTCCATTAGAGGATATGCTCATTTACCTTTCAAGCTGGAACTGAATACGGATTGCGACATGAGCTTTCAGCCCAAAAATGAGGTCTTTAAGGAAAGCCTGAATGTTTTCCGCTGGAATGCCTATGTGCAGCGGACCTTCCTGCGGAACGACGAACTGTTCCTGCGTTTCGCCGTAGATGATATCCTGAATAATAATACCGGCTATACGCGGACGGTAAGCGGCAATATGATCGCGGAGTCCAACTCGCTGGTGTTGAAACGTTATTGTATGTTATCGCTCACCTGGAATTTTGCCAGGAGCCTGTAAATAAAAAAGCAGCAGCCATGAAAAAGATAATTCTCTGTTGGTGCCTGGTGATCCTTGCTGTGGCCGGAGCGGCCGCCCAGGACTTTATTGTCCGGGGCAGGATAGAATATGAGGTGAAGGTCAACATGAAAAGAAAGCTGGAAGAAATGCGTGCAGAAATGGGAAAAGACGCAAACATTGTTTTTGGTGGCACTATAGCGGATTATTCCACCACCTACCGCAGCCTGCTGTTCTCCGGCAACCAGAGTTATTATGGGGCGGACCGCCAGCGGGATGGTCAGATCGCTACAGATGGGCCGGCCGTGTATATGGACCTGGATAAGGCGGAAACTGTTTGCCGGCGCTATTTATTCATGGAATCAATGGTGATACAGGATACCCTGGCCAATATCCGCTGGAAGATAGGGAATGAGATCCGCACCATCGCCGGCTTTCAATGCCGGAAGGCTGTGGGGAAGATACAGGACAGTATTTACGTAGTTGCTTTTTATTGTCCGGAGATCATCCCGCAGAGTGGCCCGGAACTGTTCACCGGCCTACCCGGTATGATCCTGGGGCTGGCCATTCCCCGAATGTACACCACCTGGTTTGCTACTAAGATACAGGTGGCTGGAATTGACGAAACACAACTCAAAAAGCCCACTGCAAAAAAAGGGAAAACGCTCAGCAGGCAGGAACTGGAAGAATATATGGAGAAGAACTACAAAAAGGGCGGCTTTTTTGGGGAGGGCGGCGCCAGGCGTTTGCAGGAACAGGCTTTTGGCTTTGTGCTGCAATAACCGGCTTTCGTAAACTCCCGCTTTCGGGTACAGGAAAGTCCCTTTTCCCTATTTCGACGATCGGCGCAGGCCCCAGGCCACCCGCTGGCACGCCCCTTGTAATAAATAATCAGTATCTTATCTATCCAAAAAAAACTACTGATACCATGAAAGCGATACTCCCTCTGTTATTAGTGGCCCTGGCGGCCGGTCAATCCTGTAATGACGGCACTGCTTCCAAAGAAGCCAACAGGGATACTGTTGAGTTAGTGACTGAGCCTGCCCTGCCTAAACCGGATACCCGCTGTTATGCCTGGCGCAATAATAAGGACACCGTATTGCTGAAAGTAACACTGACAGATACCAGCGCTTCCGGCGATCTGCTCTATAATTTCTTTGAGAAAGATGATAACAATGGGACCATCCAGGGCGTATTGAGAAAGGATACCCTGCTGGCTGATTATACCTTCCAGTCTGAAGGTACTATCTCAGTGCGCCAGGTGGCATTTGTCCTTTCTGATTCCAGTGCCGTGGAAGGGTATGGTGGCGTAGATGAAAAGAATGGCCGCCAGGTATTCAAGGACCTCTCCAAATTGAAATTCCAGGGAGTGGGATTGAAAAGGGAGCCCTGCCAGTAATGCCTGTACAGGGCGCCCGGAAATAAGTTACCTGGCTTTTTCCAGCAGCCACCTGGCCAGGTCGGCCGCGGCTTTGGGATTCTCAAAATCGTCCGGCAGCTTTTTACCACCGATATATTCATTGTAGATCCAGGGATCGCCAATGCATAATACTGTTCCCTTGCCAAAGGGGGTAACGGACATAATTATATTGCCTTTGTCCTGGAACACCGCCATGGCAGGCTTTTTCAGCTCCAGGGTACTCAGTTCCTTGATGAATACTTTTTTAGCTGTTTTGAGGATGGCATGATCTGCCGGCACTTTCAATGCTCCCTGCTCAAACTGATCGTTGAACACCAGGTTGTAGCGGTCCTCCTTAAAACGTACGCCAAATTTCTTCGCCAGCATATTCAGGTGTGTGAACTCACAGTTGCCGGAGTCGTTGGCCAGTAATACCAGCACACCGCCTTTCTTCACCCAGCTGGTAATGGCCTTGATATCCTGTGGCTGGATAAAATTTGGTTTGGGGGTTTCTTTCTCTGTATCCGGGTCAACGATAATATATACCGATGCGTTTTGCAGATTGGCCGTGGTAGGTGCTGTTTCCAGCGATTGGGTGCTGGCGCCGAGCTGGCGGAACATATTGCCCCAGCCGCTATAGCCGCTCCAGGTTGTATCCTCCCAGGTATAATGATAGCGGAAGGACTTGCCGTCCTTGCCCTTTTTGGTTTCGTTGTTGTAATAGTAATCCAGCAATACGGTCTTGCCTTTTGTGGTAGTTTGGGAACGGACAGTAAGCTGACAGGCGCCTGCCAGGATGGTCAGCAGAAACAGTTTCTTGAATGGGGTCATGCGTCAATCGTTTTATAGGTCGATAATTCTTTTTTCCTCCTGGCTTCTGAGGGCGGCGTCAATGATCCGCATCACATTCACCCCGTCCTGTGCGGTAGTGGGGGCGGGCTGCTGATCGGTGATGGCCTTGAACAGTTTCTCATAGAACTCCCCATACTGGCCTCTTTCCGTAGGCACCAGTTCACGCACTACGGTGCCATTGATCTCGGTGTGGAGCAGGCCGCGGTGCTGTTCTTCCTCGATGCCATAATGCGGGTTATTGGGCAGCATACCGGCCTGCAGCTGGGCTTCCTGTACGTCCGACCTGGATTTCAGGAAGGAACCTCTGGTGCCGTGCAGTGCAAAGGACGGGATAGGTTCGCGCACAATATAACCGCTCTTGAGCCGCACACGCAGCCCGGGGTAGTAGAGCAATACTTCCAGGTAGTCAATGATGCGGGAATTGGGCCGCTGGGTCTGGAGGTCGGCAAAGACCGCGGTGGGCATGCCAAAGAGCAGGAGGGCGGCGTCAATAATATGCGGTCCCAGATCATAGAGGTTGCCGGTGCCCGGCCCAGGGGTCTCTTTGTGTTGTTTGGGACTGAGGACGTCATTGTACCGGTCGTAATGCAGTTCTGCTTCCCGGATAGCGCCCAGGTTGCCTGACTGTGCTATGCGCTGTACGGTTTTGAGATCACTGTCGAACCGCCGGTTCTGGTACACGGAAAGGATCAGTCCTTTCTGCTGTGCCAGGGATTGCAGTTCCAGTGCTTCGGCCAGCGTGCTGGTGAAAGGCTTCTCCACCAGTACATGCTTACCGGCTTCCAGTGCCTGCCGGGTATACTCATAATGCGTATAATTGGGCGTGTTGACCACTACCAGCTCTATGGCCGGATCGGCCAGCAGGGCCTCATAGCTACTGAAACTTCTGATGCCGGGATAGTGGTCGGCCGCGGCCTGCTTGCTTCTTTCCCAGACTGCATATAACTCGTAACCGGGTAATACGGACAAAAAAGGCGCATGAAAAACGCGGCCCGACATACCGAATGAACAAAGGGCTGTTTTGATAGGCATGATCTCCGATTTTGGTGCAACTTACAAAGCTCTGTCCAAATGTACATAACCTCCGTCAACATGGATCAGCTGACCGGTGGTATGACTGGATCTTTCTGACAACAGGAAGGCGGTGGTGTCCGCAATCTCTTCTGCCGTGGTCATCCGTTGCTCCAGGGGGATCTTTGCCACAATATTGTTGAATTGCTGAATGGGGTCGGGCAGGCTGTTGATCCAGTGCTCATACAGCGGGGTCCAGCATTCCGCCACCACAATGGCGTTGACGCGGATCCCATAGGGCAGCAGCTCCACCGCCCATTCCCGGGTGAGGGCATTGCGGCCCCCGTTGGCTGCCGCATAGGCGGAAGTGCCGCCCTGTCCCGTTTCTGCTGTTTTGGAACTGATGTTCACAATGGCCCCCTTTGTTTTTTTCAGGGCCGGCAGGGCAAAATGCGCCATCAGGTAGTAATGTACCAGGTTCTTGTGCAGGGAGCCTATAAAAGCTTCATAGCTGCCCTTCTCCAGTCCTACGCCATCATTGACGCCAGCATTGTTCACCAGGCCGTCAATGCGTCCGTAGGCGGATTCCACGGCCTGAACAGCCTGCGCCGCCGCCGCGGGATCGGTAAGCTCGGCCACTACCTGCCCGGCCTGGCCGCCCGCCGCCTTTACCGCTGCTATCACGCGGTTATTGTCGGCTTCATTCCGCCCTACTATCACCGGCAGGGCGCCTTCCCGGGCCAGCACTTTTACAATGCCTTCCCCGATGCCTTTGGCCCCGCCGGTCACAATGACGACTTTATTGGTTAACTGGAGATCCATGAGTTGAGTTTACAGTTAGGAATATGCTTTGGCCACCTGCCGGCTGCTGCCCAGGCCATCTATGCCCAGCTCCATGATATCACCGGGTTTGATATAGACCGGTTCAGGCTTCATGCCCAGGCCCACGCCGGCAGGGGTGCCGGTGGAGATCACATCACCCGGCAGCAGGGTCATGAACTGGCTCAGGTAGGAAACCAGGTGCGGGATCTTGAAGATCAGGTTACTGGTATTGCCATCCTGCATGGTCTTTCCGTTCACGGTTAACCATAAGCGCAGTTTATTGATATCACCCAGCTCATCAGGCGTGGCCAGCCAGGGACCTAAGGGGGCAAAGGTATCGCAGCTCTTGCCTTTCACCCACTGACCGCCTCTTTCCAGCTGGTATTCGCGTTCGCTGTAATCATTGTGCAGGCAGTAACCGGCTACATAATCCAGCGCAGCAGATTCGTCCACATAACTGGCTTTTTTGCCGATCACTACGGCCAGTTCCACTTCCCAGTCGGTCTTGACGCTGTTGCGGGGGATCACCAGGTCGTCATTGGGGCCAACCAGGGCTGTGGTGGCTTTGAAGAACACTACGGGTTCTTTGGGTGCTGTGGCATTGGTTTCGGCGGCATGGTCTGCATAATTGAGCCCAATGCAAATGATCTTGGAAGGCTTTGCCACCGGGCTGCCCAGCCGGGCGCCGGCAGGTACTTCGGGCAGCGTGGGTTGCTTGTCCAGCAAGGCTTTCAGCTGTTCAATGCCGCCGCTGGCAAAGAACTGTTCGTCGTAGTCCGGGGTGAGGGCGGATACATCATATTGTTTGTTGTTCAGCTGGATGCCTGGCTTTTCCATGCCTGGTTCACCGAATCGGATGAGCTTCATAATGCGCGTTATTTTTAGTTGTACAAGTTATTTTTTATAGCAGGTAAAAGTCCTGCGGTTATTTGGTTGCCAGCTGCCTGTCTGTCCTTTGCTGTTGTCAGGTCTGCGGTAGACAGACCGGTATATAGCTTCACTGCGGCTGCTTACTGTTCAGTTATCTGTCAGGAACACCAGCAGGCTCCTGGCGCCATGGGCGCCTATCACCAATGATTGCTCAATATCTGCTGTTTTGGATGGACCGGCAATAAAAACGCCGAAGCCGGCCAGATCCTGGCCTATGACCTGGTAGGCCTGGTGCATATTGGCCACCAGGTGCTGCCGGCTGATCACCAGCGCCAGGTGCTGGGCAATAAAGGGCAGCACGCGCTGACCATACTCGGCTTCTGTGAGCCAGATGGCGCCATTTTCCGCCACGCCAAACTGGCCTTTCATGACCACCAGTTCCAGCAGAGCGGGTTGGGAAAGGTACTGCCGGTACCTGTTGGGTGTATCATTGACGGTATTGAGAATGCGGGTGCGTTGCGGCAACAGATCGGCCAGCAGGCCCGGGATATAATTGATATCTGCCACTTCTATCACGTCGCCTCCTGCTTTCTGCACGGCCGAAATGAAATTGACTACCAGGTCCTGCTGCGGCGCCGGAAAGCCGATCTCCGCGGGCAGTTCTGTAGGGGCAGGTTGATTGGCCTTAACGGCGGCCAGTATTTTCTCCCGGCTCATGAGTTTGTTTTTTTAGGGTTGTAGTGGGTACGATACCATTCCCTGAAAGATTGCTCCGGAACTTTGGGCAGTTCCCGCTGCCGGCCCCAGGGATTCAGCTTGCCGTTGACGGCCAGCTTCGGAAACCAGCCCAGGAATTTACGGGCCACAGCGCCGGAAAGGGCAAAGCGATCGGGTTTGGCCAATACGGCGGCCATCATTTTCATACCCAGCTTTTTCGCGGCAGGGCCATAACCTTCTTTCGACAATACCTGGCGCCATTTATACAATTGGGTATGGATATCAATTTTCACCGGACATACATCCGAGCAGGAGCCGCAGAGCGTGGAAGCAAATGGCAGGTCGGCATTTTTGCGCATGTCCAGGTTGGGGGCCAGGATAGAACCTATGGGCCCGGCAATAGCGTTATGGTAACTATGGCCGCCACTGCGCCGGTACACGGGACAGGTATTGAGGCAGGCGCCACAGCGGATACATTTCAGGGAATTACGGAAATCTTCGCGGCCCAGCTGCGTGCTGCGTCCATTGTCCACGATCACAATATGCAGTTCCTGCCCGGGACCCGGTTCCCGGAAATGACTGGAATAGGTAGTGATGGGCTGCCCCGTGGCGCTCCGCGCCAGCAGTCGCAGGAATACACCCAGGTGTTCCATGCGCGGGATCAGTTTTTCAATGCCCATACAGGCAATATGCAGTTTGGCCAGGTGTGCGCCCAGGTCGGCATTGCCTTCATTGGTGCAGACCACAAAGGCGCCGTTCTCGGCAATGGCAAAGTTGACGCCCGTGATAGCGGCATCGGCGGCCAGGAATTTCTGGCGCAGGTGCTCACGTGCGGCAGCTGTCAGGTATTGCGGGTCCGAGGCGCCGGCGGCTGTGCCCAGGTGCTGGTGGAAGATCTCGCCCACCTGTTCTTTTTTCAGGTGGATGGCCGGCAGCACAATATGGCTGGGCGGCTCCTGGTTGAGCTGCACAATGCGTTCGCCCAGGTCGGTATCCACCACTTCGATGCCCTGCTGTTGCAGGTAAGGATTGAGGTGGCATTCTTCGGTGAGCATGGATTTGCTCTTGACCAGCTTGCGGACATGGTGTTTGGCCAGGATACTGTGTACAATGCGGTTATGCTCGGCGGCATCGGCAGCCCAGTGGACCTGGACGCCATTGGCCAGGGCTTTTTCTTCAAAGCCGGTCAGGTATTGCTCCAGCCGGGAAAGGGTATGTTCCTTGATGGCTGAGGCCTGTGTGCGCAGGGCTTCCCATTCCGGCAGCTGCTGTGCGGCTTTGTCGCGCTTGCTGCGTACAAACCAGAGCGTCTCATCGTGCCAGTCGGCCCGTTGCTGATCCGCCAGGAATCCGGCAGCTGCGGCTGCATGTGCTTTTGGGTGCTGATCCATTTGTTATTGTTCAGTGAACCGGTGGGTGGCCACCGGTAGTTGGTTTATACAGTTTCGGGTAAGGGGGCGGCCAGCAGCTCCGCTATATGCATAACGGTTATGTCTAACTGCTTTCTCCTGATCAGGCCTTCCTGGTGCATCAGGCAGCTCATATCCGTGCCGGTGAGTACGGTGGCCTGGTGGTCAACGTAATCTTTCACCCGCGACAGGCCCATGGCGGAGGATACGGCTTCTTCCGTGACGCAGAAAGTGCCGCCGAACCCACAGCATTCATCGGGTCTGCTGAGTGGCACCAGTTCCAGTCCTTCCACCATCTGCAGCAGTTGCAGGGGCTTGGAATAGAAAGGCAATACCTGCTCGGAAGAAGCTGCCAGTCGCAACCCGCGGTGTCCATGGCAGCCCTGGTGCAGGGCTACTTTTGCGGGGAAGCTGGCGGGCAGCGATTGGACCTTCACTACATCGGTCAGGAATTCACAAAGCTCATACACCCGCTCCCGGATAGCGCTGGCTGTGGCCTCCTGTTTGGGATCATGCAGGTGATCCTTTACATGCAGGGCGCAGCTGCCGGAGGGGCAGACAATATGATCGTAGCCACTGAAGGCCGCAATGAAATTGGTATTGCAGCCCTGTGTATAGTGTTCGTAGCCGCCATTGGCCATGGGCTGGCCGCAGCAGGTCTGCTTTTCCGGGAAGCTGACATCCAGTCCCAGGTTTTCCAGCAGTCGCAGGGTGGCAATGGCCACGCGGGGATAGAACTGGTCTACATAACAGGGTACAAATAAAGCTACACGCATCAGCTGTTCAGTTTTATGAAACCACCGTCAATAGGATAATCGCAGCCGGTGATAAAACCCGCTTCATCGCTGCAAAGGTAGAGTACCAGGGCGGCCACTTCGGCGGGGGTGGCCATGCGGCCGATGGGCTGCGTTTTGGAAAGCTTTTCAAACATCTCCGCTTCCTGGCCGGCATAATTATTTTTGAGGAAGCCATCCACAAAAGGCGTATGCACGCGTGCCGGTGATACGGAGTTGCAGCGGATATGATCCCCCAGGTAATCCTTGGCCACGGACAGGGTCATGGCCATCACAGCGCCTTTGGCGGTGGAGTATACAAAACGGTCTGCCAGGCCCACCCACGCGGCAATAGACGCCATATTGGTGATGACGCCGCCGCCCGACTGGCGGAGCAAAGGAATGGCGGCATGGATACAATTGTATACGCCTTTCACGTTGACGTTCATGACCCGGTCGAAGTCGGCTTCGGACGTGGTATCTGCCTTGCCGATATGCGCAATCCCGGCATTGTTCACCAGGATATTAAAGGCTCCGATGCCGGCAAAAGTTTGCAGTACTTCGGCC
The DNA here is from genome assembly GCA_029202545.1 of Candidatus Pseudobacter hemicellulosilyticus. Taxonomy (GTDB): domain Bacteria; phylum Bacteroidota; class Bacteroidia; order Chitinophagales; family Chitinophagaceae; genus Pseudobacter; species Pseudobacter hemicellulosilyticus. The sequence continues at coordinate 3,785,338 of CP119311.1, forward strand.
TGGCTGGATACATTACAGGCATGAGCAAACGCTTTTCCGCCGCCGGCGCTTATCTCCCGGAGGGTGTCTGCTGCATTGGTTTCCTGCAATTCAATGATATGGACTTCTGCACCTTGTGCGGCAAAGAGCAGGGAGATGGCTTTGCCAATACCACTGCCGCCGCCGGTGATCACTGCTTTTTTGTGTTGTAAGGAAAACATGACTAAATAGGTTAATGAATGCCTGACTATTGTTATAATTCAAAGATCCTGTCCATCAGCACCCATTTCACACCTGGTGCTGCGGCAGGCAGGGCCTGCTGGTAGCTCCACATCAGTGCTTCCCATTCCTGTACTTTGGGGTTGGCCGCATCGGCCTGCTGTTGTTTGTTGAAAGAGAACTGATCATTGACGCCCATGATCATGAAAAGGCGGTTGCCGGTGCGGTAGATCTCCATCTGCTCTATGCCTGCGGCCCGGATGCTGGCCAGTATCTCGGGCCATACAGTGCGGTGATGGGCCTCATAGGCTGCTATCACAGCAGGGTCGTTTTTGAGATCGAGGGCTAAACAATATCGTTGTGCAACCGCCATGGCAAATTTTAACCTCAATATTCATCAATTTTGGCAAAACTTGCTTCCGGATGCCAAAATAGCTTACTAACTGGTTAAACGGAGGGATAGGGAGCATCGGAATGCCGGGTAGGTTTCCAATGGTCCTGTTCACGGAAAAAGAGTGGAAGGCTGGCGCCTGGTTGCCGGCGCCTGCCGGGTCAACAGACCTGCTATCCAGGAAAAGAGGAGGCAGGCTGGTCCTCTGGTGTCGGCGGAAAGGCTGCTGTAAAAACATTGAAGGTTGAACGGTGGAGGTTGGAAGGGCCACGCGTACCGGCTGGACGGCTGAAAAGGGCGCAGTTGCCGGAAATTTTTTGGGACGAACCAAAACGAACTGTGAAAGTTTCGAAACCGTTTTCGGAAATTACGGAAAGCACCGTATTTTAGTAATATGGCAGAAGTAGACCTGAAAAGACTGGCGAAGGAACTGGGACTGGCGGTATCCACCGTATCCAGGGCCCTGCGGGATAGTTATGAGATCAGCCCCGAAACCAAGGAGCGGGTCTTTGCCCTGGCCCGGGAGCTGAACTATCAGCCCAATCCCTATGCCAGCAGCCTGCGCAAGCACAAGAGCAAGACCATTGCCGTGGTGATCCCAGAGATCGCCAATAACTTCTTTGCCCTGGCCATCAATGGTATTGAAAGTATTGCCCAGGAGAAAGGCTATCATGTGCTGATCTACCTCACCCATGAGCAGGCGTCCCGGGAAGTAGCCATTACGCAGCACTTGCAAAGCGGTCGCGTAGATGGAGTGCTGATCTCTATTTCCGGGGAGACCACCGGGCTGGATCACCTGCAGGTGCTCAAGCAGCGGGGCATTCCCATCGTGTTCTTCGACCGGGTCTCTGAAGCGCTGGACACGCCCACTGTGACCACCAATGATTTTGAAAGTGGTTACCTGGCGGCCAGTCACCTGGTAGAGGCGGGCTGCCGGCGGATTGCTTATCTGTCGCTATCCGATAGTCTGTCCATCACCAGTAAACGCATGGAAGGCTGCATGGCCGCCCTTCAGCAGAAAGGGATCAGCCTGGATCCTTCGCTGATGCTGCAATGCAGCAGCCAGGACCAGGCGGCCAATCACCGGGCCATCACGGAATTGCTCCAGCGGCCCGACCGGCCCGACGGCATCTTTGCATCGGTAGAGAAACTGGCCATCACTACCTATCATGTCTGTGAAGAATTGCAATTGAAAATACCGCAGCAACTGAAAGTGATCAGCTTTTCCAACCTGGAAACGGCTGCCTTGCTCAAGCCTTCGCTCACTACTATCACCCAGCCGGCATTTGCCATTGGCAAGGAAGCGGCCTCACTGCTGTTCCGGACCCTGGAGAAAAAACATATGGGCACCGATAAAGGCAAGCTGATCCTGAAATCAGAGCTGATGGTGCGGGAAAGCACCAGGAAGTAAGCGGCGGATACTTTTGTAGCCGATGGTTCGTCTCTGAAAAAGTATTTCGGTTATTGTATATAGTTATACAATAGATAGACTGGCGGTGATTACCGCACCACCCTATACGCCGCTACCGTTTTTCCATTAAAAGTTGGCACCCACAAAGTCTGCGTAGCAGGATCATACCCGATATCTGCGGTATTCTTTTTCTGCTGATGCGTTTCCAGCAGCGTCTCCACTTTCCCATTGGCATGCACATAAAAAATATACCCCACCCAGGCGGTGACAATAAAATCGCCATTACCCACAGGCTCCACGCCATCACCGCCCTGGGGCAGGGTAGCTATAGGCGTGATCTTTTTCTGTGCATCTACTTTCTGGAAATTTTTGCCGGCGGCAATATAGAGATCGGAACCTACAGCTTTCACGCCGTTGACACCCGGTTGCTGGGTGAGGTACAGCTCCGGTTCGTCGCCTTCCAGTTTCCAGACGTTACCGGCTTTGGAATCTGAAATATAGGCAATGCCGGATTCTGACACCGTTACATCGTTCAGGTTAAGCGCGCCGGGCGGGCTGATCTTTTTGGTGATGCTGCCACTGGCGATGTCAATGACCACGATCTCCGTGACATCGGCCACCAGCATTTTTCCCCGGCGGATGCCGATGCCTTTGGGGGCGTTGAGACCGGTGATCCAGGTGGAGTCAAATTGTTTACCGTCGGGGCTCATCTTCCCCACACCGCCTTTACCATCTACGGCCCAGCCGGGACCATCTATCAGGGAAACATACAGGATCTTATTTTTCAGGTCGGGGTATACAGATTCCGGAATGGCTATCACGGTATCTGTTTCCCAAAGTTTTTCCAGTTTGATCTGTGCATGGAGGGAGAAGCTGCAACCGAGGACAAGGGTTAAGAGCGCATATTTCATATGTCAGGCTTTAGGCAATGAAGATAATGCTCTTTCGCTGCAAAGTTCAGGCCATGAACTCCTTTTGATAACCCAGGGGACTTTTGCCGGTGATCAGCTTGAAATACTTGTGGAAGCTGGTAAAATTGTTGAAGCCGCTTTCATAACAAAGCTGCTTGATGCTCAGGTTGTTTTCAATGAGCAGCTTGCAGGCCTGGCCTACCCGCAGTTCTATCAGGAACTGAGAATAGGTCTTGCGGGTCCTGGATTTAAAATAACGGCAGAAAGAGTTGGGGCTGATATTGGCCACGGCCGATATCTCTTCCAGGTTGATGCGCCGCTTGAAATTTTTGAGGGAATAATCGTAGATGGCGTTTACGCGCTCGCTGTCGCCTTCCAGCAGGCCCTGTTTGAAGCCCAGGGAGGAGAGGGGCGCCAGCTGTTTGCACTCGGAGATGCATTGCAGAGCTTCCATCAGCAGCATGATGCGCTGGATGCCATCTGCGTTGAGCAACTGCTCCATCAGCTCGGCTACCTTCTGGCGGGTTTTGCCGGTGACCTGCAGGCCGCGACGGGCTTTCTCCAATAAGGATTTGATGGCCATATTCTCCGGCAGGAGCAGGAACTGATCGCCCCAGAAATTCTCACAGAAATGCGCTACGCGGATGTCCGCCTGGAGGCGGCTGTTCTCCTCAAAATAGGTATCGTCAAAACGCCAGTAATGCGGCAGCTGGGAGCCAAGTAATAAGATGTCACCGGATTTGAACGACTTGATACTATCCCCAATGAACTGGGTGCCTTCTCCTTTCCTGAAATGGATCAACTCAATTTCCGGATGGTAATGCCAGCGGTTATTAATGTAGGGGACGGTGTCCCTGCGTACGCTAAAAGAGTGCCTGGGTGCCTTGGAAACCTTCAGTAATTGGGGCCTCATTCATATGGTTTTTAGTGATCGCTGTTAGTGATTGCTGCCAGCTGCAACCGGGGTACAATTTGCCTGTTTTTTAGCATAACAGATGTTAATCCAGCTTAGTTTTTTTATGCAAACGATTTCGAAAACGATTGCGTAATAAATAATAGTATTTTCTGTATTGCTATGAAAATGAATATTCTATGACTTTTATGAGCCGTCTGAGGCCACAAACCGGAAAATATACCCATCCGGGGGAGATGCCAATTTAGCTTAGTGGATTGTCAATAGTGCCGGTAATTGGCCCTTTTCTTCGTGCGTTCTTTGCAGCAGTAATCATCCCAGCCAAACAAAAAGCAATGACACTGCAAAACCATACCTATCTCCAGATCCACCCGGCCGATAATGTGCTGGTGGCCCTGCAGGACCTGCCCGCCGGCAGCCCTGTTTCGCTCAACGGCATCTCCTTTGCCCTGGTTGAACCCGTAGCCGGTAAACATAAGTTTGCGCTGAACGCCCTTGAGCCCGGTGATAATATCTATATGTATGGCGTGCTGGTGGGGCGGGCCGATAAGCCTGTTCCCCAGGGCGCTGCTATCACAGTGGATAATATCCATCATGCCGCCGATGATTTCAAACTGGGCGCCCGTAAGCTCCACTGGGAGCAGCCAGACACCAGTGCCTGGAAAGACAGGACCTTCATGGGTTATCACCGCCCTGATGGCAAAGTGGGCACACACAATTACTGGATCGTGATCCCGCTGGTATTCTGCGAGAACCGCAATGTGGAAGTACTGAAGGAAGCGCTGGTGGATAAACTGGGCTATAGTAAGGTGCGCGACTATGAATCTGATGTGGAAGGATTGATCAGTCTCTATACTGCCGGCGGCTCAGCCGAGCAGATCCTCCAGGCCGAAATACCGGATGCGCCGGCAGGTAAGACCAGACCGCGCATCTTCCCCAATATTGATGGCATCAAATTCCTCAACCATGAAATGGGTTGTGGCGGCACCCGCCTGGATGCCGATGCCCTCTGTGGCCTGCTGGCCGGGTATATCACCCATCCCAATGTGGCCGGCGCTACCGTGCTGAGCCTGGGCTGCCAGCATGCGCAGGCGTCCATCCTGCAGGCGGAGATCAATCGCCGTGATCCCGGCTTTTCCAAACCCCTGGTGATCCTGGAGCAGCAGAAAGAAGGCACCGAGAACCAGTTGCTGAAACGCGCCATCAAAGCCACTTTTGCCGGCCTGATGGAAGCCAATAAAATGACCCGGCAGCCCGCTCCTTTGTCCAGGCTCTGTGTGGGCCTGGAATGCGGCGGCTCGGACGGTTTTTTCCGGTATCTCGGCCAATCCGGCCCTGGGATATGTGTCTGATATCCTGGTAAGCCTGGGTGGTTCCGTGATCCTCAGCGAATTTCCCGAGTTATGCGGCGTTGAGCAGGAACTGAGCGATCGCTGTGTGGATGAACCCACCGCCCTGCGTTTCATGGACCTGATGCGGACCTACAATGCCCGTGCAGAAGCTACCGGTTCCGGCTTTTACGCCAATCCTTCACCCGGCAATATCCGCGATGGCCTGATCACTGACGCTATCAAATCAGCCGGCGCTGCAAAGAAAGGCGGCAACTCGCCCGTAACCGCCGTACTGGATTATCCCGAGCCGGTCCGCCTGCCGGGGCTGAACCTGCTCTGTACGCCAGGTAATGATGTGGAGAGCACCACCGCAGAGGTGGCTTCAGGGGCCAATATCGTTTTATTCACCACCGGTCTGGGCACACCCACCGGCAACCCGGTAACGCCGGTAGTCAAGCTGTCCACCAATACCCGCATCTTTGAAAAGATGCCCGATATCATTGACCTCAACTGCGGTACTATCATCGAAGGCACGGAAACGATTGCGGAAGTTGCCGGCAGGATTCTGGAATTTATTATCGAAGTTGCAAGTGGTAACCGGACACCCAAAGCGGTTGCCCTCGGTCAGGACGATTTCATTCCCTGGAGAAGGGGCGTCTCCCTGTAGCGAGTATCTTTGGGCAACTTCAAAACAGTATTGCATGCAAGGAGCGATCCCCCGTATGGAACAATCTTTTCGTTGGTTTGGCCCCAACGATCCTGTCAGTCTCAGTGATATCCGCCAGGCCGGCGCCACCGGCATTGTAACGGCCCTGCACCACCTGCCCAATGGCGTGGTCTGGACCGTGGAAGAGATCAGCAAAAGAATTGAGGTCATTGAAGCAGCAGGCCTTCGCTGGAATGTAGTGGAGAGCATTCCTGTTCACGAACATATCAAAACACAGCAGGGCGATTACCTGCAGTATATAGAGCACTACAAACAAAGTATCCGCAACCTGGCCGCCTGCGGTGTTAAGATCGTTACCTATAATTTCATGCCGGTGCTGGACTGGACCCGCACCGACCTGGCCTATACCGTGGAAGACGGCTCCAAAGCCCTGCGCTTTGAAAAGGCCGCCTACATTGCCTTTGATACCCTGCTCCTGAAAAGGGCCGGCTCCGAAAATGACTATACCGCGGATGAGCTGGAACGCGCCGGACAACGACTGGCAGCCATGAGCCCCGACGAGAAATTATTATTACAGCGCAATATCATTGCCGGTCTGCCCGGTTCTGAAGAAAGCTTTACCGTTGAACAATTCCAGCTGGCATTGGACCAGTACCAGGGCATTGATGCCGCTAAATTGCAGCAGCACCTGATCTTCTTCCTGCAACAGATCGCCCCGGTAGCGGAGGAAGTGGGCGTACAGCTGGCTATACACCCGGATGATCCTCCATATCCCATCTTCGGACTGCCCCGCGTAGTGAGCACAGAGGCTGATGTACTGGCGCTTTTTGCCGCCGTGCCTTCACCTGCCAACGGTCTCTGCTTCTGCACCGGTTCATTTGGTGTGCGGCCGGATAACGACCTGGCGGGTATGGTGAGCAGGCTGGGCAAACGGATCCACTTCATTCACCTGCGCAGCACGCAGCGGGATGCCGATGGGAATTTCTATGAAGCCAATCACCTGGAAGGGGACGTGGATATGTATAGCGTAGTGAAGAACCTGGTAGCAGTGATGAAAGACCGCAATGCGTCTATTCCCATGCGTCCCGACCATGGCCACCAAATGCTGGACGACCTCAAGAAAAAGACCAACCCCGGTTATTCGGCTATCGGCCGCCTGCGCGGGCTGGCGGAACTGAGGGGATTGGAACTGGGTATTGTGCGCTCGCTGGCTAAATAGTAAGTGACGCCAACGCCGGCCTGAAAGAATATGTTGGGACGAACCAATAAAGCCCCGAAAGACAGCTGCCGGCTTCAGCACACAGTGCATAGTTACTAAGGTTGGCCGAAGGTTACCCGTAAGCTTGTTTGAACCGGGCGGCCTGGCCAGTGCTGAAAACCTTTTTTGGGACGAACCAATAAAGCGGCGCTCCAATAGCAGCGCCTTATTACTTCGAGTTTTTCTGCAGTCAAAATAAGAATGGGGCTGAACCGAAAGGGTCAGCCCCATCTTGCATAGGGAAGGTTGTTGCAGACTGAAACTTATTTAGGGGATATTGAGGTCCTTCACGCCGGATACCTCGGTAGATACTTCGCCCAGCCAGCCGGCTTCTGCACGCTGACCGGTATATACTTTAATAAAATCAACGCCTTTCAACTGAATGGATTGACCGGTAGTTTTATCCACGGCCCAGTCTATCCGGATCTTAGCACGCTCATCGCCATTGGACCAGTTATCAGCATAACCGAAAGGGAAAGCGGGATTCACGAAATAGCTGCCGGTGCCGGAAAGGTCAGCCACATTGTCTTCCGTCAACTTTGTCCCGGTAAAGCTGATGCTTTCTCCCTGCCACTGCGGATAGTAGGGCTGGCTGTGAAAGGTATTTTTGGAAACATACCCTAAGCCGCCTTTGTTGTCTGTCCAGCGGATATACTGGATGTCCGACATAAACGGATTTTCCTCATTGGTTACAGGCTCTTTGTTCTCATCCGGTTTATGATACGTGATGGTATAGTTCTTCACTGTCTTTTCACTGTTGTATTCGGATCCTGCAATCTCATACCAGGTATCGTCCGGCAGCCCGTTGCCATTGGCATCATAGGACACTTCTATCACACCGGGCTCGGCCCAGTTGGCAAAGGCATTGCCGTTGACCTGGAAAGAGGGCTGGCCGGGTTTGTTGACAATGGTATGGTCAAAGCCCATCACTACATACCCGCCAAATCCGCCGAGGTGGATCATGATATTGCTCTTCAGGGAACTTTCTGCTTTGAGGCGCATGGCTTCTGCATCATCGCCTTCCTTCCAGGTGGGCAGTTCATGTACAAACTGGCCGGGTGCAGGCGCAAATTCAAATACACGGTTCACACCGTTGACATAACTGGCGTCATTCACTTTGATGGCTACTTCACGGAAGCCGGCGCCAATCCCGTTCTGTGCCGTGAATTTCAGCAGGTAGGTGCCGGGGGCATCAAAGATGGCCAGGAGGTCCAGGGATCTGGAAAGCGTGTCTGCGCCCAGGGTCCAGGCAAAGCTGGCGCCATCGCCATATTCTACGCCGGCGCTGACCCGCAGCCACTGGTATTTGCTGATCACAAAACCGCCGGCAGGGACCGTGATGCTTACTTCGGGCGCCAGTGATTTCAGCTGGATGGTCTTGCCATTGCTGAAGATAAAGGTCATCAGCTCGTCCTTCTGTACAATGGCAATAATGGCATTGACATCGGGATTGATGCTGGTATTGGCCGGTATGCCGGTATCGGCGCCACTGATCAGCCAGTGCTTGTTGGCGCCTATGCTGAGTGCAGGGATATCGTCAGTGGCCGCTATCTTGCTATCCACGCCATTGATGAGCCAGGTATTGGTGGTACTGACGGAGAGGAAGGCGGGCGAATTGCTGACATTAAGCAATGTACCGTCACTGAGGGTAATGAAGTATTTGTCGCCCGACAACGTATAGTCCGTAATATAGAGTCTTTTGTTCAGGGCGTCCATCAGGATCTCATAGCGGGCCAGCTGTGCTTTCAGCTCATCCACATCTTTGCGGAGATCGTCAATATCATCTTTATAGCAGCCGGATAAAACGGCAAGGGGGAAGACCAGCAGGAGCCAGAAGTACTTTTTCATGTTGTTTATTTGTTTTGCTTGTATGCTTCAGTTACTGGCTCCAGCAATGGATTTGCCGTTCTGCTGACCGGGCAATAGATAGCCTGGCAGCAGTCCGCAGGTGCTGTATACGGCATGGCTGACACGTATTCCAGGATAATGGAACAGTGTGGCTGCTTGCCGTTCAGAAGAAAAAATATCCGGAAAAATAGGGGTGCGGCTGGCACCTTTATTTCCCAGGCCTTATTCCTCGAAAGCCTAAAAAAGTATACTACATGGCAGGTATTCTGACTTATCCCTTTTCCGGCGACCTTCCCATTGAGTGCATCAACAGTGGTCAAGTAGAATGGCCGGAAACGTTTATGGGAATTACAGCAGCGGGTCTGTCCGGGATTTTCACCCGAGTTCCCTTTTAAGCAGGACTGTCCGGTGGACTGCCCTGCACCAATGTGGCGCGAAGGTAGGATTAATTATGGCGCAAACAAAAAGCCGTTGCCTGCTCACTGCAGCCAACGGCTTACTGAATGTAAACTATAACTATACAAATACTTAATAATGCCAGCGGACAAAAGCTTCTACAGCAGCGTATTTGGTGAGGCCCAGCTGTGCATACAGATTGGCTGTATTGGCGTTCCTGTCCTCTGCGCGTTGCCAGAACTCACGGGCATCGCTACCCTGGAAGGGGACGCTGTCTTTCTGCGACTGGTGGATGAAAATGCCATAGCGTTTTTTCATCACCTGGTCCGGGCTCATGGGAATGGCCATTTCAATTTCATTGATATCCCATTCCTGCCAGGCGCCCTTGTACAGCCACATCCAGCAGTCATTGATCCATTCGTCGCCCGCTTCCCTGATACGGCGCATGGCTTCAAAAACAATATCCAGGCAAACCTTGTGTGTGCCATGCGGATCGGCCAGGTCGCCGGCGCAATACACCTGCTGTGGTTTGATCTGGCGTAACAGGGCCATGGTCAGCTCCACATCTTCCTCACCCATCGGGTTCTTCTCAATAGTGCCGGTTTCATAAAAGGGCAGGTTCTGGAAATGGTAATTATCATCGCTCAGTCCCACGTACCGGCAGGTGGCTTTGGCCTCGCAGCGGCGGATCAGTCCTTTCACAGCCCTGATCTCGGGGGTATCTATTTCATTTGATTTTTTGCTTTTCAGGTACTGGCGGGCCTGTTCCAGGACAGCGCGCGACTGACTGCTGCTGATGTCAAACATCTCCTCAAAGCCTACGGCAAAATCCATGAAGCGGGTCACAAACTCATCCGTCACGGCAATATTGCCGGAGGTCTGGTAAGCTACATGTACATCATGGCCCTGGTCGTGCAGGCGCTGGAAAGTACCGCCCATGCTGATGATATCATCATCGGGGTGGGGGGAGAAGATGATCACGCGTTTTGGATAGGGCTCGCTGCGTTCGGGATGATTGGGCAGGTTGGCATTGGGCTTGCCACCGGGCCAGCCGGTGATGCTGTCACGCATCATATAATAGACCATCAGGTTGATCTCGTAAGCATCGCCTTCTTCCACCAGCAGATCGCTGAGCCCATGGTCCCGGTAATCACCGTTGGTCAGGCTCAGTATGGGCTTGCCGGATTTGAGGGCCATATTCACTACCGCCTTGCGGATCATGCGGGGCGTCCATTCAATATCACCGGTCAGCCAGGGTGATTTGAAGCGGGTCAGTTCAGCGGCAGCGGCTTCGTCCAGGATGAAGAGGGCGTCGGTATGCTGCTGCAGGAGGGAGGCGGGCACCTGCTCGTCAACGTTACCTTCCGCGGATTCCCGTACTACGGGTGCTTTGGCAGGCCCCCAGGCCATGAGGATAATGCGTTTGGCCTTGAAGATGGTGCTGATGCCCATGGTGATGGCCAGTCGCGGTACCTGTGAGATAGTGGCAAACTCATAAGCGTTGGCCAGCCGGGTGGAATTGTCCAGTGTTACCAGCCGGGTGCGGGAGTAGATGCTGGAGCCCGGTTCGTTGAAACCGATATGGCCGTTGTTCCCGATGCCGAGGATCTGCAGGTCAATACCACCAGCCGCTTCTATCTGCTGCTCATAAGCGAGGCAGTGGGCCTTGATATTTTCTTTTGGGATCTCGCCATTGGGGATATGGATATTCTTTGGATCAATATCAATATGGTCAAAAAGATTCACATGCATGAAGCGGTTATAGCTTTGCAGGGCGTCATGCTCAATGGGATAATATTCATCCAGGTTGAAGGTGACCACATTTTTGAAGCTCAGTCCTTCCTGTTTGTGCATACGCACCAGCTCGGCATACATGGATCTGGGAGTGGATCCTGTGGCCAGGCCCAGGATACACTTTTCTTTGGCTGCCTGTTTGCTGCGGATGAGCGCTGCTACCTCTTTTGCTACTGCTACGGAACCTTCTTTCAAACTCGGGTGGATGTTGACGGGGATTTTTTCGAAAGAATCAACCATGCTGGAAGTATTTAAAAAAGTTTCCCAAAATTAATTTCTATTTCCAATATTACGGAAATTAATATTTTGTAAACAAAGGAAATCCTTACCTATGAAGGGTTTCAGGGCATGTATTTTTTGATGCGGGAATTTGCGGGCATCTGCGGTGATCATTGACAAATTGTTGTGGCCGGCACAAAAAACGGCTTTATGCCAGGAAAGGAAAAAGGCAGTAACGCCGGAGCAGTATTTTTTTCAGGGCTTTGATGGCCTGGTGCAGGAGATTGCGGGCAACCTGGTAGTTAATGTTCATAATGGCGCTGATCTCCTCATAGCCCAGCCCCTGGTAAAAGCGTAAATACACAATTTCCTGCTGCCGGTTGCTGAGCTGGCTGAAGGCCTGGATCACCCGGCGGGACTGCTCTGCGTTCTCCTGCCCGCTGATCAGGAAGTCCTCATGGCTGATCTCGAAAACGCCCTGTGTTTCTATATTTTCCTGGAGCAGGGTATTGTTCTTTTTTCGCAGTATTTTCAATAGTTTGTACTTCATGGCCCGGAGCAGGTAGGCTTTTACGGACAGCTCCGGTGCGGGGTTCTTCTGCTGCCATAGTTCTATGAACAGTTCCTGGATACAGTCTTCCAGTACCGCCGGCTCCGGAACGATCTTATGACCATAACGGAACAGGTCAGGATAGTATAACCGGAACAGGCTTCCCAGGGCTTGCTGGTTGCCCTGGACAAAACCTTCCCAATACAGCAGATCCCGTTGATGATGTTTGGTCGCTTTATCCATGAATGCCTTGTGCGGTATATAAACCTACCTGATTAAATGGTCAAAAACAACAGGCAGGAGAAAAAAAATCACAAAAACTTCATTACAAACCCACTTCAATAGACACCTGTAAACGGTAAATAGCTGTGTTATGGAGAAAAACTTTGCCAGCATAGAAGATATTATTGCAGATGAGGGGTTTCAATCCTGGTATGCCGGGATGGATGATCTCCATAGCCGGGAATGGGCTGCCTGGATGGCGCGGCACCCGGAACAGCTGCCATTGGTGGAAGAAGCCAGGCATGCCCTGCAGCAGCTGGTGGTTGACCAGCGTCCGCTGGCTGAAGGCCAGCAGGAAGCTGCTGAGCGCAGGCTGATGCTCCGGCTCCGGCAGGAGGGAGCCCTCGTTCCTATGCATCCGGCTTCGGTTCGTCCAAAACGCCGTTGGTATTGGGCCGCTGCAGCGGCTGTCCTGTTGCTGGCTGCCGGCTCCTGGTTTTTCTGGTTCAGTCTGCGGCATGCTTCCGTGCAGACAGCCTTTGGCGAGATCCGGGAGCAGCAGTTGCCTGACGGCTCCACGGTAGTGCTCAATGCCAATAGTGAGCTTCGTTTTTCCGAAGGCTGGGAAAAAGGCAGTGAGCGCGAAGTGTGGCTGAAAGGAGAGGCTTTTTTCCATGTCAGTAAAATGCCGGATCATAAACAATTCATAGTGCATGCGGATCAGCTGGATATCATTGTGACGGGCACGCAGTTCAATGTGGTGAACCGGCAGGATATGACCAATGTGATGCTGACTGAAGGCGGTGTACTGGTGCAGTCGCAGGACGGTCAGCGCCTGACACTGACGCCTGGTGATTATGTAACGTTCAGCAATAATCGTTTACAGCGTTGGACGGCCAAAGAAGAGACTGTATTGGCCTGGCGCGAGAAGAAGCTGATCTTCGAGAATACTCCGTTAAAGACCGCTGTGCAACAGATCGAAGCGCTGTATGGGGTTACCATCCGGCTGGAGAAAGAGAGCATAGGTGAAAAACCGATCAGCGGTATCCTGCCCAATGATAACCTGGATGCCCTGTTGCAGGCGCTGGAAGCCACCAATGTGTTCAGGGTGGTGCGCAAAGACAACGGGCTCATCATCATTCAATAGCAGTATTCATTTTTCGACGAATAGTTCCCAGGTAGCAGTACTACCGGGAAAGCGGGTCCAACTGTTTGCATAAAGGATATTCCGGCGCCGGCGGGGACACCGGCGTGGCAGGGCTATCCGAGAACGGATGGTATGTCCTCCCTCTGTTCAATCAGACAGCAGGCCCAATAAACCAGCCCTCTTCCGCCCCGGCGGCAGAATGGCGCCAAAACCAGCAACGATCAATCTTTAAACGCCGCATTATGAGAAAACGTCTCCCCGGTAAGCCGCGGTCTCTATGGCTGCTCATGGGCATGCAACTGGCGTGTTTACCGTTCCTGCAAGCGCAGGATGCCTATGCTATCAATCAGTTGGATCATTCTTCCCAACAGGATACTATCCGCCGGTCAACCGAGACCGGCAATAAGCCCACCCTTTTCAAAGTGCTCAAAGAGCTCAATAAAACAAAAGGGGTTTTCTTTCTGTATGCGGACCAGTCGCTGGGCGATAAGCTCGTGAACCCCGTCCGGAAAGAGCAGGTTGCTATTGAAAAGATCCTGCAACAGGTACTGGAAAATACCGGGCTCAGTTTCCGCAAGGTCAACGAAAAAACCTTTGTGATCCTGGCCGCCAAAGAAAGCAGCCAGGTGGAGCTGCCGGTTATACCTGTCCCTGTTTCGGATAAAAAAGAAATTATTGCCGCCGGCAGCATAGCCATCACGCTGAGCGGCCGGGTAGCGGACAGCACCGGCGCGCCTATCGCCGGCGTGAGCATCACCGTTAAAGGAAGTTCCAGGGGTACTACTACCAGCCTGTCCGGTCATTATTCCATAGAAGTGCAGTCCGGTGAAACCCTGGTGTTTTCTGCGGTGGGCTATAGCCCGCAGGAGGTGCTGGTGGCTGATCAGACCACCCTCAATATTACCCTGGAGGCCACGGGCAGCCAGCTGACAGAAGTGGTGGTCACCGCCCTGGGTATCAACCGGCGCGCCCGCAGCATCACCTATGCCACGCAAAAAGTGAGCGGGGAAGAACTGACCGCTGTAAAAGATCCCAACCTGGTGAACAGCCTGAATGGTAAGGTAGCCGGGTTGACGGTCAACCGCAGCGCCTCGGGCGCCGGCGGCTCCGTGAAAGTGGTGATGCGGGGGAATAAGTCTACTCAGAACAACTCGCCGCTCTATGTAATAGACGGTATCCCGATGTACAACTTCGCCCTGGGGCAACCGGACAATCCTTTTGGGGAATCCAATGGATCGGGTACACCAGGCCGTGATGGCGGGGATGCTATCTCTAATATCAACCCGGAAGATATAGAAAGCATACAGGTGCTGAAAGGCGCTTCAGCCGCCGCCCTCTATGGCAGCCAGGCCGCCAACGGCGCCCTGCTGATCACTACCAGGAAGGGCCGGGCCGGTACAGCCAGGATAGCCCTGACCAGCAGTGTGACCCTGGACCAGGTAGCCGTAAAACCGGAGGCCCAGTTCAGCTACGGGCAGAGCGGTAGCTCGGAAGACGGCTGGGGAGATAAGAATGGCAAAGGCGATTATACCAACGATTTTTACCGCACCGGTGTTACCTGGATCAACGGCGTGAGCCTGACAGCCGGCAGCGACCGGGCCCAGACCTATTTCTCCTATGCCAATACGTCCAACAAGAACGTGATCCCCACCAGTGAGTTCCACCGGCATACCTTCACCTTCCGGGAGACAGCCCGTTTCCTGGATGATAAACTCACCGTGGATGGGATGGTGACCCTCACCAAACAGAAATCCACCAACAGGCCTTCCACCGGCTTTTATAATAACCCGCAACTGGGGCTCTATTATTTCCCCCGCAACCTGGACTTCGGGGAATACAAAGATGCTTTTGAGGTCTATTCGCCTGCCCGTCAGCTGATGGTCCACAACTGGTGGAATGTCCGCTATGACGCCGGCGATATCGGTAATGAATATTCTCAGAATCCTTACTGGATATTAAACCGCAACCAGCGCAAGGATAACCGTGATCGCGCTTTCAGCTCACTCACGCTTCGTTATGCATTGCTGCCCTGGCTCAATGTTCAGGCAAGGGGTAGCTATGATGCGGCGGTGGATGGGTATGAATCGCGCATGTTTGCCAGCACCCATAGTACGCTGGCGGATTATAATGGTCGCTTCAGCTGGGAGTCCAGCAAGGATAAAATAGCTTATGGCGATCTGCTCTTCCTGGTCAACCGGCAGCTGAGTCCCAACCTGACATTGAGTGGTACCGTAGGCGCCAGCATCAATGACGCCCGGGTAACGGATAAAACCTTCCTGGACTCTTACCGGGCAGTGAATCCCTATGGCATCATCCGCGGCCTGGCCATTGCCAATATCTTCAATGCCCAGAATATCCTTTCTACCAATTCCACCCGCCAGCAGTCGGTGGTCCGCTACCAGACCCAATCAGTCCTGGGCAGTGTTTCCCTGGGCTTTAAAGAACAGTTCTACCTGGACCTGACAGGGAGGAACGACTGGTCCTCCACGCTGGCCTTTACGCCCAATATTAGCTTCTTCTATTATTCTGCCGGCGCCACGGCCGTGCTGAATGAGCTGCTGGCCCTGCCTGCTGCTATTGACCTGGCCAAACTGCGGGCTTCCTACGCCAAAGTGGGTAACAGCGTTCGCCCTTTTGCCACCAGGCCGCCCCTGTATACCCTGCACCCCTCTACGGGCGCTATGGTCAAAAATGTACAGGCGCCCTTCCCCAACAAACCACTCAAGCCGGAAGATAACCGCTCTTTCGAACTGGGCACTGAATGGCGCCTGCTGAAGAACCGCCTTGGTATAGATATCACTTACTATAAAAACGATAACTACGATCAATACTTTGAAACACCCGCTCCCAGTGGCTCCGGTGTCAGTACGTACTTCCTGAACCTGGGGCATATCCGGAACACCGGCATAGAGGTCATGCTGACTATAGTGCCGGTAAAGACCGCCGACCTGGAATGGAACAGTGCTATCAACTTCGCCAGTAACAAAAATGAAGTGATCAGGCTCAGCGAAGAAGGCATCACCAGCGGCACGCCACAGTTTGCGCTTTCCAAATTCGATAATACTTATGGCTCCGTGGTGCGTGAAGGCGGCAGCTTTGGCGATATGATCTCCTTTGTGGCCCTGCGGGATGCCAAAGGCCAGCTGGTGCTGAAAGCCAATGGTACGCCGCAGCCCGGGCCCGACCGCGAAGTGGTGGGCAATCCCAATCCCGACTTCACCGCCGGCTGGAGCAATAGCCTGCGCTATAAACAGTTTGGCCTCAGCTTCCTGATAGACGGAAGATTTGGGGGAGAAGTGATGAGCCTCACACAGGCCGAACTGGATATCCGTGGTTTCAGCGAGGCCAGCGCCGATGCACGGGAGCAGGGCGGCGTGCTGGTGCAGGGAGTGAAAGATGGCGCTGTTTTCTCAGAGAAAGTAGATGCCCGCCTGTACTATGCTGCTATCGGTGGCCGATCGGGCATTGGCGAATTCTATGTGTATGACGCCACTGCTGTCAGGCTCCGGGAATTATCGCTGACCTATACGCTTCCGCTGAAAGGAAAAGGGATCCGCGAAGCCAGTTTTTCGCTGGTGGGCCGGAACCTCTTCTATATCCGCAGGGATGCGCCTTTTGATCCCGAGATCTCCATGAGCACCGGTAATGGCCTGCAGGGGCTGGACGCCTTTGGGCTGCCGGCTACGCGCAGCTTTGGCCTGAACCTTAAACTGGGCTTTTAATTGATGTATCTAAAAACGCAGCATGTATGAAACATTATCATAAAATAGCAAAGCGGTGCGTTCCGCTGCTGATGGGGCTGGCGCTGGCAGTGAGCGGATGCACAAAGAACTTTGAATCCATCAATACCGATCCCTACGGCCTGGACGAGCTGGACCTGAAAGGCGATTTCGCTATGTACGGCGGGCCTTTCAACCAGATGCAGCTGGGCATCCACCTGTTCACGCCCGACTGGCAGTATCAGCTACAGACCAATCTCAATGCAGATATCTTTTCGGGCTATTTCATGACGCCCAATCCTTTTAATGCCAATGTCAATAATTCCAACTACGCCATGGTGGATGGCTGGAACAACTATATCTGGACACTGGCCTTCGATAATGTGATGTCGCCTGCACAGGCGGTGATAGACCGGGCTAAGGCGGAAGGGCTACCTAATTTTGAAGCCTGGGCCATAGTCCTGAAAGTGCTGACCATGCACCGCATCAGTGATGTGTACGGTCCTGTGGTGTATACCAATTACGGGAAGATCAACACCGATGGCAGTGTGACCTATGATTCACAGCAGGAAGCCTATGCCGCTTTCTTCGCCGACCTGGACCTGGCCCTGGAAAAGCTAAAACCTTTTGCAGAAGACGCTACCAAGCCTAAAGCTTTTACGGCCTTCGACCTGGTCTATGGCGGCGATTATGTAAAATGGGTGAAGTTCATCAACTCGCTCCGCCTGCGACTGGCAGTACGGATCGCCAAAGCTGATCCGGGCAAGGCAGTAGCAGAGGCCAACAAAGCACTCACCAATTCCTTTGGACTGATTGAAGAACATGCCGCCGATTTTATCATTGACAGCCGCAATATCAGCAACCCGCTCAACGTGATCTCCAATATCTGGGGCGATATCCGGATGGGCGCACCCGTAGAGGCTTTCCTGGTAGGGTATAATGACCCGCGGCTGGCCAGCTATTTCCAGCAGGGGACAGACGATGCCGCACCCGGCGCCTTTAAAGGCATCCGCAACGGTATTGATATGCCTGATAAGGACCTTTACAGCGGCTTTTCCAGGATCAAAGACCTGGGCACTAAAATGCCGCTGCTGACAGCTGCCGAGGTCTGGTTCCTGAAAGCAGAGGCCAAGCTGAACGGCTGGACCGTGCCGGGTGTTAATTCGGTACAGGAAGCCTATGAGCGGGGGATTGAAGAATCACTGGGGCAATGGGGTGTAGGCGGACAGTTTGAAGCGTACCGCAACAGCACTGCCAAACCAATCCCCTACGTGGATCCGCACAATGAAGACAACAATGTAGCCGCGGGATCGGCTTATCTGTCTGCCGTTAGCCCTAAATGGAATGATGCCGGCAGTAATGCAGAGAAGCTGGAGCAGATCATCACACAGAAATGGATAGCATTGTTCCCGGAATCTGTGGAAGCCTGGACGGAATTCCGCAGGACAGGTTACCCGAAATTATTCCCGGTGGTGATCAATAACAGTGCCGGCGTGATCCCGAACGGCCAGTTCATCCGCCGGATCAATTTCCCGCTGATAGAGAAAGAGACCAACCAGGCGGGCTACCAGGGTGCAGTGCAGAAACTGGGCGGCAATGATAATATAGGGACCCGGCTCTGGTGGGATAAGTAATTAATTTTGGGGTTAAGAGCAATAGTTAAAACGACAAAGGCCGCTTCTTTTGAAGCGGCCTTTTTGCCTTTTATTGAAGTTGGAACAGTTGGCGGAATGTAGCAGGACTTAGTATCCTGGTGCTGGCAAACTGGCCAATAACCAGCAGGTCCTGGTCATTGGTCAGCAGAAAATCTGCCTGCGCCGTTTGGGCCAATGCCAGCAGGAAATTATCCTTTGGGTCCCTGCAGGCAGTCACGCCCGTAACGACCTCGTAGTAGGCTGGGATCCTGCTGAAAAACTGTTTCAGCCTGGTCAGGTTGATGGCATTGATCCTTTTCTGATTCCGGAAATACTGCAGTGTGCTGTATATTTCTGCTTCCAGTTCTGCTGAAAAGCAGATAATAAAGCGCTGGTCCAGCAACAATGCCGGAAGCCCGGTTGATACTTTGGACAGCAGTAAGGATATCCACCAGTTGGTGTCAATAACAAGTTTAATCCTTTTGGGTGCCTCCATATCTTTTGGCTCTTACTTCTTCTACAATTGACTGGATATCCTCTTCGGAAATATCATACCTGGGGTTTTCTTCTGCCCATTTGACCAGTTCCTGGCGTGCCAGCAGCTGGCGGTTGAATTCATATTCATCTTCGCTTTGAACAGATACGCCCAGGCCAGCAAGCATAGTTCTGATCTCACCCATCTTTGCAGGATTATCAGATTCAATGATCAGCTTTTCCATGGTATTTTTTTTAGTAACATAAGCGGTTGCCGGTTCATTTACTACGGATGGATCCTGGGTAGGGGCTGTGTTTCTGGTGATCTCTTCAAGGGTCTTTGCTTTCATCAGCTCACTATCAACTATGGTTACCTGGAACCCTTTTTGTTCAGCCAGTTGCTGAAGGGCCGCCAGCTCAGCAGGATTGCCTGCAATGATTAAGATGTTAGGCATAGCAGATGATTTGATAAAAGTAAGATTGTTTATACGAATATAACTAATATGAATAAACTAAATTAAATAAATAATTGATCCTGATCAATTATTTAATAACGGGAAGCACTACACTACTACTATTAGCTCCATCATGGAACAGCCTGATAGTAGCCTTCCGGAAATCACTGTCTTCGCACTCATAGATATTGACAAACTGCTGCGGGTTGCGGTCTGCCAGCGGGAACCAGCTGCTTTGCACCTGGATCATGATGCGGTGTCCTTTTTTGAAGGTATGCGCAATGTCGGGCAGTTCAAAACGGACTTTTTCCACTTTGTTGGGTTTGAAGGCTTCGGGGGCGGAGAAGCTTTTGCGGTAGCGGCCGCGCATGATCTCGCCGCGCACCAGCATCTGGTAGCCGCCCATGGGCACCTGGGGAACAGGTTCGCGGGAGTTGGCCGGCAGGGGGGTGCTGCCTTCATAAGTGAAATTGTCCGGGAACACATCAATGAGCTTGACTACAAAATCGGCGTCGGTGGTGGAGATGCTGGTGAGCAGATCGGCTACCAGGGTGCCGCCAAGCGTCAGCTCACTGGTAAGGGTGTCTGTCTGGAAGGTCAGTACATCCGGGCGGCGGGAAGCGAAGCGCTGGTCGTCCGTCATGTATTCCCGTGTGCGCCCGAAATGAACGCCATCGGTATAGGGGACGGGTTTGGCGGGATCGCTGATATATTCAGTGAAGCTGTTCTTACCGGTGGGTTTTTCCCAGCCCAGTTTGCCATCCGGCTGAAAATAGAGGGCTTTATCTGTTTTGTCGGCGGGCGGCCATTGGTCCAGTTGTTTCCATTCGTTGGCGCCGGTAAAGAAGATGGTGGCTTCCGGCCATTTGGAGAAATCGCCTTTTCCTTTAAGGTAATAATTGAAGAAGGGCAGCTCTACCTGGTTCTGGTAAAAATGGGAGGTATTGCTGCCGAATCGGATATTGCCCAGGTTGGCGCCCTCCTGGTTGTTGGACCACTGGCCATGGAACCAGGGACCCATGATGATCCGGTTATTGTTCTTAGCCTTTTTTTCAATGGCTTCATAAGTGCGCCAGGCGCCATAACAGTCCTCAGCATCAAAGAGACCGCCTACTACCAGAGTGGCGGTACCGGCCGGAACATTCTCTACAAAATTGCGGACGTTACGGGCTTTCCACCAGTCGTCCATATCGGGATGTGCATAGAGGTCTTTCCAGAAGGCGAGGGTGTCACCGGTGAGTTTCATAAAGTTTTTCAATGCGCCAACTTTGAGGTAGCTGGCGTAGTTATCGTTCCTGGTCAGGGGAAAGGTGGATGCCGGCGCTTCTGAAGTGGGTTGGGGGCGGGGATACCCAAAGCCGCCTGCATAAAAATTGAAACCGTCCATCAGGAAGAAGGCGCCGTTATGATGAAAATCATCTCCCAGGAACCAGTCGGTCACGGGGGCCTGGGGGCTCACGGCTTTGAGAGCGGGGTGACCACTGAGTGCAGCCATGGTGGAGTAGAAGCCGGGATAGGAAATGCCCATCACGCCTACATTACCGTTATTGCCGGGAATATTTTTCACCAGCCAGTCGATGGCGTCATAGGTATCGCTGGCCTCATCAATATCCTGGCTGGTCTTTTTATTGGGATTGAAGGGACGGATATTCACGTATTCGCCTTCGCTCATCCAGCGGCCGCGCACGTCCTGTAATACAATGATATAATTCTCCCGGGCATAGTACCGGAAATGGGCTTTCCAGAATCCGGCGGCAAACTGGTCTTCACCGTAAGGCCGGCAGGAATAAGGTGTGCGCATCAGCAGGATAGGATGTTTTTCGGAAGCATCCTTTGGAATATAAGCTGCGGTGAATAGCTTTATCCCATCGCGCATGGGGATCCGGACCTCTTTTTTGGTGTAGTTGGCAAGGATCCAGGCGGAGTCCTGTGCGTTCTGTGCCGAAACAGCAAAAAATAAAGTCAGCAGCATGCTGCAAATCAAAAGTTTTCTCATAGTAACCACTTAATTTTATTGTATCACTAAAAGTACCAAATGTTGCCAGAAATGAAACACGGGAAATGGATGAACTGAAAGGAATAGGAGCTAATTGGTCCTGTACCTAAATGGCAACCCCACCAAACAACGTATATGGCTACAAGAAGAAAATTCCTACAGACCACGGCCCTGGGCTCTGCTGCCTGGATGGCGGGTTGTGGCGCTCCTGCCGGCAGTAAAATTGCTACGGAGCCTGTGAAAGGGCAGCCGGTGGTAGTGTCTACCTGGGATTTTGGCCAGGCGGCGAATGCTGCTGCCTGGACGGTGCTGGAAAAAGGGGGGAGAGCGCTGGATGCAGTGGAAACAGGTGTGCGGGTGCCGGAGGCGGATCCTTCCAACCAGACCATTGGGTATGGCGGACTGCCCGACAGGGACGGTCGTGTGACCCTGGATGCCTGTATCATGGACGAGTTATACAATTGCGGCTCGGTCATGTGCCTGGAGTTTATCAAACATCCCATATCGGTGGCCAGGCTGGTGATGGAGAAAACGCCGCATATTATACTGGTGGGTGATGGCGCCCTGCAGTTTGCGCTGGCCAACGGGTTCAGCAAAGAGAACCTGCTGACGCCGGAAAGTGAAAAAGCATATAAAGAATGGCTCAGGACCTCTAAGTATGAGCCGGTGATGAATATTGAGAATAAGTTATACAACAAGGCCAGTGATCCCATGCCGGGAGGACCGGAGAACCATGATACCATTGGGATGATTGCGCTGGATGCGGCGGGTAACCTTAGCGGGGCCTGCACTACCAGCGGCATGGCGTATAAGATGCATGGCAGGGTAGGTGATTCACCTGTTATAGGGGCCGGGTTGTATGTGGACAATGAGATCGGTGGCGCTACCGCTACCGGGGTAGGGGAAGAAGTGATCCGCATAGTAGGTTCCCACCTGGTGGTGGAGCTGATGCGGCAGGGGCTGTCACCGGAGAACGCCTGCAAGGAGGCCGTTGAGCGCATTATCCGGCGAAGCCCGGAGAGATCAAAGAATATCCAGGTAGGTTTCCTGGCTATGAACAAGAAGGGCGAATGCGGTGCTTATGCATTGCAGAAAGGCTTTACCTGGTCGGTAAAGAACGCCCGTCAGGATATTGTCAATCATTCGGCCAGTATTTACCCCTGACCGCCACTTATAAACCTGTTTTGCTATGCCTACTCCAATCCTTGAAGTCTGTGCCTACAATCTGCCCTCCGCCCTCGTTGCCCAGCATGCCGGCGCGGCCCGTATTGAATTGTGCGACAGCGCCGCCGAAGGCGGTACCACTCCCTCTTACGGCGCCCTGGTAACCGCCAGGGAAAAGCTGCATATCCCTTTGTATCCCATCATCCGGCCCAGGGCCGGTAATTTCTGGTACAACGCCCAGGAACTGGACATCATGAAAAAAGATATCCTGCTCTGCAAGACCCTGGGCTGCGAAGGTATCAGTACCGGCGTCCAGCTCCAGAACGGCAAGCTGGATGTGGATGCCATGAAGCGTATTGCTGAATGGGCCTATCCCATGGGCCTGACCTGCCACCGTGTTTTTGATGTTACGCCTGATCCTTTTGAAGCGCTGGAACAGCTGATAGATGCCGGTTATGAGCGGGTACTCAGCAGTGGTCAGCAGCGGACTGCGCCTGAAGGGACGGGGTTGCTGGCGAGACTGGTACGTGCCGCCAACGACCGCATTGCCATCATGCCCGGCGCCGGTATCCGTGCCGCCAATATCGAAAACCTGGTGCGCGAGACCGGTGCAAAGGAATTCCATGCATCGGCACGCAAGCCCATTCCTGATGCGGTGACCTATCTCAATCCTGCGGTGAGCGGTGATTATGGCGCTGCCTGGCTGGCCAATGAGGCTGAGCTGCGGTCCATCCTGGCCGTCCTGAATGCGCAGGAAGCAGCCGTTCAGTAAACAGGCCTGTTGGTTCGCCCAAAAATAAAAACCCAGGGGCCGGTGATTCACCGGCCCCTGGGACACATTGTAACACTATTGCTATTGGTAGATCTTATCAGCTTACTTTCGTGATCTTGAGCACGTTGGTTGCCAGGTGCTCTTCCACCGGTGTGCTGCCGGTATTCACGATCACGTGACCGGGCTTCACAAAGCCACGATCTTTCAGGATCTTGATCTGGTCTTCAATGATCTGGTCCAGGCTCTCTTCTTCAGAGTAGAAGAAGGCGCGTACACCCCAGCTGAGGCTCAGCTGGTTTACCAGGGAACGTTCCTTGGTGAATACGTAGAGCGGGGATTTGGGCCGGTAGCTGCTCAGCATGAAGGCGGTGTAACCGCTTTGCGTCATACCGATCAGGGCGTCGGATTTGGTATCATTGGCCAGTTTACAGGCGTTGTAGCAAACGGCGTCACTGAGGAAGGAAGGAGAGTGCGGCTGGGGTTTCAGGTCCTCTTCGCGGTTGTAGCGGTATTCAGTCCTTTCCACTTCCAGTACAATCTTGCGCATGGTCTCTACTACCAGGGCCGGGTGTTTACCGGTGGCGGTTTCACCACTCAGCATCACAGCGTCAGCGCCTTCCAGTACGGCATTGGCCACGTCAGTGATCTCACTGCGGTTGGGCTTCACGCGATCGATCATGCTTTCCATCATCTGGGTAGCAACGATCACGGGCTTGGCGCGGTGGATACATTTGCGGATGATATCCCGCTGTGCCATGGGTACTTTTTCAACGGGCAGCTCAACGCCGAGGTCGCCACGGGCTACCATTACGGCATCAGATTCCACGATGATATTGCGGAGATCCACCAGGGCCGAGGGCATCTCGATCTTGGCGATCACTTTGGTTTTGCTCTTCCGCTCAGCCAGCCTGCGTTTCAGGTCAACGATATCTTCGGCTTTGCGCACAAAAGATAAGGCTACCCAGTCCAGCTGCTGATCAATGATGAATGCCAGATCGTCAATATCCTTTTCGGTCATGGCTGGCAGTGAAATTTTGGTATCAGGCAGGTTCACCCCTTTTTTAGGGAGCAGGGTGCCACCATAGGTAACCCGAACTTTTACATCACCCGCAGGAGTGATCTCTACCACTACCACTTCCAGTTTGCCATCGTCAATCAGGATCTTATTGCCTACCTGTACGTCTTCGTGCAGATTGGGATAGGAAACATAGATCTTCTCTTTATTGCCTACCACTTTCTCTTTGGAGGTGAAAGTGAGGATATCACCGGGATTGATGGGCAGCGCGCCGTTTTCGATCTCGCCTACACGGAGCTTGGGACCCTGAAGGTCGCCGAGGATGGCAATATTATAAGGCTCTTTTTTGTTGATGTCGCGGATATGGCCAATGATCCTGGCCTTGTCATCCTGTGCGCCATGGGAGAAATTGAGCCGGAAGATGTTAACACCTGCCTTTACCAGTTCAAGGAGTTGTTCATAAGTGTCACAGGCGGGGCCTACGGTTGCCACGATCTTGGTGCGGTGTGTGCTGTGTGCAATACCGGCGGCCTGGTCCATATCCTCATGCAGGTATTTCGTTAAGTCTCTTGCCATTGTTGTTTTTTTATTATTCAATTGTACAGCGGGTAATTAGCTGGCCAGGATCTTTACGATCTTAATCCATTCTTCGCTGATCTTCTGTTTGGATTTTACTGCCTTTTCAAGGGACGTATAATGCATGCGGTTGTTAACAATGCCGACCATTACATTGTGACGGCCTTCCAGCAGGCATTCCACTGCGGAATAGCCCATGCGGCTGGCAATCACGCGGTCAATACAGGTGGGGGAACCACCGCGCTGGATATGACCGAGGATCGCAACACGGGTATCCTGTGTCGGGAGCCTTTCTTTCACCACGCGGGCTACTTCATTGGCGCCGCCGAATTCTTCCCCTTCTGCCACCACTACCATGTTCACCAGCTTTTTGCGGCGTTCTTTTTCCTGGAGGGAGCGGATCAGTTCTTCAATATCGGTTTTGCGTTCGGGGATGAGGATATGTTCAGCACCGGTGGAGATACCGCTGTGCAGGGCAATATACCCGGCGTCACGGCCCATCACTTCAATAATGAACAAACGATCGTGCGCATCTGCGGTGTCCCGGATCTTGTCAATGGCGTCAATAGCGGTATTGACCGCTGTATCAAAACCAATGGTGAAATCCGTACCGGCAATATCTTTATCAATGGTTCCGGGCAGGCCGATAGCCGGAATGTCAAAATCATTACTGAAGTCGTTGGCGCCGCGGAAGGAGCCGTCACCGCCAATGACAACCAGGCCGTCGATGCCCAGGTTCTTCAGGTTATTATAGCCCTTTTCACGTCCTTCACGTGTTTGCCATTCTTTGCAACGCGCGGTTTTAAGGATGGTGCCTCCCCGTTGTATGATATTGGCCACGCTACGGGAATGCATAGGGACAATGTCATTTTCGATCATGCCGGCGTAACCACGCATAATTCCATACACTTCCAGACCGTAATAAAGGCCTGTCCTTACAACAGCACGAATAGCGGCATTCATTCCAGGAGCGTCTCCACCGGAAGTTAAGACTCCGATTTTAGTTACCTTTTTTGCCATGAATTGTAAACTGTTTGCTGTATTTTAAATAATTCTTCAAAAAGCGACAAGGATAGTTTAGAATTGACTACACTACTGTGTTTTCTGAAATGAGGTCCAAAAATAAGGTTTTGTTTTTGATACACAAAGGTGAGTTCCGTCATGTACTTTAACCAACCTTTAATACTAATACAGCGATTTGACCTGATCTTGCTCAATCGATATAGAAACACTAACTTACCTGTTTTACCCTTTTATTATCATTTGCCTTTTGCAGGGATCGATTGACAGGATGCAGGCAACAAACAACCCGGCAAACACTCAGATCTTTTCTTTCTTTCCGCTTTGCAGGCTCCTGTATATAGCATCAATGACCTTCATATCTTTCAGTCCCATTTCACCCGGTACCCTGCTGGGTTTGTTATCCCGTACACACTGAGCAAAATCATCCATCTGAATAGCCTGCTGCACTACGGCCGGAAACTGCATCGGTCCTTTGGGTGTACGGCCCGCCTGTCCGCCATAACGGTAAGCAGCTGTTAGTTCAAATGCGCCTTTTGCTGCTTTCACTTTCAGGTGATCCAGGTTGGCATTATAACTGGATACGCCCTGGGCAATAGCCCCGCCGGGAAATTCCAGTTGAAAATAAATGGTTTCATCCACTTCTGTAAACAGTTGCGGTCTTTTCTTTTCTTCCCTTGCTGTTACATATAGCGGTTCACTGCCCATTACATAGCGTGCACCTTGTATTGCGTACACACCCATGTCCATCAGTCCGCCGCCACCGGCCATGGATTTTTTCAGTCGCCACACATTGGTCTGCTGTCCCCAGGTATAGCCATTGGCGCAATCTATCTCCAGTACTTTACCATACACTTCCTGTTGCCCCAGCCGCATCATTTCCTGGTTATAGGGCTCAAAGTGCAACCGGTATCCTATGGACAATAAGCGTCCGGCATTCTTGCAGGCCGCTATCATGTCGGCGCATTCGGCGGCATTCAGCGCCATGGGCTTTTCACAGATCACATGTTTGCCGGCCTTTGCCGCCCGGATGGTGAACTCCTTATGCATGGATACGGGCAGCACTATATATACAATATCGATGGCCGGGTTATCCGCTATGCTATCAAAGTTTTCGTAGTTGTAAATATTGGCGTCAGGGATATTGTACCTGGCGGACCAGTCGCGGGCTTTGGCCGGGGTGCCGGTGGCAATGCCGGCCAGGTAGCAGTGCCTGGTCTGCTGCAGGGCCGGCGCCAGCTGACCGCTGCTGTAGCCACCCAGCCCCACCAGGGCAACGCCCAGTTTTTTATTGGTGGCGGGGATATAAGCGCTGAGGGAAGAAAGTGCCGGTGTAAGCGCCAGTCCGCCCATGCTGACATTGCGTAAAAATTGCCGGCGGGAATTTGCCTGTTTTTCCATAAAACAAGATTTATTGGTAGGTTGCCATCCATGCGCCAGGATTACCCTATCAGGATAGGCTTCCTTTGGCAGCTTTTCAATACTGGTATTAAGGAACAGCACTCCTGGCATTCAGCAGCGCGGTCCGGACGATTACGGATTTTGCCCTGCTGGCCCGCCTGAAGACAAGGGGCGGGACGGTCGCCTTAAAGGTAACAGTTAAAACACGATGTTGCAACGGTTTGTAGTTGGCGCCCCAAAAGAGCGGACAGGGCCATGACTGGCTGGCCAATGGGGATGGGGTACGCCTTTGATAGCGGCATCTGATGATAGGCTATTGATTATGTTTAAGTTGTGAAGGCATAACAAGAGCGTGCGGCCAGTAAAGGATGCCACTCAATGATTATTTCAGGATCATTCCGGGAGCCGGTAATTTTTCCTTTATTTTCTCTTGCGCCTGATCAACAGGAAAGCGGCAATCCCCACTAACAGGCCGGGCATCACCCAGAGATATATGATCCGCAGGAATTTCACCTTGTCGATCGTAGTGTTTACTTTCTTGTCCTTTGCGGCAGGTCTGCTGGTTTCAATCGGGAACTCGCCACCGCTCATCCAGCGAAACAGGGAGGTGCTGAACACGAAATTGGCAGTTCCCTGGCGGCTTATCTCCTTATTGCTCAGGAAATCGGCATCGCCGGCTACCACGATCCGCTGCTCTTTGCCGTTGACTATGCGCTGCAGGCCCACCACCGTGGTGAAAGGACCTTTCACATCGCCGTCCGTGGCGGAGAAAATGACCGTACCCAGGCTGTCGCGGCGGGTAAGGCGGGGCTGATCTCCGGTACCTGGCGCCATAAACCTCGTTCCCCCTCTTCCGGGATCCAGGTCTTCATCCTTGTCATTGAAAGAAATCCTGGCATTGATCATTGTTTCAAGGTCCAGGGGGCTGGTGCGGTTCCAACTGGTGCGGGGATGGGTGTTGACCAGCGGTATTGCACTGAAGGGGCCAATGGAAGCCCAGGTCAATGCCGCTGCTCCCGGCATGGTCAGCCGGAGGCTATCCTCGATGGATTTTTCCAGCAGCTGGTAAAAGGGTGCAGCTTCCTTCTGCACATAGGCCGACACGAAGTTCGGCGCATCGTTGCGGCTGGCCTGTATAATTGTGCCCTCGCTCAGCTGAACGCCCAGTTCAAGGAGTAATGGATTCAGGACCGACTGTTTTCCTGGTTCGCCTGCGATCAGCAGGTTACCGCCACTGGCGATGTAGGTCTTTAGCTTGTTCAGCGTTACCGGCTGCAGGTCTATCCTGGGATCAGCCAGCACCAGTGCGGAAATATTTGCAGGGATGTCCTGCGATTCAAGCGAGACGCTCAACACGTCGAAGCCCTGGTTGATCAGTGAATACCGGAAAGTAGGAGTATTCGTCAATATCCTGTAGTCCCGGTCACCGCTCTTGTCAATCTCCCTCTCCAGGTCACCATTGACGAAAGCAATCTTCGGCAGATCGGCATGTTGAAGACGCTGCAGCGCGGCGGCCACTTCCGTTTCAGAGGGCCATACGCTCATATCGTTGAAGACCCGAAGGAAAGTGGTACGGTCCTTCCATTTGAGTTTCATTACATAACGATTGTCTTCCCGCTTCAGGTCCTCTATTTTACGGATCTGGTCCGGAGTGAGCAGGTCATCCAGGTCAATATCACGACTTTTGGCAAATTGCTCCGCCACTTCCTTCACCGTCTTGCCCGGATACCGTTTCATCAGAGGGCCGGGCAAGCTATCGTAATAGCGAACAATCCTGAGGTCAATAGTATGCTTGAAGCGTTGGTAGGGTTCCCAGCGAGCCTGGTTGCTATTGTAAGCGGTAGGACTACCCAGGTAAAAGAAATTATCAAGGAGGTTGGCATAGGCCGTCACTTCCAGCGGTTCATCTCCCAGCTCTTTCACGATCTGTTGCACACGGGGAGTGAGCGTGTTGGATTGATTCCGGGTGGTATCCCAATAGCCAATGAATCCGGGAATGGAGGAGAAGTAGCCGATAAACAACGCGGAAGTCACTACCACCAGGTAACGGCCGGCCCGCACGGCCAAAGGCCTGGATTCCATGCCCGATTTGATTTTGAAGATGCTCAGTCCCAGGAATATATATACGATGATGATGAAGTAAAGCACATCTTTAGTGGTGATCAGTCCGGCCAGCATTTTCTGCGTACGGCCATTGATTGCCAGGAAATAGGTCAGTTCCCGTACAAAATCAACATCCTGCCATAGCTGACCGATATAGCTCAGGATACCGATCATAACGAATGTGCTGATGGCTGCCACTACCTGGTAGCTCGTAAGGCAACTCATGAAGAGACCGATGGCGGAATAGGCCAGCAGCAGCAGGTAGAAGCCAAACATGGCAGACAACAACATGCCCGTCTCCGGGTGCTGGATATGTGACATGCCAGCCACCAGGAAAAAGCCAAGAATGGCCACCAGCACCAGGCTGTACACTATCATGGCCATGTATTTGCCCAGTACTATCTCAAGCACTTTTACGGGAGAGGAATAAAGCAGCTTGATAGTGCCGCTGCTCAGCTCACGGCTGATGAGGCTCATCGTCAGTAGCGGCATATACAGGTAGAGATTCCGCATGATGCTTCCGAACAGGCCATTCGGGTTAAGAAATACCCAACCGGTGACACTGGTGAAGAATTCACCTGTGCTGCCGGACATCTCAATATTGCGCGTTACCGTATCCAGCTGGCCGAGGTACACGATACCGCATTGTATCAGGAATACGATCATCAGGAACCAGGCGATCGGCGAATAAAACAAAGTGCGCAGCTCTGTTTTGGCTATTTTGAAAATAACATTCATGGTGGTAGATAATTATAGGGAGATTCCGGATCTAGTTTTTCAGGGAAGATAATTGTTTGAATATTTCATCCAGCGCCGTCTTGTCGATGCTGATTTCCCGCAGGCGCCAGCCGTTCTGTACGCTGGCCAGCACCAGTCTTTCGGTGATCTCCTGGTCGCCGGTGAAATACACGCGCACCTGCCGTTCGGTCAGGTAATCGACCCGGGTCACCCCTGGCACCTTCAGCAGTTCTGATTCGGCAGGAGGATGCTCGAAATGGATCTGCACACTATGAGGTTCCACGTAGTTGTTGAAAGCATCCATGGTATCAGAGAATACAATGCGTCCGCTTTCGATCATTTTGATCTCCTTGCAGAGAACCTGTATCTCCGACAGGATATGGGAGGAGAAGATCACTGCCCGGTCACTGGCAATATCCCTGATCAGGCTGCGCACTTCTATGATCTGGTTAGGGTCCAGGCCATTGGTAGGCTCATCCAGCACCACCAGCCTGGGTTTATGCACAATGGCTTGCGCAATGCCCACACGCTGGCGGTAGCCGCCAGACAGGTTGCGGATCAGCCGGCTGCTGAAATGATCAATGCCGCACCGGGCCTTTGCTTCCTTTACGGCTGCATCCACGCTATCTTTCTTCATGCGGCGAAGTGCTGCGCAGTAATACAGGTACTCATCCACCGTAAGGTCCATATGCAGGGGTGGGTTCTGCGGCAGAAAGCCGATCTCCTGCTTGGCGCGGGCGGGGTGTTCCCGCATGCTGATACCATTGATAAAGACATCGCCTTCTGTCTGGTTGAGGGCGCCGCAGAGGATGTTCATGGTGGTGGACTTGCCGGCGCCGTTGGAGCCCAGCAGTCCTACAATGCCGCTCTGACCGATCTCCATATTGATGTCCCGGATGGCCCAGGAGCTACTGGTGTAGCGGTGAGATAACCGCTCGATTTTTACGATTGGGTGTTGCATTCCCGGTAAATTGTATTTTATTGATTGGGAACCCCGATACCTGCCGGGGAAAATCACGATAATTATCGCTTAACATGTCGGGACAGGCTTCTTTCCGGAGAGCATTGTCCAGGCCTGATTCAGGAAGCTGTTTTACCGCCTCTTTTTTATAAATGGCAGCATAGCTAAAATTAAACGGCTTGGATCCGGTAAAATACCGATTTCAAGCCGCTTAATTTATTATAGATCTATATATAATCCGTCTTTATGTTAGTGTCAATCCGGTCCTTATTAGTTACCCAGTGCAGGGTTATCGTTCAGTTGCTGCATGGGAACCGGAAACCATAAGCTGCTTTCTGAGAAACCGGTCTTAATGGCGCTCAATACTTCAACTGCCTTTCCGGTTCGCTTGAGATTGTACCATCGATGGCCGTTTTCAAACATCAGCTCGATCCGCGCTTCTTTCCATACCGCTTCCACGGTTTCTGTTTGATTTAAAATGCCTTTTTCCAGTAATGGTAAGCCGGCACGGCCACGGATCTTATTCAGGTCATCAATGGCATTGTCCAGCTGGCCGAGCCGGGCATAAGCCTCAGCGCGATACAGGTACAATTCTGCCAGGCGGAACTGTACTTCATATTCTTCGGGCGTACTGCCGGCAATAATGCTCAGCTTATATTTGTAGGGCAACGAAAAGTCTTCACCAAGATAGCTGTAAGGCGTAATCCAATTATTTTTGCGGTCATCATCAGCTTCAAATGCATTTAACAGTTCCTCTCTGACATAGCTTGTCAATGTACTTTTCGGATTATTTCCGAGCAGCTGCTGACCCACTTTTGTATTGATGGCGGTTCCTGTTGCTTTGATCTGCCAGAGTGCTTCCTTGCTGGCAGCAATGAATACCTTGTTCAGATCTTCTTCTATGCTGTATTTGGGGGACCCGATCACTTCTGTAGAAAGCCTGACCACCTCTTCCCAGTTCCCGGCGAATAATTGTACCTGTGCCAGTAGCGCAGAGACAGTGTGCTGATTGGGACGCAGCTTGCCAGTTGAGGGGTAATCGGGCGTTAACAATGCATTTGCCGTATCCAGGTCTTTAACCATTTGCCGGTAAACCTCCTCGCGGCCGGCTCTGGGGAGCGACCGGTTCACGGTATAATCGGTAGTGGTCACCAGCGGAACCTTGTTCCAGTAATTGATCAGCCGGAAATAAATCAGCGCCCGCATAAATAAAGCTTCGCCCCGCGCCTGTCGGATAGAGCGCCCGGATAGTACCGTATTGTTTTCCAGTCCTTCCAACATGGAGTTGGCGGTATAAATGAGGGAATAGGAGTTATTCCAGATAGAGCTGATCGTGGAATTATCTTCCGCAATGGCGTTGTTTTCAAAAAATGCGTTAGCTGGCGTACTGGCATTATACTGCAGCTCATCCGCCTGTAAGCTGTTATAGAACGTATTATTGCTGCTGACCGTGAAACTATAGTACCGGGAGTACATGCCGGATAAAGCCGATAATAAAGTTGATTCACTGACAAAAACTTCATTAGCAGTTACCAGGTGTTTAGGAGCGTCGATCTCTACATACTTTTCACAGGAAGTCAGCATTAGCAGGGAAGCAAGCAATAAGCTATTCCGATTGCTGATCAATGATGTAAAGCTATAATTGATTTTCATGTCTTTTAAATTGATGTCAAAGAGATAAAGAAATTCCGACTACATAGGTTCGTAAAGGGGGAGCAATATCCACTGATTGCGTTTCGGGATCACCCGTTTTAAACTTGCTGATCGTTAACAGATTCTGTGCGTTGCAATAAATGCGGCATGATTCAGCTCCTATAAATCGCAACCATTCCTTGCGGACATTATAGGCTAAAGAAGCGTTTCTTAACCTGAGATAGCTTCCATCCATAGTAGCGCCGTCCGAGGAACTCATCATATAAAAGCGGGTAATAGCGTCTCCGCTGGAAGCAGCGGTCAATCGTGGTATGTTTGTAACGTCTCCCGGTTTGCGCCATGCATTTTCATAAACCGTTCTTAGCTGGTTATACATGCTCCCCGGTACATAAGTAAGCATAGACCTGTTAATTGTCTGCCTGTTATAATACCATAGAAAATCCAGGCTGATCCCTTTATATTCAATCCGGTTATTTAAACCTCCGTAGAAAGGCTGGGCCTGGCGTTTATATTGCACATAATCATAGGTGCTGCTAAGAAGCCCGTCTCCATTTACATCCAGGAAATCGTATAAGCCGGTATTGGGATTTACGCCCAGGAAATGGTATCCGAACCAGGGCTGTGTATAACTTTCGCCTTCAATGTATGTTCTGCTGAAGGAACTTTTTTGCAGTCCAGGGTAAGCAATGAGTTTATTCCGTGGAAGCGTGAGATTTAATGAAGTTGACCATCTCAGATCCTTAGTCCGGATATTGGTTGAATTTAACTGAAACTCCCATCCCGAATTCTGCAATTTGGCTTGCTGGTTATTGGTGATGGAGGTGAAACCGGTCTGTGATGGTAGTCTTTCCGATAACAACTGGTTAGAAGACCGGTTTCGAAAGTAGTTGACTGAAAAGCTAAGCCGGTCCTTCAGCAGGCCCAGGTCTATGCTTACATCCAATTTCCTGGTCAGTTCCCAATGATAGGAGGGGTTAAACAGCGCTGTTGGAACCAATGGCGGAATCCCCTCATACCCGGCAAGGGTGCCGGCTCCATAAGTATCCAGGTATTGGTAATTCCCGATCTGGTCGTTACCGCTGGTGCCGTAACTCATCTTCAGTTTCCCGAAGCTCAGTACAGCATTATCTTTTAACCAGCTTTCTTCGCTGAAGATCCAGGCATATCCTACTGAGCCAAAGGTGGCGCCGCGACTTCCGGCGCTGAAGCGGGAAGAAACATCCCGGCGCACCGTAGCATTAAGAATGTGTTTATCCTGCCAGTTATAATTAAACCTGCCGAATGCTGCCGAATAAGCATACTCATACTGATTGTGAGAGGCATAGATGCGACCCGCCGAGCCCACATCGCCGAGCAGCTCGTCGCTGGTATAATCAAATGCGCTAACGGTCATCTGCTTGTAGGCATTACCTTGCCAGCTGGCTCCCAGCAGGACTTCAATTTTTGATGAACCAAAACGCTTATCATACCCGATCTGCGGTTCGGCAATCCAGTTTTGATTGGTTGAATTACCGAAAATAGCGGAGGAGGTATTTGTGCTGATGGGATTTCTTGCCGCCCTGGGATAGGCATAGGTATCGTCTGAATATACTTTTGATAAGCCCACATTGACTTTAACATACAGCCGGTCAAACAGGTAATACATGACATTTATGTGGCCATTAAAGTTTTCCTTCTTGTAGGAATACAGCTGGTACGCGCCAGCCAGCGGGTTAAACCATGTTGCATCGGCCCAGTTCAGGCTTCCGTCTTCATTGTATAAAGGGGGCGCATCGGGCGGCAATAACATTGAGCTGAATGTTCCGGCATTGCTTGGGGATTGGTTGCGCGAAATAACATAATTTACGCCTGCATTAATATTTCCCTTGTTCCGGTTGAACTTATGTGTCACATTCAACAGGGCGCTTAGCCTTTTGTTACCATCATCCGGCAATGGTATAGTGCTCTCATCATGATGATAGCCAGTAGACAAAAGGAATTGTGTGCGGGCATTCCCACCCGAGTACTGCGCCTGCAAATCAGTGTATTGAGCCGGATTGCCGAGCAGTTCGCGTTGCCAGTCTGTATATCGCGTTGTATCCCAAAACATCAGATCCGGCGCATTGGTTTTCGTTGGCGCCAGTTGTGCGTTCTCGAAAGCCTCGCGTCGCATCCGCAAATATTCTTTGGTAGAAAGCAAATCCATTTTGCGCGGGAGCTCAGAAAACCCGCGATCTGCGGTAAAGGAAAAGCGCCCCCGGTCCGATGCAGCTGCGTGTTTGGTGGTGATCAGGATCACTCCATTTGCGCCGCGGGAACCATAAATCGCTGTGGCATCCGCATCCTTAAGTACTTCAATACTTTCAATATCAGCTGGATTTATCAGGTTAAACGCGTTCTGTGCTGTTGGTGAGCCGATGGTAGCAGTGCTGCCAGAATTTTCGTTGCCAAATGCCACGCCATCTACAATGTAGAGTGGACTTGATCCCTGTCGTAAAGAGTTCTGGCCGCGGATCATGATATTAACAGCGCTGCCGGAAAGGCCATTACTTTGCGTGACCAACACCCCGGGGGCCATCCCCTGAAGGGCTGTCATGGGATTGGAAATTGGCTGTCGTTTTATCTGTTCGCTGGTAACCCGTGAAACCGATCCTGTATTGAGTCGCTGGGTAGTTGTGTAATATCCTTTGTTAATAACAACCTCCCTCAGATCGCTGACAGCTTTGGAAAGAGAAACATGTACCGTTGATGAAAGATCCTTTATGATAATGGATTGCTTTTCGAAACCAATGAAGGTGATTTCCAGGACGTCCCCTATACTGACATCTAAGCTATATAAACCTTCGGCATTCGTTTCGCCGGTTTTTTTAGTATTCCTGTTGGTGACAGTAGCACCGGCAAGCGGCTGTCCATCCGGGTCTGCAACGCGGATCTTAGCGGGAGGCTGCTCCAATGTTTCAGCAGGCCGCTCCGAAGCTACAACCGGGAAGAGGGAAGAACGTTTCTCAGAAAGAAAAACAGTCTTGCCCTCAACACGAAAAGAAAGTGGCTGCTCCCTGAAAACCAGCGCCAGGAAATCCAAAAGCGGCATATCCTCAGCGGAAAGAGAGACTGGTTTGGCAGCATTCAGCAGGTTCTCACTGGCAAATACCAGGAACCCAGTTTGCTTTTCAATAGCGGCAAAAACCTTTTCCAGCCGAAGATTTTTACCTGAGAGGGAAACTGTTTGAGAAGCAGCGTGAGCTGACACGGCGAGTGAAGCGGCGAAAAGGAAAAAGAAGGTTAGTCTCATAATTTTCAGCATTTGAGCTGGAAGCCTGAAGGAGCCAACCGATGGACAGTGTCCGGAAGAAGCGGACCGGGCAGTGTTAGCCGGAAGGTCCGCTTCAGTAGGCTGGTCAGCGGACACAACCTGGAAAGGGGAAGGCATGGCATGGTCCAACAGGCCACAAATTGCAGTTTTTTGCATACATTGCATTGTTTGGTTAATAAAAGTGATAACACATTATTTGGATTGACCCAAACGCTACCGGGAGTGCAGCAATCACTTCCGGTTTTGTTTTAAGCAGGGCCGATCCGCTTATCTGAAGCTACGGTCGCCTTATTTGACCGACCTGATATTTTTATAGTGTTTTCCTTCCGGGCCAGCGCTTATCGTTTATGGCATCACCACCAATCGTCTCCCTTCTTCCATCCGGAAACGGACTTTTGATTCTTCCAGCCCTTTTAATAACCCGGCTAAGCTTACGTCCCTGCTTAGTTTCCCTGCAAACCGGATAGCCGGGACCCCTTTTTCATAGGCCACCTCTATATCGTACCAGCGTTCCAGCTGCCGCATCGCTTCATCAAGCATCACCCCATTGAAGTCAAAAATACCGTTCTTCCAGGCCATGACCTTTCCCATGTCGGCGTTGTTAAGGACTTTTATTCCAGATGGTTCGTTCACAGGTGTCGTGGCTGCGCCTGCCGGGCGGCCTTTCAGGTTCACGATCCGGGCCTGCTGGCCGGGTTTGAGAACGATAGCATTGTTTTGATCCTTTCCTGACCGTGAAAGCTGACCCGCCGGCGGATCCGAATGGCCAGCCGCATCATTCAACGCCACCCGCACACTCCCCTCTATCAATGTTGTGCTGATACTCAACTCGTCTTTATATGCGCTCACATTGAAGCTTGTGCCCAGCACCTTTACTTCCGCCTGGTCGTTTATTTGTACAAAAAATGGTTTCTTCGTGTCTTTTGATACCTCGAAATAGGCCTCACCGTTGATCTCCACCCGGCGCTCCCTTTCGGCAAAGGCTGTAGGATAACGCAGTGAGCTGGCTGCGTTCAGCCATACTTTTGTGCCATCGGGCAACGTGAGGGTGAACTGCCGCCCCTTCGGCGTGCGCATCGTATTATATACAATGGTTTCCTGCGCCCTGCCTGCAGGGGCGTAGGAAAGCTGGCCATTTTGGAAAACAACCCGGGTGCCGTTTTGTGATGCCACCACGCCGTTGCCGAGATTGTCCAAAACCACTTCCGTACCATCTGACAACGTGAGGATAGCCCCGTCCTTACCGGGAGCCACATCATGGGCATGGACGATTGATTTACCCGGGGTAATACCCGGCCGGTCAGAAGATACTACCAGGAATGTAACCGTCGCGGTCACCAGGAAAATGGATGCCGCTGCCCATCCCCACCGGCGCAGGGAGCGGATGCGGCGGATGTTGTTTCCGTTTTTGCCGGCAGGCGCTATGGGCGCTTTACTGTCAAGCGAAAAAATAGTTTGCAGGGAAGAAGATAGTGCTTCCATAGGAACAAGGGAAGTTGAGACTGCAGCATGCCGGAATAACAGCTCGCGGAAAACAGCTGCCACTTCATTCCCCTGACCGCTATTCAGCAAATGAAGTAATTCATCAGCTTCTTCTTCCGTAAGCTGTTTCTTTTCAAACCGATTCAGCAAATAGGTAATTCTTTCTTCGTTCATGTGTGTGTACTATATAAGAAGGGAGAATAATAAAAACGCACTAATGAGACCAGCCACTTTTTAGAAAAAAAGAAAAAAAAGTGCCGCAGGCAGCTCGTAACCTGCTGCTGACAAATGCTGCCGGATGTGTTTCTGGGCGGCCGCCACAGTGTTTTTAACCGTGCTGACAGATAATCCCATACGCGTGGCTATTTCACCCACCTTCAGGCCTTCCAGGCGGTGCATTTGAAAGATGCGCTTTCTGCTCGCCGGCATCTGCGCAATGGCTTCTGTAATGAGTGTTTGAATCTGGGAAACATTCAGCAGTTCAAATGGTGTGGCGGCAGGTATATTTGTTGGGCTACCCGCTGACAGTTTTGTCAATTGATTTTTTTCTTCCAGGCGCTTGCGCAGGAAACTCATGGCTTCCCGGGAGCAAACTTTATACACCCAGGCCCTGAAATGTTCAATAGTGGGGAGCTTATCTCTTGAGAGCCATACTCTTATAAAA
The DNA here is from genome assembly GCA_029202545.1 of Candidatus Pseudobacter hemicellulosilyticus. Classification (GTDB taxonomy): domain Bacteria; phylum Bacteroidota; class Bacteroidia; order Chitinophagales; family Chitinophagaceae; genus Pseudobacter; species Pseudobacter hemicellulosilyticus. Next base: position 3,823,713 of record CP119311.1, read on the forward strand.
GTGGCCTGTAAAATTTCCGTTGTATCTGCAGATGAGCCTGTAAAGCGCCAGAGGTAGGTGTGCAGCTGGCTGTAATAGTATTGGTATAACCGTGCAAAGGCTTCTTCTTCTCCTTCAGCTGTGCGCAGAAGCAGCTCTTTTTCTTCCTGCAATCCGTGTTTTCCCGGCTCCGGCATCCTAAGTCCCTGCTGTTTTGGTTGAGTATACCGCCGCAATATTACCAAAAATAGTTGAAAGCGCTGCTGGTGCGCCAGTAGCGCCTCCGTAGCCGAATGGTACTCATCAGAAGACTCACCGAATTGCTCACCGTTTTTGTATGACCTGGTTTTCTTGAATTTGATGTGAAAAATACAGGAAATGACATTGGTCGCTCATGCCAAAAGTAAAAGACAGTAAATCAATCTTGCGCTTTTAACCCTTTTGGGAGCCTGTCACGATTTAAATCTGAAACTTTCTGAGTCTGTAGCCAGATACTATATGTAGTGTAGCCTGCGCATATACTTCTTTATTCTTTCTTCTTTCCGCCAAAGATCTTCTTGAAGAGCCCGTCCTTTTTCTTTTTGTCGTCCTCGGTATTGTCCTTTTTAGGCGTTTCCTTTTTCTCGGAAGGCACCTGGTTCCTGGTACTGGTTGCTTCCTGCAGTACCCGCTGCTCTTCCATGGCCTGTTTGGATTCGGTTGGGATATTCTGCGTATCGGGACGGCTCAGGTATTCATCAGCGCCACCATTGCCCACGTTCTCGCCTTCAGCACCGGGAGGCGGCGTGCGTTCAATGATATTGTAGTTGTCGTAGAACATTTCCGGTTTCATGCTCTCCGGCTGAACAAATTTGGCTTGTTTGTCGAGCCCCAGCGTTTTATCATTCAGCGTTTTCTGGAAGAAATATTCCCAGATGGGACGGGCAGCCTGGCCGCCATAACCGAGGCCGCTTTCCAGGCGGATGAAACGGTCATCACAACCAATCCATACACCGCCCAGCAGCTGCGGGGTATAGCCCATGAACCAGGCATCGGAGTTGTCATTGGTAGTACCTGTCTTTCCGCCCATTTCGGCTATGCCTAAGCGGGAGCGGAGGCCGGCGGCGGTGCCAAAGTCGGTGACGCCCTGCATCATACGCGCCATGGTATAGGCGGTCACCTGGCTGATCACTTCCTTGCGTTCGGTATCAAAGCGGGCCACTACATTGCCGTTCTTGTCCTCAATGCGGGTGATGTAAACAGGTTTGATGCTGAAACCACCGGAAGGGAACATGGAATAGCCCCACATCATTTCAAACAGTGAGAGGTCGCAGGACCCGAGACTGATAGAAGGATAGGGCTCCACCTTGGTGGGAATATTGATCTGCTTCAGGAATTCAGCAAAACGTTGCGGGGTGGTCTGCTTGATGATATAGGCAGCCACTTCGTTGATGGACCAGGCCAGTCCGCTGGCCATGGTCCGGGTGCCGGTACGGCCGCTGTTCTTGGCCGGAACATAACCGGAGCCGGGGAAATATTGCTGGGTAGCCTCGCACTCGGTTTCCGGCGTGAAGCCATATTCTTCAATGGCCAGGGCGTAGAGGAAAGGTTTTATGGACGAACCAACCTGCCGCTTGGTCCTGAGGTTAACGTGATCATATTTGAAGTTCTTGAAATCAGTACCGCCTACCCAGGCTTTAACCTGGCCGCTCATAGGATCAGTGACCATAAAGGCCGTCTGCAGGATGGCCCGGTGGTATTTGATGGAATCCAGGGGCGTCATGACGGTATCCTTTTCCCGTAGCGGGTTCCAGGCAAAGACCTTCATCTTTACTTTCTGGTTGAAGGTCTTTTTGATCTCTGTATCACTCAATCCTTCATCCTTGAGGTTATGCCAGCGGTCGCTGTTCTTCATGGCCGCGTCCAGGATATTCTGGTGGTCTTTCCAGACGGCGTCGGTCTTGATGCTGCGCTGGGCGGACAGCACGCGTTGCAGCACCGGCATATGTTTGGCTACTGCCTCTTCTGCATAGATCTGCATGCGGGGATTGATGGTGGTATAGATGCGGAGGCCGTCCTCATAAATATCGTAGGGGTCGCCATTGTCCTTTTTGTGTTCCCTGGCCCAGGTGCGGAGGTCGGAGCGCAGTACATCCAGGAAATAAGGGGCTATGCCATTGTTCTCATCCATCTTTTTGTAATTAAGGCGGATGGGGATCTTCTTCAGGTTGCTGGCATTGGCCTCAGTGAGGTAATTGTTGCGCACCATCTGGTCAATTACTGTATTGCGGCGGTCAAAGGCTGCTTTATAATTGGTGCGGGGGTTATAGGTGCCGGTGGCTTTCTGCATGCCTACCAGTACAGCAGCTTCTTCCACGGTCAGCCTGTCGGGCTCCTTGGAGAAAAAGGTGCGGGAAGCATTGCGGATGCCGTATACGTTATCGCTGAAAGAAACGGTATTGAGGTAGAGGGCCAGGATCTCCTGTTTGGTGAAGTTCCTTTCCAGCTTGATGGCAATGATATTCTCTTTCAGTTTCTGGAGGATGCGCACAACGGGATTGGAGGCGCGGCGCTGGTTGAACATATTAAGGGCCAGCTGCTGGGTGATGGTACTGCCACCGCCGTCCCGGCCAAATTTCAGTATGGCCCGGGCCATACTGCGGCCATCTACGCCTGAGTGATCATAGAAGCGTTCATCTTCAGTGGCTACCAGGGCGTCTACCACGTGCTTGGAAATATCCCGGTATCTTACGAAGCTCCTGTTGCCTCTTTCCTTGTAGTATTTGCCCATGGGCGTGCCATCATCGCCATATACTTCGGTGGCCAGGCTGATGCTGGGGTTTTCCAGCTGTGCCAGCGAGGGCATTTTACCGAATACCCCGAGGTTGAGCAGGACAAGCAGCAAAGCAAAGGCAAGGAACCCATAGAGGAAAATACGCCAGAAGATCTTTACGGTTCGGGTCATATAAATAGAAATTAACTTTTTACTGGTTTGGCAATGCAGACTAACTGCAAAAATTACACCCGAAATTAATACCGGTTTTGTTAAAAAGAAAGAGGAATGTATCCTTCTGGCCTATAATCCTTTACCAGGCAGGTTACGACGCAGGAAATCCCTGTATATTTCCAGGTTCTGCTGCTGTTTCAGCAGGGCCAGGTTGGTGGGGGTGATGATGGTGAAAGAATATTTTCCTGCCGGCAGCCAGGATACAATTTCTGTGGGAGCGGCCTTGCTGATCTTGCCCATATAGTCCAGGGCCGCTTCGGCATTCTCAAAATTGCCGATCAGCACCAGTCGGAGGGTATCATTCAGGGCGTCATTCCTGGTTTCCAGCTGCTGGCTGATCCTGTTTTTGTTGTAGCGGTTGAAGGCGTTGCTGGCCTCGGCAATGTACACGCGGTCCACTTTGCTCAATACCATGGCAACCAGGTGTGTGGAGGCCGGGTCATTGATATAGCCCGATGGGTCCTTACTGGCCCCTCTGGGTTGGGCGGGAGCGGTCACTACCGGCGGCGGTGTTATGGTCCGCGGGGTATCCGGTTTCGGCTGGGGCGGTGCAGTCACCACCACAGGCGTATCTTTCGGAGGCGCTGTCACTACAGGCGCTGTCACTTTTTTGCTGGTATCGGGCTGGGGTGGCGGAGGTGCTGTCACTACGGCGCGACCGGTATCCGTTTTGGGCGCCGTCACCACCGGCGCCTTCATACTGGTATCTGCCTTGGGCAGGGTGGGAGCAGTTACCACGGCGGTATCCGGCCTGGGCTGTACAGCTACCGGTGGCTCAGGTTGAGCCGTTGCGCTGTCTACAGGCTTTTCTGCCGGCGGCAGTTTGGAAGGCACTACTTCGGGTGGTTTATTGCCGGTCAGCTGTTCCGGTTTGGGCACTGCTGCAATATCTTTTTTACCGGTGCTGTCCTTTTTGCCGATAGCCGTGCTTTTCAAATCGGGATCCTTAACAACAGGTGGTTCCGCTATGGCGCTGTCTACCACCGGCGGTGCTGGCGCCGCCTGCACTACTTTGTCGTCTATCCAGGTCAGGCTGTCTTCTTTCGGCCTTTCAATTTTCAGGTTGGTCAGGTAATCCTCTATCTGTTTCCGGCGGTTCAGCACATCGATCATGATCTGTGCTTTTTCTGCCAGTGGTGAACTGGAATACAGGTTGATGATATTCTGCAATACATTTTTGGCGGTATCGTCCTGCCTTTCCTTGATATGGTAAACAGACTGGATATACAGGAGCTGCGGTGTCCAGTAGTTAACGCCATAGAGGCTGTCGGCCACTTTCTTCTCAGCCAGGGCCCGGGCAAAACTGCCTTCAATGAACAGGTTGTAGATCTGTTCATAGCGGCGGGTCATATCCGCTTTGGCCAGCTGATCCGGTGTGCCGGTGGGGTTGGAGACCAGCTTTTCGTATTCCGTGCCGCCATACCGTTGTTTCAGCTCGGCTGCTACTGAGTTTGCTTTGGCCTGCTGGCCGGTCTTATAATAGCAATAATACAGGTAGAACAGGGCTTCAGGCCTGCGCTGGCTGTAGGAAAAGCGTTCCAGGAAGGTTTCCAGGGTATTGATGGCGGAATAGTAATCTTCCAGTCCATCCATCAGGGTCTTGCCCAGCAGCAGCTGTGCCTGTTCAATGGAGTCATTGGACAGCTGTAACTGCGTGGGAGTGAGGGGCAGGTTCTTCAGCAGGCCTTCGTAGGAGAGGTCTGCCGGGCCGGCCGTATTGCCGTTGTTCACATCATTGACGTTGCCTGTTTCGGTGCCGGGCACAGTGGCCTGGGCGTTCATGGCCTGGTTAACGGCCGCAATGCGGCGCCAGTTGTCTACGTTCTTTCGGTTACCCCATTTATTGCGGAACTCGTTATAACCTTTTCCTTTGAGCGTGGCATTGTAGAAATACCAATCGCCCTTGCTGTTATTGCTGAACAGGTCGGTGGGCGCGGCATTGTTACCCTGTAGCGGGGCTACGCCACCGGCAAAACTGTCTTCCTCTTCCTTGACACCCTGTTGTTTTCGGAGCTGTCTGGCCATCTTTTTCAGGATGGCTTCGCGTTCTTCTTCAGGCAGGGCGGCAATGCGTTGCAGGCTGTCCTGGCGGTAGATGATCTCCTGCTGGGCCACTATCCGGCCCAGGGTCTCTTTGCGTTTTTCCAGTTTGGCAGGATCTCCGGCCACGGCAGGAACGGTGATGCTGTCGTAAAAACGTTTGGCATCGGGATAATTCTTTTCTGCAAAAGACAGTTCGGCCAGCTGGAGGAAGGCTTTGGAAGCCTGGTTGGGATCGCTCAGCGGGCTCTTGAAGCGCGTGGAGATCAGCAGCAGGTCTTTGGCGCCGGGAACATTGCTGCGTTCCAGCTCAATCTGAGCGGTCATATAATAAATAATGTCACGGTAGTTGATGTACTTATCCCGCTTGGCCATTTTCAGGAGTGCGTCAATATTTTCCTGGATGGCTTTCTCATCGCCTTTATTCTGGCGGATGCTGTTGAGGCGGGCATAGACTTCCAGTACGGGGTCCAGGGTATGCTGGATAGTGCGGCCGTAGAAATCGCTGGCCCGGGAATGCTGGCCGGTCTTTTCGTACAATTGTCCTATCAGGTACTCCCAGCGGGCCTTTTCTTCATTATTGGCTGCTTTGGGCAGGGCCTGCTCCAGGTAGAAGGCGGCGCTGTCATAGATCTGCTGGATATAGAAATAGTGGGCCTGTACTTCCCGCAGATCGGCCGTGAGGCGTTCCGGGAAATTGGGGTCATGGCGCAGGGTCTCTATCAGGCCGGAGGCTTCAGGCATTTCCTGGCGGGCAAGGAAGGTCTTGATCTGCCAGATAAAGCTTTCGTTGCGACTGGGATAGCTGGTCCAGACCCGGCTGGGCAGGCTTTTATTTTCTTTGGTGGAAATGGAGAACGCGTTGCCGCCTTCCACGGCATTACTGCCGATAGGGATATCATAACCGTCTTTTTCCTTGGGAGAAAAAGCGTAGTTGACATACTGGAAAGTGAGATAGGCCGTATCCAGGATATTCTTATAATAATAGGCCTGGCCCATGAGCATATAGAGGTTGTCGATCCAGCTATTGCGGAGGTCATGGATCAGGATACCGGCATTGGCCTTGTAGATCACGGAATCCAGATCGCGGTCCTGGGCGGTACGCGCCAGGTCGAAATTATAAAAGGAGAGGAGTTGGGTATAATCGTCTTTGTGCTGGGATTTAGCTCTTTCGAGGATCTGGAAGAGCTTTTGTTCTGCGTTGAAGTGGTAGTTGAACTTGGTGACGCCGTTCTGTTTGAATTTACGCCAGAGGGTCCATTTTTTTTCCCCGGTCTTTTCAGAGCCCAGCTTCCTGTTCTCAAATTTCTGGGGTTTCTTGAGTTCCCATGTCAAACCCTGCCCGTTACCAATGGTCCAGGCATAACAAAAACACAATAATAGGATGATCCGGCTCAAAACCTTCATTTGCGTCCCAAAACTAAATCGTTAATAACTGGTATTCAGGAAAAATATTTTAAAGATAGGGTTATTTTTTTTTGTCGTTGCGGTAGGAGGGTTTTCCGCCTAACTTATTATCTTTAAAGCAAGAATACCTTCTATGGCCAAATTCGATGCCAATTCCACCCTGAAGCGTTTGCAGAACCGGTACCGGTTGGTGGTGATGAATGATGATACTTATGAAGAAGTGGTGACGTTCAAGTTATCGCGGTTAAGTGTATACATAGCATTAAGCACAATATTTGTGCTGGTTACCAGTTTAACAGTAGCGCTCATTGTATTTACCCCCCTGCGCATGTATATTCCCGGATACGGGGATGTGAATGCCACCAGGGAGCTGCGCGAGCTGAAAATGAGGACTGATTCCCTGGAACAGGCCATGCACTACAAGGAAAAGTACTTTGAGAACGTCAAAATGGTGTTACAGGGTGATATGACGGTGAAACTGGATACTACCGCCCTGGACATTCCTAAACCTGAAACTATTGATGATTAAAACATAAGATCTATGTTCCACCAAAAATCCAAATCCGAAACCACTCACGAAGCGCCCACTCCCAGCGGCGCCAGCATCATTGCAGCGGGCACCACGCTCAAAGGCGATATCAACAGCAATGGCGATATCCGCATCGATGGTCATCTCCAGGGTAATATTCATTGCAGCGCCAAAGTAGTGATCGGCTCCAACGGTCATGTTGCCGGCGATATCGGCGGCCAGCAGGCGGATATCATGGGCAGGGTTACCGGCACTATCAAGGTAAAAGAGTTGCTGCAACTGAAAGGCGGCTGCCAGGTGAGCGGCAATATACACGCCGGCAAGCTGCAGATTGAGCCCAGCGCCAACTTCAACGGCCAATGCCATATGAACCAGGAACCAGTCCATAACGCTGCCGCCAGCAACGGCGTAGCAGATAAAAAGCTGGAAAAACTGGTGGCAGCACAGGCCTAAGCTGTTCCCTCCTTATTTATTGTAACGACATCCTGCCTGTAGCAGGGCTGAGTGGATTGTTTTGCACGGTCCGTTCTGCCCCGCGCGGGAATTTCCTGCTTTGTTCCATGCCGGGTGTGTAGAAGGATTTTGGGACGAACCATCCCATACGCGGAACAGCTTTTCAAAGAACAGCCCTGCAACCTTGCTTTGCGCAGGGGCTTAACCCTGCTGTCCTTTTTTGATAAGGTCGCCGATCACTTTTTTCTGCCAACCTTCGGCCCGCCATTCCGTTCCTGGGCAGGCAGTGCCTGAATGCGGCGGCAATGTTGCTCCTTGTCCATCTCCCTTCTTTTCTCTCCAGGCGGCAAGCTGAGTCTGAGCGCGGCGGCAACCGGTACTGACAGGGGCGCCCGGCAGGGCTTGGCGGAGGAATTGGCTTCACGTACCTTTGCGTCCATGGAAAATAATTCTGCCGTCCGGGCATTTCTTCCCCTTTCGCTGATCTTTGTGGTCACCACAGCTTTGTTCATTACCCTGCGCAGCACCTGGGAGGGCCTTCATATAGATCCCAATGTGCTGATCATCGGCAATGGTATCCTGTTCTTTATTACCCTGATCGCCTTTTATTTTTACAGCCGGGCGCTGCGGGACAGGAACAATATGGCTTTTATGCGGATGGTGACCCTGGGGATGTTTGTCAAGCTCATGCTCTGCGCCCTGACGGCCATTGTATATATTTTCAGCTTCCGGAAAGGAGTGAACAAAGGCGGGCTCTTTACCTGCATGTTCCTCTATTTACTGTATACATTTGTAGAAGTAGGGGTCCTCATGAAGTTGAGTAAGCAACAAAAGAATGCCTAAAAAGGAAGCTCCACTGGATTATCTGCGCCGGTATATTCCGTCGGGCGCCGCTCCGCGGGTCCTGGAATTGCTGCAACAGTATACTGTTCACCTGACCATTACCCGCGAGCGCAAAAGTATCCTTGGGGACTACCGGCATGCCACTGCTTACAAGAACCACCGCATCAGTGTGAATGGTAACCTCAATCCCTTTTCTTTCCTCATTACCCTGGTGCATGAGCTGGCCCACCTGGTCACTTTCATGCAATATGGCAACCGGGTGGCCTCTCATGGCAAAGAATGGAAAAGCTGTTATGCCCTGCTGCTCCGGGATTTTATGGGCAAACAACTGTTCCCGCCTGATGTGGAGCAGCACCTGCTGCACTCCATGAACGACCTGCCCGCCAGCAGCTGCGCCGATGAAGGACTGATGCGCCTGCTCCGGAAATATGACGCCGAAGACAACGGGCTGGTGATGGTAGAAGCCATGGCCGAAGGCCAGCTCTTTGCCCTGGAAGATGGCCGCATCTTCCGCAAAGGCAAAAAGCTCCGCAAACGCTTCCAGTGCGTGGAGATCAGCACCGGCAAAGCCTATCTCTTCAGCCCTATCTACGAGGTGAAAGAGATCACTGTCCGCAAGGCCGGTTGAGCGTTTTTTCTGCCTTGGTAGAGCTTGCCCAGCGGTTAAAGAGCTGACTGTCCGCAAGACCGTTTGAGCAGGCGCAAGGACCGTTTTATAGAAAAAAGGCGGTATATTTCAGGTCATATGAAACCATATCTCTTACTGACCCTGTTCCTGTTAACGATTGCCAGCTGTAAAAAAGACGATAAACCTCAGCCTCCCCTGGCCGCCTTACAAGGTTTTGTCATCACTGCTGAAAAGAACAGCGCCCTCCTGGAAACCGATCTGACCGCAACCATCAAAGCCGATACCATTGTGGTCCATTTGCCGGAAGAATTCGTCAACAAAGAACTGGTTGTTGATTTTTCCATCGATGCCGCAGATAGATTGTATTACAACAATACAAGACTGACAGGCAACAGCGCGTCCATAAAACTGACAAACGGCGCTGTGATCAGCGTGAGCGCCGATAATAAAAAAACAGCGCTGTATTTTTTACAACTGATCACCTACGCTGAAGAAGGATTACGGCTGACTGCCTTTGGATTTACAACAGCAAACAATGCCACGTTGCAATCGGATATTCATTTTGCCGTGGGCGCAGCTGGTATCAGCGGTAACCTGTCGCCCTTCCTGACTACCCTGGTGCCAACCCTGTCCACCAAGGCGGCGGGTATTGAGTTCAATAATATTCCGTTTACAGGTAAGGAAGCCATCAACTTTTCAATGCCGGTAGTCTGTACGCTGATATCGGACAAAGGCACCCGGAAAGCGTATACTGTTACTACAGGCTTTGATAACCTGCCGCGCCTGACCATCAATACCGACGGGGCTGTTGCCATTGCCTCTAAAGATGTCTATGTCAATGGCAGCCTGGTCATACAGGGCGCAGGACAGTACCCGGACACAACCCTAAAAACGCAGGTAAAAGGGCGCGGTAATTCAACCTGGGGATATCCCAAAAAGCCTTACCGGTTGAAGCTCGACAAAAAAGCGGCTTTATTTGGCCTGTCGGAAGAAAAGGACTGGGTGCTGCTGGCCAATTACATTGATGAAAGCCTGGTGCTGAATGCCCTGGCCATGAAGATCGGCCAGCTGCTGGAGATACCTTATACCAATCATATTGTACCGGTAGAGCTATATATCAATGGCGTATATAATGGCGTATACATGCTGACAGAGCAGGTAGAGGTGGAGTCAAACCGGGTCAATGTAAAAGATGGGTACCTGCTGGAACTTGATTCTTATTACGACGAGGAATATAAGTTCCGGACCACTGCTTATGATCTTCCGGTCAATATCAAATACCCCGAACTGGAGAACAACGCGGATATAGCTGCCATCCAGCAATCCTTTCAGCAGCTGGAAACACTGGTGGCTGCCGCCAGCTTCCCGGATAATAATTATGGGACGCTGATCGACAAAGTCTCTATTGCCAATTACCTCCTGACCTATATGATGACGGATAACCAGGAGATCAACCATCCCAAGAGTACTTATATCAACAAGACAGGCGCGGGAAAATATACTATGGGACCTATCTGGGATTTTGACTGGGCAGCAGGTTATGAAGGTGCTGCTGATCATTTTGCCTATTACAACAGGCCTTTGTTCTGGACCACGCCTTCAGCAGGGACCAGGTTCTTTCAGCGATTCCTGCAGGACCCGGAGGTGAAAACATTGCTGCAGCAAAAATGGACAGACTTCAAGGCGCATAAACTGGATCAGCTGCAGCAGTACAGAGATACTTATATCAAAGCTATAACTGCTGCCAGGGAAAGAGATTATGCCAAATGGGGCAGGGGAGAAGCCGGGTATGTCAGTATCGTCTCCAAATTGAAGACCTGGATGCAGAACCGGTATGCTTACCTGGACACCTATATTGGTGGATTGTAGGTGGCGCCGGCCTGGCCCGGTGCAACATTTTGCCGGGTACTTCCGACATTAGCTGTAACTTGTTTCCATGCGCCGTTTTATTGCCAGTATAGCCGGTTGCCTGCTCCTGTTCCCGGTAGCAGCGCAGATACCCCGTAATGCCGCGGGGCATTTTGAATATACCCATTCCATTACTTTACCGGAGGGACAAGAAAAAGGCTTAACGGAAAGGGCGCGCTCCTTTTTCAAACTGCCTTTCCTGGTACACTGGAGCAGGGTTGACAGTATCGCCCGGCCTTCGGGGCTGCTCCTGCAAGCCAGCGGGACTATTGAAGTGCGGGTATATCACCGGATGAAACGCCGCGTGATCCCCGTAGCCTTGCAGGTGGAACTGATCACCGAGGGCAATCACTATCGTTATGTCATTCATCAGCTGGAGGCCCGCAGGCAGAAACCCGGGGCTTATTTTCCATTGGAGCTGAAACCGGAAACCCTGAGTGACGGGTTGTATGATAAGCTGGTAGAACGGACTCACCGCTACCTGGTGCTGGTGATAGGGTATATGCGGCGGGAGCTGGAAGGAGAAACAGGTATGGCTGGTCGATAAAAAAGAAAAAATCCCATCGGAGTGATGGGATTTGTATTATATAAAAGGTCTTTATACGAATTAGGCAACAGCTTTGTTCACCAGGGCGGCAGCTTCGCTGAGCAGGATGGCAGACTGAACTTTCAGGCCGCTTTCCTCGATCAGTTTCTTGGCTTCCTCAGCATTGGTGCCTTGCAGGCGTACAATGATGGGTACTTCAATATTGCCGATGGATTTATAAGCATCAATAACACCTTGTGCAACACGGTCGCAACGAACAATACCACCGAAGATATTGATCAGGATCGCTTTTACTTTGGGGTCTTTCAGGATGATGCGGAAGCCGGCTTCTACTGTGGTGGCGTTGGCAGTACCGCCTACGTCCAGGAAGTTGGCAGGTTGACCGCCGCTGAGTTGGATCATGTCCATAGTGGCCATGGCCAGACCGGCGCCGTTCACCATGCAACCTACGTTGCCATCCAGTTTTACGAAGTTGAGGTTGTATTTACCTGCTTCTACTTCAGTAGGATCTTCTTCGCTGATATCACGCAGTGCTTCGAGGTCAGGATGACGCATCAGGGAGTTGTCGTCCAGGTTCATCTTACAGTCAACAGCAATGATCTTCTCATCAGAAGTTTTGAACAGGGGGTTGATCTCCAGCATGCTGCAATCCAGTCCAACATAAGCGTTATAGAGGTTGGTAACGAATTTCACGCAGTTTTTGAAAGCTTCACCTTTGAGGCCCAGGTTGAAAGCAATTTTCCTTGCCTGGAAACCGAGCAGACCGCCGGAAGGGTGTACCCACTCTTTGAAGATCTTTTCAGGGGTGTCATGGGCAACATCTTCGATGTTCATACCACCTTCAGTGCTGTACATGATCACATTCTGGCCTTTGCTGCGATCCAGTAATATGGAGAGATAAAATTCCTTAACGGGGTTGGGGCCAGGATAGTAAACGTCCTGGGCTACCAGAACCTTGTTCACGAGTTTACCAGCGGGACCTGTCTGGATGGTTTCCAGAACGCCGCCGAGGATGTTGGAGGCTATTTGTTTGATATCCTCAGCATTTTTACCAACCGCTACGCCGCGTTGTTCGGTGCCTTTGATCTTTCCCTTACCGCGGCCACCCGCATGGATCTGGGCTTTAACTACTGCGAAACTGTTTCCATATTGCACTTTAAGATTCTTGTAGGCTTCCTCTGCTGCATCGGCCCGGTCTACTGGGATGCCTTCCTGGACCGGTACATTGTACTTCTTGAGGAGTTCTTTAGCCTGGTACTCGTGGAGGTTCATGAGCAAAAAATTTCAGCAAATGTAGTATAGGATGCGGGAAATGAAAAAAACTATATTTGCGGCAACTATGAGTAATATCATTGATAATTTGAACAAAACTACCAGCTTCCTCCGGACTTTTGCACCAGAAGCTCCTGAAGTTGGTATTATTCTCGGCAGCGGCCTCGGCAACCTGGCCACACAGATTGAGATACAGGCCGAGGTACCGTATGAACAGATCCCGCATTTTCCCGTTTCCACCGTGCAGGGCCATACCGGTAAGCTGATCTTCGGTAAGCTGGGCGGCAAGCGCATTGTGGCCATGGCCGGCCGCTTTCATTTTTATGAAGGCTATTCCGCTGAACAGGTAGTGTATCCCATCCGCGTCATGAAAATGCTGGGCATCAAATGCCTGCTCATTTCCAATGCGGCCGGCGGGGTGAACCCTGATTTTGCAGTGGGCGACCTGATGATCATCAATGATCATATCAGCTTTGCCATCGTTAATCCCCTGCTGGGCAGGAATTATGATGAGCTGGGGCCCCGCTTCCCGGACATGAGTGAACCTTACAGCAAGGCATTGATCAGCAGTATGAAGGGCATTGCAGCAGAAGCAGGCATCAGGGTCCATGAAGGCGTGTACTTTGGAGTAACAGGCCCCACTTTTGAAACCAGGGCTGAGTACAACCTGATCAAGCTGGCGGGCGCCGATGCCGTGGGCATGAGCACTGTCCAGGAAGCCATCATTGCCATCCATTCCGGTATTCCCGTGGCGGCTATCAGCGTGATCACCGATCTGGGCATCCGGGAAGAAGAGAATGTGATCACCCATGAAGAAGTGCTGCAGGCGGCCCGGGAAGCGGAGCCGAAACTGACCACTATCTTCACCAGGCTGATCGCCTCCCTGTAAGGATCAGGCGGCCAAGATTCTGTTAATTGTACGGGGGCGGAAAAACCTGTTCCTGAAAACCGCTTTTTAATCACTAATTTGCCGCCTCGTTAATTATAGGTATACGTGTTCAGTAAATTTAATATCATTGTCATAGTACTGTTGCTTACCGGCGTAGCCTACCAGGCTACGGCCCAGGATGATGTCATTCGCCGCATGCAGGGAATGGGCGGCCGCTTCGGCGGCGGCGGCGGAGGGGGCGACAGTATCGCGCATCGTACAGGTCTGGAAGATTCGTTGACCATCCGTTTCCGTTACCTGGATTCCAGCCGCATGCGCACCTTCGATTCCGCATTGTACGATTTCACCAAAGTATATCCATTGCCCTGGGATCATGTGACCCTCGGCAACTTTGGAACCGCCTCAAGGCCCCTGGTCTTCAAACCCCTGCTGAAAGCAGGCTGGGACCATGGCTTCCATGCCTTTGATCCCTACCTGTATAAGCTGTCAGAGACCCGCTTCTACAATACCACCCGGCCCTTTACCCAGATGGATTACCTGCTGGGGGCGCAGTCGGAACAGATGATCCAGCTGACCCATACCCAGAATATCCGGCCCAACTGGAACGCCGGCTTTCAGTACCGGCTGATCAACTCGCCCGGGTTCTTCCAGAACCAGAATACCAACCACAATAATTACCGCTTTCATTCCTGGTACCAGTCCAAGAACAAGCGTTACCAGAATTTTGTGGTGCTGATCGGTAACAAGCTGCAGGCCGGTGAGAACGGCGGTATCCGCACGGATGTCAAATACCTGGACAGCGCCGCTTTCTCCGAAAGGTCCACCATCCCTACACAGCTGGGCCTGAACCAGCCCGGCAGCCGTAACTTTTTCACCACCAGTATTGCCACCGGCAGCTTTTTCACTGATGCCCACTATATGATGCGGCAGCAGTATGATCTGGGACAGAAGGACTCTATTGTGACCGACAGCTCGGTGATCCCCCTGTTCTATCCCAGGCTGCGACTGGAACATACCATTACTTACAATACCTATAAGTACCGGTTCCGGGATAACAATGCCGACAGCGCCTACTATAACCATAACTATGGCATCGCCTATCCTACCAATAGCGGCAACAGTTTCTTCATCCAGGATTTCTGGAAAGTGATGGTGAACGATTTTTCCGTATACCAGTTCCCCGATGCTAAAAATGCCGCCCAGTTTATCAAGGTAGGGGCCACCATGGAAAATATTTCCGGCAATTTCAACCTGCGCCGCAACGGCGCCCTGAGCCGGATGAAGGATTATAACTTCCTGGTGCATGGCGAATACCGCAACAAGACCCGTAACCAGAAATGGGACCTGGAAGCCTATGGCCAGTTCTATGTACATGGCTATAATGGGGCCGACTATGACGCCTACGCAAGTCTGAAACGCCTGCTGCCCGGGAAACTGGGCTACCTGCAGCTGGGCTTCCGCAACGTGAACCGCAGTCCCTCCATGGTGTACGACCAGGTCAGCGCCTTTTATATGGGTGATTCCCTGACCTTCAACAAGGAGAATATCACCAATATCTTCGGATCGCTGGAAGTGCCACACCTGAAGCTCAAACTGGCCGCCAGCTATTACCTGCTGACCAACCTGACCTATTTCAGGGATATCTACCAGCCGGACCAGTCCTCATCTCCTTTCAATATTTTACAGGTCACGGCAGAAAAGGAGTTCCGCATTGGCGGCAACTGGAACTGGCGCACCTGGCTGGTGCTCCAGCAGCGCGCCGGTAATGGTCCGGTCAATATGCCGCTGCTCACCACGCGCAACCAGGTGGGTTATGATGGTAACCTGGGCTTTAAAAACCTGCGTACCAGCTTTGGCCTGGAATTCCGCTATTTTACAGCGTATGACGCGCCGGTGTATTCACCGCTTCAAGGACAGTATGCGTACCAGGATACGGAGCGGCTTTCCCTTAAGCTGCCGGATATCAGCGCCTACCTGCATTTCCGGATCCGCACTTTTACAGCCTATGTACGGGCGGAAAACCTCAATTCGCTGGACCCTACACAGGGCGGTTTCCTCAACAACAATGTACCCACTTTCAACTACCCCTACCCGGGACTACAGATCCGCGTAGGTATCTTCTGGACCTTCGTGAATTAATGACCGGGATTTACACCGGAAAAAATTGGGAAATATAACGGTTATCAGCAGGGTAAAAAATATATGCTGATTTCTTGCTGTTATGCAGGAAAGGAGTAGCTTTGGGGTGAAATAAACTAACGGTATATGGTAGTTGATAAGGTAGTGTTGTATGAAAGCCTGGCGCCTAAGTTAGGTGCGAAGGAAGTAGAATTGTTGATTGAGTATATTGATTTCAGGATAAGACAATCTCTTGATGCCAGCTTGAAACCCCATCAGGCTGAGCGGGAGGTGCATGAAAAAAAGAGAGCGCGATGGTGGGAAAATATGGGTTTCGTAGTATATAATATTATACAGACTTTCCTGATCATTGTTTTCCTTTTGCTGGTGGATAAATTATTCAATAAAAAATTATAAAATGACATTTTTAGAGAACGTCAGTTGGTTTGATCTGCTGCGGAATAAACTGGGGCAGCAGGAGGCAACCGCTATCGTACATATGGTGAACTCAAAGGTGAGGCAGGCTTATGAGGGTGCCAGGCAAGAATTTGCTGCCAATGAACAGTTTAATCAGCTAAAAGGTGAATTCATTCAGGTAAAAGGTGAGGTTATTCAAGTAAAAGGTGAGGTCAATTCCTTACGTTTGGAGTTTAATGATTTCAGGCAGGAGATGAGGGTATTCAAAGCTGATATGATGAAGTTCAAAGAGGTATTGCATAAGGATATGCATGCTGTTGCCATCAGGCAATGGATTGCAATAGTTGGGGCCGTTCTCGCCATTATTTATATCAGAGGGTAGCTGATATTTACGCTTCCCTGAATTCTATAAATCAAACCGGCAATTCTGTAACAACCCCTCCCCCCGCTCCTGGTAGCTTTGTAGTTGCAAATGACTACCATGGAAACTACCCCAACAAATACCATTCACCAGCAGATCCCCGTCACCGGTATGAGCTGTGCTGCCTGTGCAGTGAGCGTGGAATCAATGGTGGCTGCGCTGCCCGGTGTGCAGCAGGCCGCCGTGAACTTCGCCAGTCAATCCCTGCAGGTAAGTTATGATCCCCATCAGGTCAGTGCTGAACAGTTACAGCAGGCTGTACAGTCCATTGGCTATGATCTGCTCATAGATGTGGAAGATCCCGCCGCCGCACAGGAAGCGGTACAGTTAAAAGAATTTTCTTCCCTGCGCCGCAGGACCCTGCTGGCAGCTGCACTCACCCTGCCGGTAGTACTGATCGGCATGTTCTGGATGGATATTCCCTATGGCAATTATATCATGTGGGCGCTCAGTACGCCAGTACTGTTTGTATTCGGTCGATCCTTCTTTATCAATGCCGCAAAGCAGGCCCGCCATGGCAAGGCCAATATGGATACGCTGGTAGCCGTCAGCACAGGTATAGCCTATGCTTTCAGTGTTTTTAATAGCGTATATCCAGCATTCTGGCACCAGCGCGGCCTGCATCCGCATGTTTATTTTGAGACAGCGGCCGTGATCGTTGTGTTCATCATGTTAGGCAAACTGCTGGAATTAAGGGCCCGCGCTACCACTTCCGGCGCCATCAAAAAGCTGATCGGGCTGCAGCCGGATACTGTCTGGCTGCTGGAGCGGGAAGCTGCTACCGGGAACGGATTGCCCGGTGAAGAGGCTTCCCCTTTACAATCCGTCACAGCCCCGGGACAACTGGCAGACCAGGTCCAGGCAAAAAGGGTAGGGCAGCCACGCTCCATCCCGCTGGCGGATGTCCGGAAAGCGGATATCCTATTGGTTCGTCCCGGAGAAAAAATTCCTGTAGACGGCCGGGTGACAGCAGGTGAATCCTATGTGGATGAATCCATGCTGACCGGCGAACCGGTTCCCGTACCCAAACAAGCTGGCGATAGCGTATTTGCCGGGACCATCAACCAGCAGGGCAGCTTCTCTTTCCGGGCTGAAAAGATCGGGCGGGATACTGTCCTCTCGCAGATCATCAGGCGGGTACAGGAGGCGCAGGGCTCCAAAGCGCCGGTGCAGCGACTGGTAGACAAAGTGGCCGGCATCTTTGTCCCCGTAGTGATGGGTATAGCCCTCCTGGCTGGGCTGGCCTGGTTCTTTGCCGGCGGCGAATCTGGCTTCACCCACGGCCTCCTGGCCTTTGTAACAGTACTGGTCATCGCCTGTCCCTGTGCGCTCGGCCTGGCCACACCCACCGCTATCATGGTTGGGGTAGGCAGGGGCGCTGAACAGGGACTGCTGATCAAAGACGCGGCCAGCCTGGAACTGGCGCACGGGGTAGATACCATTGTGCTGGACAAGACCGGCACCCTGACCACCGGCAAACCCATACTGACCGGCCTGCAATGGGCCGCTGGCCTGGAAGGCCGGCAGGACCAGCTGGCAGCCATCCTCCTATCTGTAGAACAGCCTTCTTCCCATCCCCTGGCTTCTGCCGTAGTGAACCATTTACAGGGGCAGCATGTTGGTACAGTACTGGTTGGCGCCTTCCGGAACCTGACCGGGAAAGGGGTGGAGGCCCGTGTCAACGATCAGGCCTACCGTGTGGGTAATAAAGCCCTGCTGGACGATTGGAACCTGCCCATACCCGCCGACCTGCAAAATGCCGCAGATAGCTGGGCCAGGGCCGCCAGAACGGTCTGTTTCTTTGCCAGCCAACAGCAGGTCCTGGCAGTTTTTGCCATTGAGGACGCGGTAAAACCCGGTTCGGCCGAAGCGGTAAAGACCCTGCAGAGCATGGGGATCGACATATTCCTGTTGACCGGCGATAACCCGGAAACAGCTGCCGCAGTAGCAGCCCAGGTGGGGATCACCGGGTATAAAGCCGGGGTTTCTCCCGGAGAAAAAGCGGTCTTTGTCCGGGAGCTTCAGGCGGCCGGTAAAACGGTGGCCATGGTGGGAGATGGGATCAACGATGCGGAAGCGCTGGCGCAGGCCGCCATTGGCATTGCTATGGGCCACGGTTCAGATATTGCCATTGAGTCTGCCGGTATGAGTTTATTATCAGCCGATCTGCGGCAGATACCCAAAGCACTGAAATTGTCCCGGTACACCGTTCGCACCATCCGGCAGAACCTGTTCTGGGCTTTTATTTATAATTTGGCAGGGATACCGGTTGCGGCCGGCATACTGTACCCTATCAATGGTTTCCTGCTGAACCCGATGATTGCCGGTGCAGCCATGGCGTTAAGCTCGGTATCTGTTGTCAGCAACAGCCTGCTGTTGAAATTCAAAAAACTATCCTGATGGTATTACATATAAAGAATATGGTCTGTAACCGCTGCAAATTTGTGGTCAGGACCGAACTGGAAAAGCTGGGATATACGGTCAATAATATGACACTGGGAGAAGTGGAGATTGCTGAGGAACCAGGCCAGGATCAGTTAAGCAAACTGGAAGAAAAGCTAACAGCCTTCGGTTTTGAATTGATCGGCGATCGGTCCGGCCAGCTGATAGAGCAACTCAAAACAGCTATCATCGGCCTGGTCCAGGATCCCCAAAAGCTGGACCAGTTGCAGAAACTAACCCTGTCAGCCTATCTCTCCCAATCACTGCACCGCGATTATTCTTCCCTGAGCAAATTGTTCTCCGAAGTGGAAGGCATCACCATTGAACAGTATTTTATCCTGCAAAAGATTGAACGCGCCAAGGAGCTGTTGGTTTATGGAGAACTGAGCCTCACCGAGATTGCCTATGAACTGGGATATAGCAGTGTGGCGCATATCAGCAGCCAGTTCAAAAAAGTAACGGGATTAACCCCAAGCCATTTCAGGAATTTACGGGGGGAGAACCGGAAGCCATTGGATGAAGTGAAATAGGCATAGCAAAAATTAAAAGTGAATTGGAATCCGCGCTTTTGTTCCCTGACAGAGGCCCTTATTTTTGTGTGCTATACAGGAGCGTTAAAAACACTGAATTATATAAACCCTTTCCCCAATCCTGTAACAACCCCGACGCAGACAGCAGTAGCTTTGTAGTATAAAATCAAACAAAATGACACATCAATATCTTGTCAAAGGCATCAGCTGCGCAGGTTGTATCGATAATGTAACAAAGGCTTTACTCAATGTGCCCGGCGTACTCAGCGCTACTGTACAGAAAGAAGCGCCTCAGGCCACCGTGACTATGGAACAGCCTATTGATACCAGCATCTTGCAGGAAGCAGTTAAACAATACGGAAAATACGAGTTGAGCGAAAACTAAGATAAAAGGATCAACAGTCATCTTTGTGGCGCTATGATCAATAAGAGCAGCGCCCAAAGCGGAACAGATCAACAGAGGAACGCATTACCAGCACCGGCTTCACCAGCTGAATCAGTATCAGCACCTGGTGAAGCCTTTTTTATTTTACTGACCGGTGGTTCAATTCACCTGTCAGCGCTGTGTAATTCTATAACCGCTATTTATCAATAAACGGATCAATTATACCGCCAATCTTTTCTCCCGCCACCTTTAAATAGTTCTTCCGTGCCTGCATACTCTTTGGCCTTTAACCGGCTGCAGGTATTCCCAATTGTATTTTATCTTCCCAACACAGGCAGACCAGGAGTTTTTCCCATATACGCCTTGTAATCCGATCGCGCCTGCCACCTGTTCATGGCGGCTCACCAGTTATTTTCAGCCACCCACCTGAACACCCTCGGCGACTATTTGTTTTGCATCCAAAAAAATAAATCATACATTTGTCTAAATATAAATTTAGACATGCCTAAAAATAATTTAAGTTGGCTCAAAACCAATTTATGGATTACCCCTGTTTTATCAGCCTTTTCCTTGTTCCTCTGCCTCCCTGCTCATGCGGAAGGCCCACGCAATGCATATAGCGCTACAGATACCAGTATCGCCATTCGGGGTACTATCCGCGATAAACAGACGGCAGAACCACTGGCCGGGGCAGTCATAGCTTATGGTAGCAGGAAAGCGCTGGCCGACAGGAACGGCCGCTTTACCATAACCCTGACTGCTGCTACTGATTCACTCATTTTCAGCATGACCGGTTATAAAGGGGACACCCTTGCGCCCGCACAGCTTACTACTAACCTCAGCATACTGCTGCAACCGACCGCCGGCCTGCTCCAGGATGTGGTGGTTACCGGCACTATGAAAGCGGTCCTGAAAACCGCCAGCCCGGTACCTGTGGAAGTATATACCCCGCAGTTCTTTCGCAAAAATCCAACGCCTACCATCTTCGATGCCCTGCAGCTGGTAAACGGGGTTCGTCCCCAGCTGAATTGTAACATCTGCAATACAGGCGATATCCATATCAATGGACTGGAAGGCCCCTATACCATGGTATTGATAGACGGTATGCCCATTGTCAGCAGCCTTGGATCGGTATATGGTCTGTCCGGCATTCCCAATTCCCTGGTGGAGCGGATAGAAGTGGTGAAAGGCCCGGCTTCCTCCCTCTATGGTTCTGAGGCCATCGGCGGGCTGATCAATGTGATCACCAAAAATCCACTCAAAGCGCCCCAGCTGGCATTGGACCTGTCCACCACTACCTGGAACGAGGTCAATGCCGATGTGGCTGTTAAATTCAGGCCTTTTGAAAAGACCACCAGCCTGCTGGGGGTGAATTATTTCAACTTCTCCAACCGGGTGGATAAGAACAACGATAATTTTACCGATGTCACCCTGCAGCACCGCATTGCGTTCTTTAATAAATACAGTTGGGAGCGAAAGGACAACAGGCAGGCTAATTTTGCAGCCCGCTATGTGTATGAGGACCGCTGGGGCGGGGATATGCGCTGGACAAAGGAATTCCGCGGCGGCGATAGTCTTTATGGGGAAAGTATCTATACCTCGCGCCTGGAGCTGATAGGTAACTATCAGTTACCTGTACACGAAAAGATATTGTTTTCCTGGTCGTACAACAACCATGTGCAAAGATCAGCCTATGGCGATATGCTCTTCAATGCCCGGCAGCAGGTTGGTTTTGGCCAGCTGACCTGGGACAAGACACTTGGCCGGCATGATCTGCTGGCCGGCGCCGTGTTGCGCCATACCTGGTATGACGACAATACCACGGCCACCCTGGATACCTTAACCCAGGCCAACGCTCCTTCCCGCGCAACTTTGCCGGGTGTGCTGCTGCAGGATGAGTTCAGTCTGACCGGCTCCAGCAAACTGCTGGCCGGTATCCGCTGGGATCATCACCCGGTACATGGGCATATTTTTACGCCACGTATTGCCTGGAAGCTGTCGGTCAACAGCAATGATGTGCTGCGCCTCAATGCCGGTACGGGTTTCCGCGTGGTGAATATTTTCACGGAAGACCATGCCGCCCTCACCGGCGCCAGGGATGTGGAGATACTGTCTGAGCTGAAGCCTGAGCGCAGTTATAATGTGAACCTCAACTACGTGAAAAAGATCTATACCCGGGCTGCCTGGGTCAACCTGGATGCCAGTACCTGGTATACGCATTTTACCAACCGCATCATACCGGATTATATGACTGATCCCAACAAGATCATCTATGATAACCTGGCTGGCTATTCGCTGTCCTATGGCGCCAGTCTGAATACCGAGTTTGGTTTTACCAATGGCCTGCGGGGGCATGTAGGCTTCACCTTTCAGCAGGTGAGCCTGGTAGACCGGGATGGGCAGGGCAAGCGCCGGGAGCAGCGGCAGCTGCTAACTGAAAAATGGAGCGGTAACTGGTCCCTGTCGTACGCACTGCCATGGGGAGGCTTCTCGGTGGATTATACCGGTAATATCTATGGCCCAATGTTGCTGCCGCTGCTGTCCGACCGGGATCCCAGGCCGGGTCAGTCGCCGATATGGAGTATCCAGAATATCCAGGTCACCAAAAAGCTCGGCAGCGGCGTGGAACTCTATGGCGGCATCAAGAATCTGCTCAACTGGACGCCGGCTAAGAACGTGCCTTTCCTGATTGCCAGGGCGAATGATCCGTTTGATAAAGACGCAGCATCGGATCCATACGGCCTTACGTTTGATCCCAACTATGTGTATGCACCCAACCAGGGCATGCGCGGCTTTGCAGGCATCCGCTGGACCCTTGCACCGTAAGGCTACTTCGTAGTTTTTCGTTATCAACATTGTTGATAAGATAAGGTTGGTGGGTATCTTGTGGATAAAAGGGATTTGTATTATCCTTGTGCGAAATCTAACCCAATGAAGAATGTAGCTACCCTGATCGTGGCCGTTATGGTCATGTTTACTTCGCACGCCCAGCTGGCGTTGCTCAACAAATCCGCCAATCCTGGCTTTGGGAAGGCGGTGGAATACGTGCTCGGCGATTTTCCCTACAATTACAAACATATCACCGGCGATCTGCTGCTGTCGGAAGGGTATTGGTCGCAGTTCCAGTCTACCGTACTATTGCCCGGTGCAGAGTCCTGTACTATTTCCCATTATCATTCGGGCCTGGACACTACAGCCAGCTGGCAGGCGCTGATGTACCGTGCGCCAGATTTTAAAGAGGCGGCTAAAGAGTACCGCCGTTTATTTCACCAGCTGAAAGGCTGCCGGCTCCGGATGGTGGATGGCAGCGCCTATTTCCTGGATGGGCAGCTGGACCCGCCAGGTGAAGACGCCGATTTTATTATCAGCATGCTCAAGCTGCAAACGGCCGACGAGCGTTTCCGCGAATTCAAAGTGGAGCTGGAACTCCAGTACAAAATGGATTTCCAGGAGTGGGTCATCAGTATCAATATGGTCAGCAGGAAAAAGGATGAGGATATGCGGCCCGACTGGATGGACTAACCCATGTTTATAGTGTCAGATCTATAGTTTTTACATCAATCAAAGGAACATTGCCCTGCGTCTTTGCGCGGGGCAATTGTTTTATGGGGAAGCCTTTCAGGCAGGCACTTGTTTTGAAAGGGTTAAAAAGAAAAAGGGACGAACCAATGGTTGTGCTGCCCTTGGTTCGTCCCAAAACTATTTTCCTGTGGTTTTACAGGCGATTGTTTTTTACTGCTCAAAAAAGCAGACACTGCCGCCCACCCATTCCTTATCCTTATTATAACGTACACCGATCATTTTGCCTTTGCTGAGCCGGGCCAGGTTAATGACCGGGCGCGGGCGCAACTGCCCATCTTTCCAGAGATACATCATCCGGATCTCCACTTTGGCCGGTTCATCAGGCGTGGGGATCACATTGGCATACTGCACTTTTTTCTGCAGGATCCAGTTCTCCGGGTCCTTTACTTCGTCCAGTGATTCAGGCGTGATGTCTATCACCACGCCCTGTCCGGCAAAAGAGAAGAGCGGCTTCAGCACGTAATTCTCCAGGTCGGCCGGCAACTGTTTCAGCTCATGCAGGAAATAAGTGGTAGGCACATAGGCATGATGGATATAGGGCAGCGTGAATTTGCTGATCCGGTAAAACCAGTTGGGATGCGGGATCCATTCCACGTCCAGGTCCTGTGTAATGTCCACAAATGCGCCCAGCTGTTCTTTCTGTGCCTGCAGCTCATCAAAGATCACGCGGTTATAAATGCGTTTGATCAAAGTTTGCTGTCCATCGCGCATATAGTATAACTGCCTGCCTTCCTGGATCAGCTCTGTAATGCAGACGGGCTGAATACCCAGGTAGTCCTGCGTGCAGTAGAAATCGATCTTCGTTTTCTGTTCATGGGGTTTGATCTCCAGCAGGATCACCTGCTCCACGGGCAGATCACCCACTATCACTTCTTTCAGCGTGGCCAGGTAGCTATCGCGGTCCAGGCCGTCCAGGTACTGGCTGTAATGGTCCGGCACCGGGAAGAAAGAACGCATGACATCGGGAAAAAAGGACTGGAAGCCAAAGAGGGTGGGGAAGCCCTGCATTTCGATCAGCTGGGGCTCCAGCTCGCCGGCGGCATTGGTGCATACGCCAAAATCAAAAGCGATCATATGTGCATGGCCGTTTTCGCCGGGCACTTTTTCGCTGGGTGGGATAGCGCGGTCCGTGAGCTGGTGGAACAGCGGATCGGTGATCACATCAATGATATGTTCGCAGGCATCGTATATTTTAGTTGTGAAGGCCTTGTCAACAAAGACGGGCGTTTCAGCAAGGCGGAAACTGATGGCGCCAGGGTATTGATGATCCAGGGCCTGTAAAAATGTTTCGTATCGCTCTTTGGTGAAAGCGCTGTTGTAGGCTGTGCGCAGGCTTGGAACCATTGGTGTCTTTTCAGGAAAGGTACGCCGCAAACCGGTGCTGGCAATCATTGAGGAAAAGTTTAACCGCTGACAGGTCCGCTGCACTAACTGTAATAAGGTACCGTTAGTAACGGCTGCCCGCCCTTCTCCCGGAAGGGAAAGGTATACTGACGCACATGATTTAGTGCGCCGCTGTTGTCAGCAACTGCTCAGTGGCCAGTTGCAGAAAATTGGGTAATACGGTGGCGTAGGTGAAACGGATCTTGTCGGGATCGTTGAGCTGTTCAATCATAGAGGCCCATTTGGCCAGTCCATGGTTTTCGATCACGGTCTGTTTCTTGTCTTCCCGCAGCAGGTAGCGCGTCATGCCAATGGCATCTGCTTCGGGGTGGAACTGTGTCCCTACCATATATTTATTGAAGCGCATGGCCATAATGGCTCTTTCGAGTGGTATATGCGGCCTTTCTTTTTCTATGGCCAGTATGCTGCCGCCCATCCTGCGGAGGCGCTGGTGGTCCGGCTGGATCACCTGGTAATCCCTGCTGTCCACTGCATAGAAAGGATCGGGCAGTTCCCGGAACAGGGGCTCGTCATGGCTTTCTTCCAGCATATGTACCGGAAAAACGCCAAAGGCTGTTGAGCGCCGGTTGGTGACCTGGGCTGCTTTAAAATAGCGGGCTGCCAGCTGGAAGGAATGGCAGATGAACAATACATGCTTTTTGATGGGGTTGGCCGGATCCTGGTTATAGGCCTCTACGCTGCTGACCCATTGAAAATAAGCGTTTTCCCAGTCGCTCCCTTCACTGTCGAGGGGTGAGCCGGGGCCGCCGCTGGAGATAAAGAAATCGTAGGAAAGATCGGGGAGCTGCTGCCTGCCCCGTACATCAAATTCATCCCAGACGAGCTTCAGCTGCTGGCTGTTGCTGAACACGGTGATAATTTCCCGGATACAACGCATGCCTTCATTGGGTACGCCATCATAGAGGTCGAGGATAGCTATACGGATGTTCCTGTCCATGGCTGCAAACATAAGCCTTTTTTAAAATTTGAGGGGTTGACGCAACGCAGTGCATCATATGATCCTGCGCAAAACCGCGCGGTCCTTATTTCATATGACAAACAAACGGCGTTCCTCCTGGTTCACTGCCATTTTGGAACGAATTGGTAAAGTGCTGACAACTATTTGGTTATGCCTTTAAACATTTCTTCCGCCACCAGGTTATTGCCTTTATCGTTCAGGTGTACCCGGTCGGAAGTGAGGATGCCTTTCTCTTCATTCCTGGGGTTGTTGGACAGGTTATAGTCCAGGAAGGTTTTGCGAAGATCAACCAGGCCGGTCTTATTGGCGGCGGCCAGGTTGCGGATGAGCTGCGCATATTTGTTCAGGTCGCCATCCAGCTGGTTGGTGAAATCCGTCCTTTCGCCAATAGCGGCGGGGGTGCAGAGGATGACCTTTATATTTTGCGCCTGCAGTTTTTTGATCAGGGCGGTATAGAACTTTTCAAATTTATCCGCATCAGTGCCGGTGCCGCTGGACTGTTTGTGCCATACATCATTAACGCCTACCCAGATCACCACAGTATTGGGTTTCTTTGCCAGGACATCCTCTTCCACACGCAGGTAAAGATCATAGATCTTGTTGCCGCCGATGCCGGCGCCTATAAGCTCATACTTATCGGCCAGTCCCTTTTGCTCCAGGACCTTACCCAATATGGTAATATAACCGGAAGGGCCTGTACCGGCCTGGGTGATGGAATCGCCAAAGAAAATGATCCTTTCTTTTTGCTGTGGAGTGATAAAGGCCATAAGGCAGAGCGCTACTAAGGGGTAAATGAATTTTTTCATATGAGGTGCGATAAAAACCAAATCTACTGTTTTTAACCATTATTTTTTGAAGAATCCGGCGTTTATTAATCCTGATCTTTTAATTTAGCCGCCGATCAAACCATCTACTCCATGAGACAGTTCTACTCCCTGGTATTCCGGCTGTTCCTGCTGTGCATTTTCTTTGCTGGCCAGGCGATGGGCCAGGATATCAGTCAACAGATCGTACCGGGCCGTTTCAATGGCAAGGCTGCCCAGCAGCAGCCTTATGTGATCCTGATCTCAGCCGATGGTTTCCGCTATGATTATGCTACGCGGTACAATGCCAGGCACCTGCTGGACCTGTCTTCCGTAGGGGTAACGGCCAAATCCATGGAGCCTGCTTTCCCTTCCCTTACTTTCCCTAATCATTATACGCTGATCACCGGTTTATATCCCGGCCATCATGGGCTGGTGGATAACAGTTTCTGGGATCCCCGCCGCCAGAGCAGGTACAGTATGTACAATAAGAAAACGGTAGGGGATGGCAGCTGGTATGGCGGTATTCCCCTCTGGGTGCTGGCGGAACAGCAACAGATGGTCACGGCCAGTTTTTACTGGGTAGGTTCGGAAGCGGATATCAAAGGGGTGCGACCAACCTACTATTATAACTACAACGAGAAAATTTCCATGGACGAGCGGATTGCAGTGGTGAAGAACTGGCTGCAGCTGCCGGCCGATAAAAGACCGCACCTGATCACGTTCTATATGCCTGAGGTGGATCATGAAGGGCATGATCATGGCCCTTACAGCAAGGAAGTGGAAGAAGCGGTGCATTTTGTGGATGCCAGTGTGGCCAAACTACAGGATATGCTGGATAGCCTGAAACTGCCGGTCAATGTGGTCTTCTTATCGGACCATGGCATGGCCCAGGTGGATACGGTGAATACCCTGCCCCTGCCGGTGGTGGATACCACACGCCTGAACATGCAGCCCAGCGATGTGCTGATCCATATTTTTGCCAGGGACACCACAGATAAAGAATATATAACGCAGGCCTATGCTAAGCTGAAAGCGGAAGCAAAGGATTATGATGTATACCTGAACGCACAGCTGCCTGGCCGCTGGAATTATGGCGGTGTGGATGATCGCTACAAACGTGCGGGTGATATTGTGGTTGTGCCGCGTTTTCCCAAGATCTTCGCCTGGGGTAACAAACGCATATACCCGGGACGGCATGGATTTGATCCCCGGAAGGTGAAGGATATGCATGCTACTTTCATGGCCTGGGGCCCGGCCTTCAAACAGGGCAAACAGATCGGCAGTTTCCCCAACGTGCAGGTATATGGGCTGGTAGCGGGCCTGCTGAACCTGGACATCAATGGACCTACAGATACCAACCGGAAGCTGTTCCGTAAAACAGTGCGGAAGACAGTTGGTCGCGGCCCTTATGATCCGGAACCATCCACCTTATACGATAAATTGCTGTTGCCTGAACCTAAATAAGGGCAGCAGGGATTTGCAGTCAGCTTTTCTGAGGAAGTCTGCGCCAATATTTGCAGGCGGCTATTTGAGGCGGCCCGTGCCAGTATAGGTTGTTAATTCAAAGCTCTTTCTTGATCCCCCAGGTAACTCAGGCGCCTTCCAGGAACTGGGCGTTGATATAATCCACCACACTGACCAGGTTCTTTGATTGTTCAAAGACCTTCAGCTGCCTGTCGGCCCCGGTGCCTTCTTCCAGGATCTTACCAACATAATTGATGGCATGGCGGCTGCCCAGCGGATCTACTACATCATCAATGAAGTCCAGCAGCTCATGGATCAGTACACGGGTATTGACCTCTTCTTCCTTACCAAAATCTATCAGGTAGCCGTCAATGCCGTAACGGCTGGCGCGCCATTTATTCTCATTGATCAGGGAGCGGGAGTATTGAATGAAATTGAGGTTCTGCGTTTTCAGTTTGTAGATCTTGGCGCATACGCCCTGGAACAGGGCGGCAATGGCAATGGTCTCCTGCACGGTCATGGGCACATCACAGATCCGGAACTCCACGGTGTTGAAGAAAGGATGTACGCGGAGGTCCCACCAGATCTTTTTGGCATTGTCAATGCAGTTGGTCTTGACCAGCAGCTTTACGAAGTTATCGTAATCTTCAATGGTATCAAATGTTTCGGGGATACCGGTGCGGGGAAATTTATCGAAGACCTTGGTGCGGAAAGAGCGGTAACCGGTTTGCCGGCCTTCCCAGAAAGGGGAGTTCACGCTCAGGGCGTAGATATGGGGGAGGAAATAGCGGGTGGAATTGGCAATATGGTTGGCCATTTCCCGGCTCTCCATCCCTACGTGGACATGCAGGCCAAAGATGAGGTTACTGCGGGCGGCTTCCTGCAGCTCATTGACGATCTCACTGTAGCGGACATGGTCTGTGATCAGCTGGCTTTCCCAGTGGCTGAAGGGGTGGGTGCCGGAGGCGCCGATCTGCAGGCCCAGCTCACCGGCAATACCGGCAATGGTCTTGCGCAGGTTGGCCACATCTTTATAGGCTTCTTCCACATTCTGGCATATATCGGTCCCTACCTCTACTACGGCCTGGTGCATTTCTGCTTTTACTTTGTCTTTGATCACTTTCTGTCCCTCCGTCACAATGCGTTGTTCATGGCTTTTCAGTTCCCGGGTCAGCGGGTCAATCACCATGTATTCTTCTTCAATGCCAAGCGTGAACTGGGAGTAGGGGATATGTGCCATGTATTTTTCTAAAAATTTTAGATCAGGTTTTTTTTGCTGCTGCTTCTCTTAACGTATTCGCCCCAGGTAAGGTTGTCTTTCCCGGGTTTATGCGCCAGCGCCCTTTCAATGGCGTAGGTGGCGGCGGTTTCCACCACCCAGTTGAAATTCTCCTGGCCTACGCTGGGCAGATCGGCATCGGGGGCCGGGTTGCAGAAATCGATGGCATAGGGTACGCCATCGCGTACGGCCAGCTCAACGGTGTTGAAATCATACCCCAGGTACTGGTTGATGCGCAGCACGATCTCTTCCATCTGCTTCAGTCTTTCTGCGCTGGGACGGAAATCGCTGGTATAGCGGAGATGGTGCGGGTTGCGCGGTTCATAGGGCATAATGCGGACGTACTTGCCGCCGATGCAATAGCAGCGGTAATATTCTTCAAAGATGATCTCTTCCTGCAGCAGCATGACCAGCTCGCCGGTTTCCCGGTGTTTCTGGAAGAAATCGGCCATATCATGCAACTTGTATACATGTTTCCAGCCGCCGCCGGCAAAGGGCTTCATATACGCAGGAAAGCCCACATAATTGAAGATGCCTTCCCAGTCCATGGGGTAGGCCAGGTTGCTGAAAGAGGCGTCGGAAGTATCGGGGGGCAGGTCGTAAGAAGGCAGGATCACGGTCTTGGGCACCGGAACGCCGATCTTGACGGCCAGGGAGTTGTTGAAGAATTTTTCATCAGCGCTCCACCAGAAGGGGTTGTTGATGACGGCTGCGCCGCAGACGGCTGCATTTTTGAGAAATGCCCGGTAAAAGGGCACATCCTGGGAAATACGGTCTACTATTACCGTATACTCATGGCCTTCGCCCTGTACTACTTTGTCTATGCGGACAGGTTCAGCCATGATCCCATCTACCTGTTTGCTGTTGATCTGTTCAATAAAGGCCATCGGAAAAGATCTTTCTTTCCCAAAGAGAATCCCGATCTTTTTCATAAAAGCTCCGTTTTAATGAATGAAAGTGCAAGGTAAGAGGGTAACCAAATTTATCGGAAGGATGGGGAAAAAACAAATCATTTATCTACTTTTGCGCCATGCACACGGATACGAGCACCGGCGTGCTGGTGGAAACAGTGATGTTGCCTTCAGACGCCCTGGAACGCATAGTTAAGGTTCAGTTTTACTTGCCATTGAATATCCCTGACCCGGGATCCCTGAAATTACTCCTGTTCAATGACGGGCAGGACCTGGAAACCATGGGTTTTGAGCGGATGCTCAGCAATGGCCTGCAGGAAGGCCGCCTCCAGCCGGTCCTGGTAGCCGGTATTTGCAGCGGGGAGGACCGCCTCCAGGAATACGGGATGATCTGCGGCCCGGATTACAAAGGCCGGGGCGCCAGGGCAGGACAGTACCAGCAGTTCATTCTCGAAGAATTACTCCCTTATATTTATGGTCATTACCGGATCAGCGAATTTGCTGAACGGGCTTTTGCAGGTTTCTCCCTGGGCGGCCTCAGCGCGCTGGACCTGGTATGGAACAATCCCCGGGTGTTCAGCCGCGTGGGCGTGTTCTCCGGTTCCCTCTGGTGGCGCAGCAAGGACAAGTACACCAAAGGATATAACGAGTGGCGGGACAGGATGATGCTGGCGCAGCTACGCGCCGGTCAGTTCCAGCCGGGGCTTAAATTCTTTTTCCAGTGCGGTGAACTGGATGAATGGGAAGACCGCAACCGCAACGGTGTGATTGATTCCATTGATGATACCATTGATACTATGCGTGCACTCCTGGCCAAAGGTTACCTGGAAAGAAAAGATATGAGATACTACCAGATGCCTGACGGACGGCATGATGTGGCCAGCTGGGCCAAGGCCATGCCCGTTTTCCTCCGCTGGGGCTGGAGAAAATAAATACAGGCCGGCAGCCTATCCTGACACCAGGATAAGTTGCCGGCTTTTTCTTGCTTTATTTAACCTACTATTTTGGTGGACTAATACTTTGCACTACCTTTGTGCGGCAACGATAGGAAGGGCTTCGGCTTTTCCGGATAAACAATCTACTATTATGACAAGGTCATCTCTCTTTGTTCGTCTTCAATTCCCCTGTACTACCCTCTACGGCAACGGGTGTTGTTGTTGATCCTGTCTTCTCGCCCATAACAACGGTTCATTTCACTTCATTGCTTGCCCGCAGGATAACCTGCACCCATAACTATACCCTTCCGCAAAGCGGATGCAGTGGCTCTATTGCCTTTCCCGGGTAATAAGGCCGCCCTTCATTTTCTTAATGTCAATTTTTATGTATAAGCAAAATCTACTTTTTGTGCTTTTGCTGCTATGCAGCTCGTTCATTATGGCACAGCAACCTATCAGCGGCGTAGTGCTTTCCGCTGAAACCCGGCAGCCGCTGGAAGGCGCTACCGTCAGTATTCCCCAGTTGAACCGGTCTACCATTACGGACAATCAGGGTCGTTTCCGGTTAGACTGGAACGGTAGTAAGGCCGTACTCACCGTGTCTTTTGTAGGTACAGAAACAGCCGAAACAGAGATCCGCCCGGGCAGCGCCAATATAACAGTGCTGCTCAAGGCCAGCAATGCCACCCTGACCGAAGTGGTCACCGTGGCCTATACCAATGTAAAACGTTCCGGTTATCCGGGCGCCGTTACTACCATTGGCGCCGATAAGATCAATAACCGCCTCACCCCCAATATTACCAATGCCCTGCAGGGGCTGGCGCCTGGTATCCAGACCACTTCCGCCAACGGGCAGCCGGGCAACAGCTCCACTATCCGTATCCGTGGCGTAGGTTCTATCAACGCTTCCAGCGCCCCGCTCTTTGTGGTGGATGGAGCGCCATTCGACGGGGATATCAATGCCCTCAACCCCGCGGATATTGCTACTATTAATATTTTGAAAGATGCGGTAGCCGCCAACCTGTATGGCTCACGCGCCGCCAACGGCGTTATCATTATCACTACCAAACAGGGCAGGAAAGGGGAGGATATTGCAGTGAATGCCACCATCAACCAGGGCTGGAGCAGCCGTGCTGTAAAGGATTATGAGCAGGTAAGCACCAACCAGTACTTTGAACTGTACTGGGAAGGTCTCCGCAATAAGGCCCTCACCAACGGACAATCTGCCGCACAGGCCGCTGCTACCGCCAGCAGCCGCGTGGTGGCCGACCTGGGCATCAATCCCTACGGTACCGCCTATCCCAACCCGGTAGGGACGGATGGGAAAATTGTGGCCGGCGCCGTTCCCCTGTGGAATGACGACTGGAACGAAGGCATGCAGCAGGATGCCCGCTATACACAGGCGCAGCTGAGCCTCAGCGGCGCCACGGAAAAAAGCAACTGGTATGCCGGCGTAGGGTATACCAATAACCAGGGCGCTTTCCTGGAATCCGGTTTTAAACGGTATAATTTCCGCACCAACCTCACCCTGCAGGCAAAAAAATGGCTGCAGTTCGGCTTCAATATCAGCGGGGCCAGCACCGTGCAGGACTATCCTACCTCTGCGGATTCCCGGACAGATAACGTGGTGGTCTTCGGTCGCGTGATCCCCGGCTTTTATCCCATTTACCAGCGCAATGCGGATGGCAGCTATAAGCTGGATGCCAATGGCGACCAGCAGTTTGATTATGGCGCCTACCGGCCTTCCGCCGCACTGGCGCGCATGAACCTGATAGGTTCCCAGTCCCTGGACAGGTCCCGCAATACGCGGGAGAATATCGGCGCCCGCACCTTCCTGGAAGCAGCTATCCTGGCCAACCTGAAATTTAAGACCAGCTTCAACCTGGACTATATCAACGGTAATTCCCTCAGCTATACCAACCCTATAGTGGGTGGCGATGCCGAAATTGGCGGGGCTATCAGCAAGAGCAATTCCCGCTTCCTGTCGTACACCTGGAACAATGTGCTGACCTATGATGTGGAGATCGCATCGGGCCATCGCCTCAACCTCCTGGCCGGGCATGAATACTATGCCCTGGAATCCAGCGGGCTGAGCGGCAGCCGCCAGAAATTTGCCCTGCCGGATCTCTATGAGCCGGTAGCTGCTTCCCAGCTGAATGATTTTACCGGCTCCTCTGATGAATATAACAAGCTCAGCTTTTTTGGACAGGGCCAGTATAATTACCTCAACCGCTATTTTGTAACAGGCTCTGTGCGCCGCGACGGTTCCTCCCGGTTCTCCCCGGATTCCCGCTGGGGCTCGTTCTGGTCGGCCGGCGCTTCCTGGCGGATCTCCGAAGAGGATTTCCTGAAATCCGCTGCCTGGCTCAATCTCCTGACCCTGAAAGCCAGTTATGGCGCTTCCGGGAACGATAACCTCTCCGGGTATTACAATTACCTGGCCCTTTATTCCATCAAAAATAACCTGGGCAACGGCGGTACTATCACTTCCCGGCTGGCAACGCCTTCCCTCAAATGGGAAAGCAACCTGAACCTCAATGTGGGCGTTGATTTTGGCCTGTTCAAAAACAGGGTGTATGGTTCGGTGAACTATTATGACCGCCAGAGCAAGGACCTGCTCTATGCCCGTCCGCTGCCCGGTTCCACCGGCTTCACTTCTATCAGCGCCAATATCGGCGAGCTGAAGAATACCGGTGTAGAGCTGGAGCTGAATGTAATTCCGGTGAGTACCAGGGACTGGAAATGGACCATTGGACTGAACCTGGCGCATAACCGCAATGAGATCACTTCCCTGCCCCAGAAAGAGATCAACAGCGGCACTACCAAGAAACTGATGGTGGGCCGTTCCGTATATGATTTCTACCTGCGTGAATGGGCCGGTGTGGATGCGCAAACAGGCAGTCCGCTCTGGTACAAGACTACAGACGACGGCAAAAAACAGACCACTTCAGATTACAGCAGCGCCACTCAATATTATGTAGGTTCCGCCCTGCCGGATGTTACCGGCGGCTTTACCAACAGCCTGCAATACCGGGATTTTGAATTCTCCTTCCTGTTTGCCTACAGCATTGGCGGCAAGGTGCTGGACAACGACTATGTGATGCTGCTCACCGGACCTGCCAGTGTAGGCCGGGCCATGAGCACAGAACTGCTGGACCGCTGGACGCCCGAGCATACCAATGCCAGCGTGCCGAAGCTGACCACCGATAATAACAACTGGACTTCCGCTTCCACCAGGCTGCTGTATGATGCTACCTATGCGCGTTTGAAAACGGCTACCCTGGCTTATTCCTTGCCTGCGCGACTGGTTTCCGCGGCGCATCTGAAGAACCTGCGGGTCTATGCCACCGGCGAGAACCTGCTGACCTTCTTTGGCCACCAGGGTATGGACCCGGAACAATCCGTGGAGGGGACTACCTATTACCAGTACCCGGCCATGAAAACCCTTTCCCTGGGCATTCAGGTGGGACTTTAATTGTTAACGTTAATCTATCAGGAATATGAACAAGCAAATTCTTTCTATTTATACTGCGGGACTGGTATTGCTGCTGAGCGCCTGCAACAAGCAGCTGGATACTGCTCCCAGCAATGCGGTGGCTGAATCCGTGATCTTTAAGAATGTGGCCAATCTGACCACGCTGGCAGAAGGTACCTGGGCCAGTATGATGGACGATTTTTATGGTGGCACCTATAGCAACCCGGGTTATAAGTCCATTGGGCTGATCAGTGATGTCATGGCCAGTGATGTGAGTGTTATTACCAATAAATACGCCTTTGGCGCCACCTATGCCTATACGCAGATGCGCGATGAGACCCAATCGCGGGTGGCGGCAATCTGGAACCAGCTGTACAAGATCATCAACAACAACAATATCATTATTGCCAATGCTGATAAGGTGGAAGGGGATGAGGCCGCTAAAAAAGTGCTGAAGGGACAGGCCCTGGCTTTACGCGCCAATACCTACCTGACCATTGCTGCTTTTTACCAGTTCTCCTACCTCAAGGATCCCCTGGCCAGAACAGCGCCGATCTATACAGTGCCCACAACAGACACTACGGCTGGCAATCCCAAGGCCACGCTGAAGGATATCTATACCCTGATCATTGACGACCTGACCCAGGCTAAGACCCTGCTGACAGGTTATACCCGGACGGCCAAATACAAGATCGATGTGGATGTGGTGAACGGGCTGCTGGCCCGGGCTTACCTGAATACCGGTCGCTGGGACCTGGCTGCCGCTGCGGCGGATGCAGCCTTACAGAACTACACGCTGATGCCTAAAGCGGATTATACCAAGGGTTTCAATGATGTCAGCAATGTGGAATGGATCTGGGGGCACCAGGAAATTCCCAGCCAGAGCGATGGCAGCTACAGCTTCCATTTCCTGGATGTAAGTTCTTCCTCTTCCTATTACTACAGCTTTATGGCTGATCCTTTTTTCAAAGAACTGTTTGAAGAAGGGGATATCCGTACCAGCCTGTTCTCCTGGGATGGCAGTGCTACTGCGCGGGAAGGCTACCTGCAATACAAGAAGTTCAAATTCCGGGCTGACCAGACGGCCGACCTGGTCCTGATGCGCAGTGCGGAGCAGTACCTGATCAAAGCTGAGGGCTATGCCCGTTCCGGCGATATTGAGCAGGGCGCTGCCGCTCTCAATGCATTGCGGACAGCCCGTGGCGCGCAGGCTTTTGCAACTGATGGCGCCACTGAGCAAACACTGATAGCGGCTATCCTGGTAGAGCGGAGAAAAGAATTATGGGGAGAAGGGTTTGGCCTGGCGGATATTATCCGTAACCAGCAGGCGGTGGTGCGCAAGGCTTATGTGGATGTGGCGGGCAACCCTATCCAGGTAACGGTCACCCTGCCGGATGGCAGTACCAAATCAGTCCCGGCCCGGTACCATACCACACTGAAGTTCCCCAATGGTGAGGCCTTTACTGCCAACAGCAGTTATTACCTGTTTGTGCTGCCGCAGGCGGAAAGGCAGAATAACCCGAATTTGTAGTCGCCGGGTTTCCTGAAAAAGGGACCGGAGCTGCTGCAATAGCAGGCTGTCCTGCAAAAGGTAACCACCACCTGTTGCTGACAGACCTGCACAAACAAAGAGGCCGTTTCAATAATTTGAAACGGCCTCTTACTTATTTATACAGTCAGACTGTATGCTGAGCGATTAGTTGAAAATATAACGCAGCCCTAACTGGATACCCCAGGTACTGTTGGTGGAGTAGTCAGGCTGGTAAGCCCTGGTGATACCGGGATTGAAAGTATACACCGGGTTGGCGGCAGTATTGCCGGAGCCAACACCCAGCAGCGCCTGGTCCTGGAAGGAACCGAAGTTATATACATAACGGTGTCCCCAGTCGGAGCTCAGCAGGTTCAGGAAGTTGATGGCGTCAACGCTGACCTGCATGGTGTGTTTTTTGTTGCCTGCTTTTACAGAGAAGTCCTGGAGCAAACGCAGGTCCAGTGAATGGAACCAGGGCAGTGTTGCGCCGTAACGGTCCATGAACTGGCCTTTGTGTTTTTTCAGGTATTTA
Source organism: Candidatus Pseudobacter hemicellulosilyticus (assembly GCA_029202545.1). Taxonomy (GTDB): domain Bacteria; phylum Bacteroidota; class Bacteroidia; order Chitinophagales; family Chitinophagaceae; genus Pseudobacter; species Pseudobacter hemicellulosilyticus. The sequence continues at coordinate 3,860,384 of CP119311.1, forward strand.
TCATTTTCAACGAAGGCGGCAAAAGCATCACGCTGTTGCTGGGCGGTATAAGCGGGGCCGCCGGAAACAGGAGTATAGCTGGCCTGGAAATTCAGTGTCTTGGGATCGGCCGGAATAAAGACGATATCATTGGTAGCACCATCACCATTGATGTTTGCTCCATAACGGTAGTGGAAGCGGTCCTGTGAAGCGCCGGTATAGAAGAAGCCGATGGTAGTGGCCATATTGCCTTTCATATACTCAAAGCGGTAGGAGCCACTGGCCATTACGCGGTGAGGGATGGAGAAGTTGGAATAACCCAGTTCCGGTTTATTGGGGTTCATCACAATGTTATTGGTAGTCCAGCCGCTGGCGGCCTGGTCGCTGGTGCCGATGGCTACATCCTGTGCATAGGTATAAGTATAGGCAACAGTTGCTTCCCAGTTGCGGGAGAAGGTCTTTGACAGCTGGGCGGTCAGTACCGTGCTGCTGCCTTTGTTGATATTGTCCAGGATGGTCATCTGGCCGATATTGCTGTTCAGGTTCTGAACATACATGGGTCTGCCATCGGCGCGGCGGCCGGTATCGGCGCCCAGGTTGGCGTTCCGGGCGTATACGTTATTGATCATCCTTGTATAGAGCGCTTCAATGGTCAGCACATAGTTCTCACCCAGTTTTTTGTCCACTGCCAGGTTGCTCCTCCAGGTCTGCGGCATCTTGAAATCTTCTGCAGTAGCGCTGTAGGAAGGGCCGCCGGAAGGAATGGTGGCGCCGGGATCAGCAGGGATATTGGTGGGGATATAAGCGGTTCTGTCAGCGTTGAACTTAATAGCGGCAGCGGCTGCCCCTGTTTTTTGTTCAATGATACGGAGTACGCCATTGTCACCTACCTGGTTAACCAGCCAGATGAAAGGAATGCGGCCGGTGAAGATGCCGGTACCACCGCGAACAATAATGGATTTGTCTCCTTCGGGGTCATAGGTGAAACCTACCCTGGGAGATACCAGCAGCCTGGATTTGGGCCATTTGCTGACATCGAAATGCTCATCGTTGCCATCCTCGTCCTTGAAGGTGATGGCCTTCAGGGCAGTGTTGGTAGGAGGATCATAAGGGTAGAAGGGCAGATCGAAGCGAACGCCATAGGTCAGCTTGAATTTTTCATTCACAGCAAAGGCATCCTGCATATAAAGGCCGCCCTGGGCAAATTTGGCGGCAGCAGGGGTGATACCTGTTCTGTTGGTGGGGCTGTAGGAAACACCGAATGCGATGGGCGCTGCATCGTTGATAAAGTCGTCAATGGAGGCAAAACGGTAATAGCTGGGACCACCATAAGCAGCGAAAGAGTTTTCGAAGGTCATGTAGTCAAAGCTGGCGCCCAGGGTAACAGTATGCCTGCCCAGGTTGAGGGTAACGTTGTTGGCAACATTGTATGCCTTGTCGTCAATCTTGTTCTCATAGGAGAAAAGATCTGTACCGAAAGAGATATATACGTTGTTCAGGTCGCCTGCACGCATAATGTCCACAAAGGGGAAACTGGTATTGGGAACACGCACAGGAGCCAGGTGTGTATAGGAAGCGATCAGCTGGTTGGAGACTGTATTGGAGAAATTGGAATTCAGTTCCAGTACTGCTGAGTTGGCTTTGTAGTTATTCTTGAAATTGGTGCCGGTATAGGCAATACCTCCGGACTTACCGCCCCTGCGGCCATTGCTGAGCCGGTTGGCAATATTTGTGGGAGGACCGCTGCTGGCGTTGACCATATCGTCATCATTGGTTTCAGACCAGGTGTAACGGGCAGTCAGCCGGTGCCTGTTGCTGATATTCCAGTCCAGGCGGCCGGTGAATTTTTTGTTGTCAGTTTCAAAGTCGTAACCTTCATAACCACCCGGATCATACTGGTAGGTGCTGATCAGGTGTTGTTTCAGCCTGTCCAGGTCGGTAGCCAGTACCGGGGAGCGGTTAGGATCGCTTTCATTGCCGGGTCTGGATGCTACTGTGATAGCAGTGGGCGGTGCTGTTTTCTTCTCCTGCTCGTAGTTCACGAAGAAGAACAGTTTGTTCTTGATGATGGGGCCGCCAATGCTACCGCCATAAATTTTGGTAGAGCGGGCTACATTGGTGACTTCCTGTCCCAGTACTTTGGTGCCGTTGAAGTCCTGGTTCCTGTAGAAACCATAGGCAGTACCGTACCAGTTGTTGGTGCCGCGGCGGGTAACCGCGTTGATACCGGCGCCGGTAAAACCTGCCTGGCGAACGTCATAGGGAGCAATGTTGACCTGTACCTGGTCAATGGCGTCTACCGAGATAGCGGAAGAAGCGCCGCCGGGCACCTGGCCATCACCGCTGCGACCGAAGTTATTATTGAATAGTGAACCATCGATGGTGATGTTGTTGAAACGGTAGTTCATACCGGCAAAGCTGTTACCGTTAGCCTGGGGAGTCATCCGGGTAAGATTAGAAAGACTACGGCTGACGTTAGGCATGTTGGCAATCACCCTGCGGGAGATATTGGTAGAGGCGCCTACTTTTTCAGTAGCGCTTTTCCGGTTGCTGACCACCAGTACACTTTCCAGTTCTGTGCTGGAAGCTGATAGTTCAATAGTGATCTCGAATTTTTCACCGAGGGGAATATTCACCTCAGTGCGGGTGAACTGGTTGTAGCCTACAAAAGAGGCTTTGATGGTGTAAGGGCCGCCGGGAGGGATGTTGAGCACATCAAAACGGCCGCCGGTACGGGTCTGGGCATTGTAAACCGCTCCTGTGGGCTCGTGCGTGATGGTGACAGAGGCGCCGGACAGCAATTCATTGTTGCTGCCCTTGACCACACCACCAATGCTACTCGTGGTTACCTGAGCATATCCGCCTAATCCACAGATAAGCAGCAGAAGGGTTAAAAAATAAACAGTAGTTCTTCTCATATATACTTGTTTAGTGATTGAGCAAAGAAACAATCAACACAAGATCACATGAACAACAAAGGCATTATCAAATAATTAATAAAGAGCCTGCAATCGTAAAAAGTTTGGCCACTAATCTGGGAATAGTTGGTTTAGTTTTATTTCGAACGGGGATCGCCGGAAGGAGCCAGGTCTGCGGGGTCAGGTGTCAGGCGACCCGCAAATGTAAATGAAAAACTAAATTGACAAGGGAAAGCCATCCACAGGTTATGCACAGTAGATGCACCGTTGCCGTTAGTTGCCGTTCTCACAAGACCCAATAGGGTATAATAGTCCCGCTTGTTCATTCCGGCCGGTTTACGCAGTAAAACGGTACCCGCCCGAACAAACAATACCCATTTCCCCCTACAGGCAATTTCAGCCGGCAATTGGCTGCTCAGTAATTATAAGTTCATCGGGAAAATACCCAGCCGCCCTCCCTAAAACGGTAAAACTGAACCTTCTAATGGCATCGGTTGTTTTATTACTAACTTTACAAAAATTTGGCCTACTATGCTGGATACCATTGAAAACGCTATAGCAGATCTCAAACAGGGGAAAATGATCATCGTTGTGGACGACGAAGACCGTGAGAATGAGGGAGATTTCATCATGGCGGCCCATGCCATTACGCCTGAAGCCATTAATTTCATGAGCAAACATGGCCGTGGCCTGATCTGCGCCCCCCTGGATGAAGAGCGTTGCGAGGAAATGCAGCTGGGATTGATGGTCAATAACAATACCGCCCTGCATGAGACCGCTTTTACGGTATCCGTTGACCTGCTGGGCCATGGCTGTACCACCGGTATCTCCGCCCATGACCGGGCCAAGACCATCCAGGCCCTGGTGAATCCCGCCACCAAACCGGAAGACCTGGGCCGCCCGGGGCATATCTTCCCCCTCCGTTCTAAAAAAGGCGGCGCCCTGCGCCGTGCCGGTCATACAGAAGCCACTACCGACCTGGTCCGGCTGGCAGGTTTCCCCCCTCCCTATGGCGGCGCCCTGGTGGAGATCATGAACGATGACGGTTCCATGGCCCGCCTGCCGGAACTGATAGAGATTGCCAAGAAGTTCAACCTCAAGATCATATCAATAAAAGACCTCATTGAATACCGCCTCCAGACGGACTCCCTGATAGAGGAGATAGTGCGGGTGGAAATGCCCACCATGTACGGTCATTTTAAACTGGTGGCCTTCAGGGATAAGAATACCGGCCAGGAACACCTGGCCCTGCTGAAAGGAGAATGGACTAAGGACGAACCTATCCTGGTGCGGGTGCACTCTTCCTGTTTTACCGGCGATATCCTGGGCTCTTTCCGCTGCGATTGCGGCGAACAGCTGCATGCTGCCATGGAAATGGTGGAAAAAGAAGGAAAGGGCGCCATATTATATATGAACCAGGAGGGCAGGGGCATTGGCCTGGTGAATAAGCTCAAAGCTTATAAGCTCCAGGAAAATGGCCTGGATACGGTAGAAGCCAACCTGCACCTGGGTTTCCCCATGGATAAAAGGGATTACGGTATCGGCGCCCAGATGCTCCGTTACCTGGGCATCACCAAGCTGCGGCTGATGAGCAATAACCCGAAAAAACGTGCCGGCCTGCTGGGCTATGGCCTGGAAGTGGTGGAATCTGTGCCCATCGAAATTGAACCCAATCCCCATAATGAGCGATACCTGCAAACCAAGCGGGATAAGCTGGGTCATACGATCCTGAAAGGGTTACTGTAATTGGTTCTTCCCCATTAATTATTATCGGTAGCGCTGTCTTTTTCTGCTGCTTCGGCGGCCAGTCGCTTCCTTTTGCGCTCACCAATGAGTAATTCACTCAGGCGGTCAAAGTCGCGCCGGTAACTGATACTGGCGCCTGAGCGGTTTTGCCTGGCGCCCACTCCGGAGCCGGTGAGGTAGTTATAGGAATCCCTGTAGAAGAATGTTAGCACCAGCTTACCATCCTGCCTGATCCTCCATTCGGCGGTAATATCCGGCAGGAACTGGAGGTTATTGGTAGCCTGTATCTGCTGGGAAGTGAAGCCAATGTCCAGCGCACTGCCGAAAGTGAAGGTCAGTCGCTCATTGAGGAAGCTCTTCCCGATATTGAAGTTGAGGTTGGTGCGGTCAATGCTGAGGCGGTTGGCATCCACATTGTCCAGCAGGTTGGCCCCGCTGTAGAACTGGGCGTTGAAATTGATCTTGATGCTTTTGTCGTTGAAGATATCCTGGAACACGTTGGATACTACTTTGCTCAGGGTATTGGACAGTACGCCGGAGATGCTGCCCACCACTACGCCTTCAAAGGCGATACCACCCAGCCCGCTCTGGCTGCCGGTGGAGAGGGGACCAAAGCTGTTGAACACGATCAGGAAAGCTACCTGTTTGTTCAGCTCGTTCTCATCACTCTGGATCCGCTGCAGGATGGCGATGGCATCCGGGTCGTTCTTGAGGGCGCTGCCCTGCGGCAGCTCAATCTGGAAGCGGATCTCGGGGTGCATGAGCTTGTCGGTCAGACTGGCCACCACCACTACCTCGCCCCGGTATTTCCGAACGTTATTATTCACGTTGCTGCTGCCGCCGGACTGGATGGAGAACTGGTCCAGGCCCAGGTCGCTGAAGCGCACGTTCTCTGCACGGTACTCTGCATCTATCTTGATATCGGCATCAAAAGGATCGCCTTTCCATTGAATATAGTTACCTACGCCTTCGCGCAGCTTGAAGGGTTTGCGCAGGACCGACTGGAAATTGAAGTTATAGTTCCCCCGGTCAATATCATAACGGCCCATGATGGTGAAATCCCCGTCAGTGCCGGCCCTCAGCTTGATATTGCCATGCCCGTTGGCCTGGATGATATCACCGGTCAGCTCGTCCAGGATCACGTACATGTCTGCATAGTTATTGGCGGCAATGTCCAGCGTAACGGTCAGGTTGCTTTCATTGGAGAGGCGGGGCGGTTCCATTTCCCGGCCATAGACCTTCCAGACTATATAATCGGCCTGGCCGCTTTCCCGGGAAGAGGTGGAGCGGATATACAGTTTGGAACTGTCAGCGGGTTCGCCGCGGATATCCATCTGCATATCTGCCAGGGGACCACGAAAGGTCATATTGGCCTTGGCATATACAGTGCCGAAGAAAGGATCTTTGCCGGTGCCGGTGGTACTGAGCACCAGCAGCTTGTTGGTGTTCATGGCAAAGTCAAAGTTCAGGTTGTCAAAACCTTTATGGTAAAGTATCCCTTTGGATATAGTGCCGCTGTTGCCATTCTCATCTTTTATGGTGAACGAACCAAAGTCGATGGCGTCATCCTTGAAATCGAAAGTGGCTTCAGGGATCTTATACAATACATTGGTGTAGTTGACCCGCAGGCTGGCGTCCTTGAGATAGGCGCGGCCCAGGTACTTCAGGTTATCGGGCTGGCCCATGATGCGGAGGTCGCCGGTGGCATATCCGTTCAGGTCGCTGAACACACCGGAGAGGTACTGGCCAATCAGGTTGATCCGGGTATTGTTGAACTGACCGGTAAGGTCCAGCGGGGCGGCGCCTAAAGAGTCCCGCAGGTTGTACATCCCTTTGAGGTCAAAATCATAATCCTTGTTATTGGAGAGCGCGGAGAAATTGATGACCCCGCTGCGGGTATTGTAATTACCGTTCAGCTGGAGTTTGCCGATGGAGTCATTGTCCAGCCGGAAATGCTCAGCCTCGCCATTGATGTCCACCTGTGTTTTACCGAAAGGGTCCATTACATCCACGGTGGCGGTGAGCAGACCCTCTATCCGGTTGCTCTTGACAAGGTAGGGGGAGAAGTCGCCGATATTCACCTTGCTCAGTTCTACCTTGATATCATTGGTATTGCCGATATCGGATGGGTGGGTGGTAACCAGGATCTGCTGATCATCGCTATAGATCTTGACCCCGTCGGCAGAGACCATATCGGATGCAAAGATCAGCTCCCCGTCCTTATCGATGGTCCAGTTCTTGCCGTTCACGTCAAACTGCGACTGGTTAAACAATATACCCAGCCCCTTGGGCATGGTGCGCACCTGGGCGGAGATATTGGCCGAGTTGAGGGTCTGGCTGGCGCTGGTCTGGACCGATACATTGGACAGGTCCATGCTGGAATTGATCTTAATGGAAGTGCCGGGAAAATGGAGGCTGTCATTGATATAAACATCGGCAATGGTGCTTTCCACGGAAAGACTGTCCAGGTTGCCCACGCCTTTAAGACCTACATTATAGACCGTGATATTCTTGTAATTGAACTGCGGGATCTCGGCATTCAGGTCCAGCAGGTTCTCATTGCTGTTGATACGGCCGGTGATGGTGCTGTAATTAAAGCCGCCGAGGTGATTGTCTATAAAGCCGAAATACTCATCTACTTTCTTGGTGGTGATCACAAAGCTGAAATTCTCATTGGTCAGTGATTTGGCCGGCTTGATATAGCTGGGATAATATTTATTGAGGAAGGTGCGGAAAGCCGCGGGCAGTTCCAGGATGGAGAACTCGCCTACCAGTGCGGCATCAAACTCATTGCTCACCACGGTGATCACTTTGTTGGTGCCCATGATCTTGGATTCCACGTTAAGGGAATCAAAGGAAATACGCTGGCCCTTCCGGAAGATGGAGGCTTCATACACGCGGGCGGTGCCCAGGAAGTTGTCAATATTATTACCGGTGAAATCAAAACGGAATTTTCCATCCACATCAATACTGTCTTTGCTCAGCCTGATCTTTTTGAGGTTGGCTTTATTTACCACGGCGTCAAAATTGAACTGGGGTTGCTTGGTGTTAAAATCCACCAGCCCGTTCATGCTGGCCACCAGGTTGGAATCATTGACCTGCAGTTCACCGTTGAAGAGCCTTTTGGCCACGGTGCCTTTGACAATGATGTCCTGGTAGGTATAGTCGTTGAATTCTATAGAGCGCACAAGGCCATCCAGTTTGGCGTTGAGGTTGCCGGTCTTGAGGCCACGGCCGTTAATGGAGCCTTTGAAGCTGATATTCCCGAGGTTGGGCACATCAATGAATTTACCCAGCTGGAAATCGTTGGTGCTGATATTCCCGATATAGCTGGTATTGCCTTTGTCGGGGAATTTCATATTCACATCGGTAACAATGGCGCCCAGGTTGGTCTCCAGTGTACCGTAGGTGACAAAGTCTTTGACAAAGCCGGTGAAGTTGCCGCGGAAGCGCAGGTATTCCAGCTGGTCCAGCCGGGGCGTTTTGAGGTTGCGGAGCTGGGGGACTATGGCAATGGCATCGGCATAGGTGGTCCGGAAATCGTTGGCTACAAAGTCGATGAAGGTCTTGTCAATATCGGGCAGACCGCGCAGGGTGATATTGCCGTTGAGGAACGACTGTTTCCCGGCTTCCAGGCGGACATTGCGGGCCACGAGGTTATCTACGGAGCCGCGGATAGTGCCGTTGATGCGGAGCTTCTTTTTCCAGCTGGCCAGTTCGGGGGCGAAGTAAGCGATGTCATCGCTGTCCAGCTCGGCATCATTAAAATGGCCTTCCATACGCACTTTGGAGATGAAATCGCTCATATCATCGAAGCTGGCATAACGCATGGCAAAGAAATGGTGCAGCCTGCTGCGGTTGGTGTGGAGGTCCAGGCTGGCAAATTCCATGGCTTCGGGATGGAATTTGACCCGGGCGTCCAGCTTTTGTACATCCAGTCCGCTCCGTTCTTTGGTGCTGAGGCGGACATTGGCGGTGATGGAGTCCTGGCGAAAGGCCACATCGGTGAAATCGCCGGTGATATCGCTGAACTGGATATGGCCGCCATCAAAATAAGGGTAGGGCTCCCGGCCGTTATCGATATCATTTTTGAAGGTCCCGTTACGCAGGGTCATTTTACGGATGCTGATATCCCATTTGCCGGCGTTCCAGCGCAGGTGATTGGTATCATTGAGGATGGTCTCTTCTTTGCGCTTTGGCCGGAGGGAGTCCGGCCGGTTACCATCATAGTTATAGATAGCAAAGAGGGGGTGGTCAATATTTACGGAGCGGATCAGGATGCGTTTGTCGGCAAGGCTGACCTTTTCGGCGTCAATGTCAAAGTCGCTGAAGCGGAGCAGCATGTCCTCGCCGCGCCAGCCGTCCTTCTGGAGCAGGGCGATATTGTCAAGCTCAATTTTTTTCAGGTCCAGGTTGATGCCGCCTTTTTTGGGGGCTGTCTCGCTGGGGCCGCTGAAATAATCGGCTATAAAGCGATAGTTCCAGATAGAGTCCGAGCGGGTAAGGTGGATCACAGCATCCTGGAGGCCCAGGTATTTGAGTTCAATATTGTCTTTGAAAAAGAACCAGTCGGTAATATTCACTTTTACACCGCCGGCGTAGAGCAGGGTGTCCTGGCGCTGGTCCAGGATCAGGGTCTCTTCCAGCACCATCTTGTTGAAGAGGGCGAAGTCCACCTGTTTGATCCGGACGGTGGTATGCAGATCCCTGGACAGCCTTTTGGTGGCCATGCCTACCAGCCAGTTCTGGACAGGGCTGGTCTGTAAGGCCACCCATACCAGTATGATCAGTCCGATCAGTACTAACAGTAATGTCCGGGATATTTTCCAAAACTTTCTCAGGGTCTGCTAATTGTGGTGCAAAATTAGGTGTTACCGGTGGTTGAGCAAATTCAGTACCAATGAATCAGCGAATATACCGTTTTACAGATGCGCCACCGCAGGGAAAAACATAAATTGCAGGACCAGCCTGAAAAGAAGCTACTATGCGATATTTTATACTATTTATGGCCATCCTTTCTTTTAACAGCGCTTTAGCACAGACCGCCACCAGTGTGGCCGCCAGCCCATCGCCTGCGGCCATCCAGGCCCGTAAGCCGGTACTGGTGATCCATGGCGGCGCAGGTACTATCCTGCGCAGGAATATGACACCCGAAAAGGAGAAAGCGTATACCGAAGGACTGCAGCAGGCCCTGGCCGCCGGGTATGCCATCCTGGAAAAAGGCGGCAGCGCCCTGGATGCCGTGGAAGCTGCGGTGCGTGTGATGGAAGACAATCCCCTTTTCAATGCCGGCAAGGGAGCGGTATTTACCAATGCGGGCACCAATGAGCTGGATGCATCCATTATGGACGGGAAATCGCTGGCCGCCGGTTCGGTGGCCGGGGTCACTACCATCCGCAACCCCATTACTGCTGCCCGGGCAGTGATGGAGCATAGCCCGCATGTGCTCCTGGTGGGCAGGGGCGCCGAGCAGTTTGCCGCGGAACAGGGGCTGCAGATCGTTGATCCCTCTTATTTCTATACCGAAGAGCGCTGGCAGGGACTGCAAAGGATTAAAAAGGAGGACTCTGCCAAAACTGAGCTGGACCATGGCGGCCGGAAAAGCGGCGCCGGGCTGAAGCAGCCGGAGAACAGGGATTCCAAATATGGTACGGTGGGCGCCGTGGCGCTGGATATGGCCGGTAACCTGGCCGCTGCTACCAGTACCGGAGGGATGACCAACAAACGCTATGGCCGGGTAGGGGATGCACCCATCATTGGCGCGGGCACCTATGCCAGCAATGCCAGCTGTGCTATCAGCTGTACAGGCTGGGGCGAATTCTTTATCCGCCTGGTAATGGCCAAGTCTGTGAGCGACCGGATGGAATATGGCGGCTGGAGCCTGGACCGGGCTGCCGGTGAAATGATCCACAAAGCCCTGCCCGCCCTGGGCGGTGATGGCGGTCTGATCGGTGTGGACAAGGACGGCAATATAGTAATGCCTTTCTGCACCGAAGGCATGTACCGCGGCTATGTGAAGGAGGGAAAAACGGAAGTACGGATCTTTAAGGATTAGCGCCCGCTACAGCAGATCCATCATTTTTGCTATTCTGCAGGCCTCCAGGGAATTCCTGACCCGCAGCTTCTCCAGGATATTCTGCCGGTGCCGGTTCACGGTATTGATGCTGATGGATAATTGAGTGGCAATAGCTTTACTGGCGTCCCCTTTTTCAATGAACCGTAAAATTTCTTTTTCCCGCTCTGAGAGCAGGTCGCTGTATTTTTCTTTATCGGGCGAGAGGGTATTCCCGGTGGCGAAGTTGATGATCATGCCATAGCTTCCTTCTGCATTGGATCTTTCATAAGGAATATCATAGAGACAGAGCGCCAGCCATATATGGCCTTCAGGGCAGCTGCCTACATAGAACATCCGGTGCCGGACAGGAATGTATTCACCGGTATTGTCCTGCATGCGCATTTTACTCACGATATGATAATCGGTCCGCTCCCCGGCAGGCAGGGATTTCAGTAAATGAAAGAAGCGGAGTTCAAGTAAGTGTTTTTGGATCAGGTCCTCCGGGTGGATCCTGCTGAAAATTTCTTCTTCCCAGATAGAGGCAATTTCCTGGGCGCTGCCTTTCCGGCCAATACCCAGGCGCTCCGCCACCCCGCCATTGTAGATATAGCTTTTGTCGGCCTTCAGATCACTCAGCACAGCCACGGAATTTTCTATCCTGGAAAACCAGTAAGCGGCCTGCTGGTAACTGGCCAGTTGCAGGGGCTCATCCCGGCCCGGGGAAAAGGGTTGCCTCAGCAGGGTTTCACTCAGTGTTGAAACGATGTCCATAGGATTCAAACCTACAGTAAAATGGTTATTTATCAGTATTGGCCGGCCAGTTTTCTCCGGTTAGATTTGCGGTTTTAACATTTGGTCCCTGACTACCACTAACAATTTCAAATCAATGTATATGCCAACAAAAAAACTGTTCCTCGCCGGCGCCCTGCTCAGCAGCATGTTCACTACCACCCAGGCGCAGAGCCTGGATAAAATGCAATGGTTCAATGAACCTGCCAGGTGGGAGGTGAAGAACAATGCCCTTTCCCTGTTTGTGACGCCCAAGACCGACTACTGGCGGATCTCCCATTATGGGTTCACCGTGGATGATGCGCCTTTCCTCTACACTACCTATGGCGGCGAGTTTGAAGCCAAAGTGAAGCTGTCCGCCGATTACAAGGAACGCTTTGACCAGTCCGGTCTTATGCTGCGCATTGACCAGCAGAACTATATCAAGGCCGGGGTGGAATATGTGGATGGTAAATACAACCTGAGTGTGGTGGTGACCCATAAAACCAGCGACTGGAGCGTGATCACGCTGGATAAACCCATTAAATTTGTCTGGATCAAGGCCGTCAGGCGACTGGATGCCGTTGAGGTATTCTACTCCTTTGACGATAAGAACTATGTGATGATGCGCAATGCCTGGCTGCCAGATAATTGCCCGGTAATGGTAGGATTAATGGCCGCCTGCCCCGATGGTAACGGATTCAATGCTACATTTGAGCAGTTTTCCGTTAAACACCTGCCCGATCAGCGGAGACTGGAATGGTTGAAAAGGAATGCGGAAGCCAGTAAATAGTCATTACATATTTATTGATAACCACCCGATCCGAAATTATGAAGCATTTCACCTGGCTATTGATAGCCACTTGCCTGTTGAACAGCTGCGATTCTGCCAAAAACGATGCAGCCAGAGAAGACCTCACCCGGTATGTTAATCCCAATATCGGGACCGCCCACAGCCGATGGTTCTTTTATACCCCTGCCGCCCTGCCTTTCGGCATGGCCAAAGTAGCGCCCTCCACCAATGGCAGCTATGGCAACAAGGACGGCTGGGAAGCCGTAGGGTATGATGACCGCCACAGCTCTATTGAAGGATTCCCCAACTTCCATGAATTCCAGGTAGGCGGGATCAGTTTTGCCCCCACCGTTGGGAAACTGCAATCAGTACCCGGTTCGCTGGAAGATGTGGAAAGCGGCTACCGTTCCGCCTTTGACCGCAAGGATGAGCATGCCACCGCCGGTTACTATTCCGTACTGCTGAAAGATTATAAGGTAAAAGCTGAGCTGACCGCTACCAGTCGTGTTGGCTTCCACCGCTACACCTTCCCGGCTTCTGCCGAGTCCAATATCATTTTTGATATTGGCCGCAGGATGGGAGAAAGCGGCGCTGTAGTGGATGCCGGTGTTACCATCGTAGACGCTACCCATATCGAAGGCTTTGTGACCACCCGCCCCGAGTACGTAAAAAAATACCAGGCCGGCGCTACCGTCAGCATGTATTTTTACGCGGAGCTGGACAAAGCCCCCACGGCTTCCGGCACTTTTGTGGGTGATACCATCAAAGCCGGCCAGCAGTCACAGCAAGGAATTGGTGCCGGCGCGTACCTCACCTTTACTACAAAAGAGAATGAGGCCGTTAATATCAAGGTAGGACTGTCCTATACCTCTATAGCCAATGCCCGTGGCAACCTGGAAGCAGAAGCTAAGACTATGAACTTTGACGAAGCAAAGGTCAATGCCAATAAGGTCTGGAATGATTACCTGGGCCGTATCACCGTGGAAGGTAAGAACGAGACCGACAAAGTGAAATTCTACACCGGTCTGTTCCATGCCATCCTGGGCCGTGGACTGGCCAGTGATGTGAACGGCGCCTATCCTAAAAATGACGGCTCCGTTGGCCAGATCGAAACTGGCGCTGACGGCAAGCCGAAGCATAATCATTACAACACGGATGCTATCTGGGGTGGTTACTGGAACCTGACCCAGCTATGGGCTATCGCCTATCCGGAATACTACCAGGATTTTGTGCAGAGCCAGCTGCTGGTCTACAAAGAGACCGGCTGGCTGGGCGATGGATTGGCCGCCAGCAAATATGTCTCCGGTGTGGGCACCAATATGACCGGCCTGGTCATTGCGGCCGCCCACAATATCGGCCTGAAGGAGTATGATGTCAACCTCGCTTATGAGGCGGCGCTCAAGAATGAGATCGGCTATGAAGGCCGGATGCCCGGCGCCGGTAAAATGGATGTAGGCGCTTTCGTGAAAAGAGGTTTCTGTCCCTACATTGTTCCTGATAACCGGGCCAGCGAGCTGACTACCGAAGGCTCGCCCTTTGGCACTTCCCATACCCTGGAAAATGCTTTCAGCACCTATGCCGTAGCACAGTTTGCCAAAGCATTGGGTAAAACGGCCGACTATGATCAGCTGATGAAACTGTCCAAAGGCTGGGAGCTGCTCTATGATTCCAGCACAAGGTTCATCCGCCCGCGTGGACTGGACGGTGCGTTCATTAAAGATTTTGATCCCTCCGCCCCCTGGGTGGGCTTCCAGGAAGGCAATGCCTGGCAATACACTTTCTTTGTACCGCATGACCCGGAAGGACTGGTGCAGAAGCTCGGAAAGGAGGAGTTCAATAAGCGACTGGACAGCATCTTCACCATCTCCCAGAAATATATCTTCGGCGGCGGCAGGGAAGTGGATGCTTTTGCCGGCCTGAAAGGATTATACAACCAGGGTAACCAGCCCAACCTGCATATCTCCTGGCTCTTCAATCATTCCGGCAGACCGGACCTGACCCAGAAATGGACCCGCGCCATCTGTAATGAATTCTATGGAACAGAAGGCATTCACGGATATGGCTACGGCCAGGATGAGGACCAGGGCCAGATGGGCGCCTGGTACGTCATGGCCAGCATTGGCCTGTTTGATGTAAGAGGCCTGAGCGGTCCTGATCCCGCTTTCGGGATCGGCAGCCCGCTGTTTGATAAGGTCACCATCAAACTGCCAGAAAGCATCCGGAAAGGATCCTTCGTGATTGAAACAAAAAATAATGCCGCCGATGCCGTCTATGTTCAAAAAGCTGAACTGGATGGGAAGGCGGATACCGCATTAACAGTACCTTTTGCTGAGCTGGCCAAAGGCGGTAAACTGGTGCTCACCATGGGCAACCAGCCCGCGGCTGCGAAATAAAGGGAAAGCATAGCCTTGAAAAGTACAAAGCCATTGCTGCATCCGCAGCAATGGCTTTGTTGTTATAGGAATGTATTATCAGATTACCTGACCACCTGTTGGGAGAATTTGCGCCCGTTCTGCAAAACCAGTACCTGGTAAATGCCTTTGGGAAAACTGCCCAGGGGAATAGTAGTGGCCGTGCCTGCAAATTGCTTCCGGTATAGCTGCTGTCCGTTCATGTTGAACAGGAGAATAGTGCTGCTGGCAGGCTGCGCCAGCTGAATGGTTACCTGCTGGCCATTGCTGCTGATGCTGGCGGCTGCTTTACTGCCATTCAGCGTGAGCACAGTACTCAGGTGCTGGTTGCCATCCAGGTCAACCTGTTGCAAACGGTACTGGTGCTGGCCTTCACCGGCATTGTAATGAACAAAGTTATACCGGCGGGTGGCCTGGCTGTTGCCGGCTGCCGTCAGGCTGCCGATGCCTGTCCACTGGCTGCCGTCCCTGCTGTACAGGATATTGAATTGTTTGCTTTGTTGCTCTGTGGCGGTTACCCATTCCAGGTAGCTGTTGTTATTTTTCCACTGGCCATTAAAACTGGCATAGGTCACTGGCAGCGTGCTGCTGGTACTGAACTGGTAATAGGTGGGAGCCGTAATGGGCAACATGGATTTATAGGCATAGGCCAGCTGACCAAAGATCACTTCGTCTGTATTGGCAAAACTGTTCCTGTCGAAGGTTACATAGAAATTGGTGTTGATCGGGAAATTGGTGCTTGGATCAATTGTGATGGTATTGGTGCCTGAGCCGCTTACCTGGGAGGAGTTGGCGGCAATGGTCATCAGGATGCTGCCATCGGCGGCATTGTGGATATAGATATTGCCATCACCGGCAAAGACCGGCTCGTTAAAAGTGAGTTCAATATTGGCTGCCACGGCCACGGCAAATACGCCATTGGCTGGGGAGAAACCGGTGACGTAGGGGGGAGCGCTGTTCTGCCGGAGGAAGCGGGGTACAGTAGTATTGGCGTCAACCAGGTCCAGGTCGCCATCGCCATCATAGTCTACGAGGATCATGCCATCGTTCCTGAACTGGCTGAAGCTGATGCCAGCAAAGGGGCCGCTGGTAAAGGTTCCGGCAACCTGATCAATAACCGTAAAGCTGCCGGTGCCATCATTCTCATAATAGCTGATGGCATTCAAGGCCAGTACGGGCATAGCCAATGCATCTACATGGCTATCCCCATTAAAGTCTGCGAAAATAAGACGGCTGTCCTGTGCAATACTGGCAGGCAGGCCGGCCGGCATTGGTTGAACGCTGTAAGCTCCTCCATTGTTCTGCAAGAACCGGGGTGTTTGCCTTGTTTCTATGATGTCCAGGTCTCCATCAGAATCGATGTCTATCGGCAGCAGCGTAATGTTGGAAAAAACATCGAAAGTAATACCGGAGAAGGGACCGCTGCTGAAAGTGCCGGCATTGCTGGCTGAAGTGTTGCTGAAGCCACCCGCTCCATTGTTTTCATGGTAGATGATGCCTTCATAGGTGATGTTAGAAGTTTTGGTGAGCACATCCACCAGTCCGTCACCGTTAAAATCGCCGATCACAAGCCATCCAAGATTGCCCAGGGCAGTTGGTAAACCTGTCGGCATGCTGGCTACGGCATAACCGGATCCGTTATTTTCCAGGTAGCGCAGGTTGGTACCTGTGCTTTCAAGAATATCCATATCACCATCTCCGTCAAGGTCAACTACCTGTTGCGCCACCGAGCGGATACCCCGGAAAGTAATACCGGAGAAAGGGCCGCTGCTGAAAAGACCACTGACAGCAGTTGTTGTACCGAAAGTGCCATCACCATTATTTTCATGGTAAGAAATACTGGTGAAGTCCGCGTCCGATCCCTGGCTGAGCGCATCAAGATCGCCATCGCCGTCAAAGTCGCCAAAAACGATCCGTCCACCATTTCCTAAAGTGGCAGGCAATCCCGCGGGCATACTGACTTCAGTAAAACTGCTGGCAAAAAATGCAGTGGATTTTTTTGGGGGAGAAATTTCATGGGCATACGCCGGCGCAAAAGCCATAAGCACTATGGCCATCATAGGTAATGATCTTTTCATCTGATAAAAGTTGGATGGTTTGTTGGCCGCGAATGTAATGGAATTGTCAATGGTAATTTCTGCCAGCAATATTTTTTGATAATTCTCAAACAATGTTTCCGTCAGCAGATCGTTGCAAAACGTAGTTGATCATTTACGGATAGATAATGCTGTTATACTGTAATCTTTTCCTGAAATGAAGGTATTAATATTTTTCGCAATGGGTTATGGGGTTGGCCCTACCAGAAATGATTTACCTGGATGAGCAGGTTTACAGGCAGGTAGAATAGCAGGGATGGGATCAGCGGGGCCTGCCCGGGTCCTTGACGCCAGGCCCGTCATTGTATTGCTGCGATTGCCCGGGGGCGATGCTCAGGCTCTGCCAGGCGGCGCCTTTCAATAGCTTACCGATATACATGATCTGGCCTACATGGCTGGGATAATGGACCAGCTGCCGGTTGATGGCGTCAATGGCTGTCAGGGGTTCCTTACGGATGTAGATAGTAGTCAGCAGGTCTTCTTCTTTGAGGGACTCAAGGGTAGTCAGCAGGCAGCCCCAGCCTTTCTCCCAAAGCTCCAGCAGCGCTTCCTTTGACAATTGGTTCGTCCCAAATTCTTCGTCGCGCTGGCGCCAGGGCTTTTCTCCGTCCTCGGTGAGGAAATTGGTCCAGCGGCTCAGCATATTGCCGCTCAGGTGGGTGATGATGGTAGCGATACTATTGGACTGTTCATTCGGCCGGTAATGGAGATCAGCTGTCTCCAGCTGCGCAAAGCTGCGGTCGCCCAGTTGTTTGTAGGAGCGGAATCGGCTGATGGCGGATTGCAGGAAAGCGGTACCAATACGATGGCTCATGGCGAATGATTTTGGGGTAAAAGTAAACAGAATGCCGGAGGGCTTTTGTTAAAACCCTGCTGCATGATCGTCCCCCCGTTTGTCGGCCACGGCTTCTATCCGTCCATCGGGATGCAGGCGGATCAGTTCCATCCGGCCAATGGTCCCGCGGGAGGAAACGGTATAGCCCATCTGCCGCAGCTGTTCCCGCAGGGCTTCCGGGAATTCGGGTTCCACAAAGAGCTCATCGGGCTGCCACTGGTGATGGAATTTGGGTTTGTTGACAGCATCTTCCGCGTTCATTCCAAACTCCAGGATATTCATCAGGGTCTGGAATACGGAAGTGATGATGGTAGTGCCGCCGGGTGTGCCCAGCACCAGGAAAGGCTTATTATTCTTCAATACAATTGTGGGTGTCATAGAACTCAACATGCGCTTGCCGGGTGCTATGGCATTGGCTTCTGTGCCGATAGCGCCATACATGTTAGGTACGCCGGGCTTCACACTGAAATCATCCATTTCATTATTGAGCAGAAAGCCGGCGCCGCCCACTACGGTCCTGCTGCCGTAGTGCCCGTTGAGGGTAGTGGTCACGGCTACGGCATTCCCTTCTTTATCTACCACGCTGAGGTGGGTGGTCTCTTCACTTTCGGCTATCACCCCAGCTTGCACATCCCGGCTGTTACCAGCCTTGCCGGGGACATAATCTTTCATGCGTTCCTGCAAATAAGCGGCACTGGTCAGCGTTTGCACCGGCACTTTCACAAAATCGGTATCGCCCAGGTATTGCCCGCGGTCTGCATAGGCACGGCGTTCAATTTCGGTCATGAGCTGAACAGTTTGGGACGAACCAAAGCCATATTGCGCTATAGGATACGATGATACCATCTGCATCATCTGCGGCAATAATATGCCGCCACTGGAAGGCAGGGGCATAGTGATAATGGTGTAGTCCTTGTATTGAAAGCGCACGGGTGTTCTTTCTTTGGCTTGGTAGCTGCTTAGATCGGCATGGCTGATCATTCCCCTGCCGCGGGCCATTTCGGCCACCAGCAGGTTGGCTGTTTCACCGCCATAAAATCCTTCCGGGCCTTTATCGCGGATGCGTTCCAGCGTCCTTGCCAGTTCCGGTTGCAGCAGGGTGTCACCGGCTTTCCAGCTGCTGGTCCTGACAAAGGCCGGCTGCCGGGTATTGCAGCGGATGAGATCTGCCTGCGCACGGTTAAGGCTATTGGCTTCTGCGGCCGTAATCGCAAATCCTTTTGCGGCCAGGTTGATAGCCGGCTGGATCAGCATTTTGAAAGGCAGCTTGCCATAGCGGGCGCTGGCAAAGAGACCGGCCACTGTTCCGGGAACACCTGCCGCCAGGTGGCCCTGCTGGCTTTTTCCCAGCTGTGCATTACCGGCTGCATCCAGGTACAGATCCCTGTGGGCTTTGGCCGGGGCCGCCTCCCGGTAGTCGATGGCCAGGCTATGCCCGTCCGCCAGCTGCGCCACCAGGAATCCGCCGCCCCCCAGGTTGCCTGCGCCGGGATATACAACGGCCAGGGCCAGCTGCGTGGCAATGGCCGCATCTATGGCATTGCCGCCCTGCTGCAGGATGGCCAGGCCGGTAGCGCTGGCCAGCGGATGTGCTGCTACTACGGCGCCATTTCGGACGGTGACTGTTTTGTTGATGGTATATTGCCAGGGGTCCGTTGCCGTGACTGTATGCAGCTGATGCCGGCCTGCACAACCAGCCAGCAGGATCAGCATACAAAGACAGGTGAGTAGTCGATGGGACAGGTGCTGCATGCAGTCAGTTTTTTTATAATGGAACAATGATACTGGTAAACCCTTAACCATGATGTAGACGGGGAGCGACAACCTATTTACCAGTACCTAAATGTAGCATATCCTGTTCGGGAAACCGCCGGTAACTCATGGAACTATGCCATAGTTTTACTATTTTACCAATACTGATCGACGGGTTCTCTAACCGCATTCCACGATCACATGAGAAAAATGATCGCCCCTGGTTTTATTGCCGGGGGCTATTTTTTGCGCCGCCGCTGGCAGCCTTGCCGCCAGCAGGCAAAGAGAACGGTTGCTGCCTGTGATGGCTGTTCCGGTACCCACTCGCCATAGTTTTTGTACAGCGGACTACTTTCTTTATTTTCACTGAATCATTTTACACCGACTTGTTTATGAGAAAATTTATTGTACTCTCTTTCCTGATCTGTATTTCCGCATTTGCCTCCGCCCAGTTACAATCGCCCGATCAATTCCTCGGCTATCCGCTCGGCACCCGCTACACCCCGCATTTCAACGTGGTGAATTATGTAAAGCAGGTGGCAGCAGCGGTACCCGGCATGGTGAAAGTAGAGCAGTATGGTGTTACCAATGAAGGCCGGCCCCTGCTGCTGGCCTTTGTAGCTTCAGCGGAGAATATGTCCAGGCTGGAAGCTATCCGGCTCAATAACCTGCGACTGGCAGGGCTTACCCGCGACAAAGCCGCTCCCGATGAACGCGGCCCCGCCATCATCTGGCTCAGCTACAATGTACATGGCAATGAGACCTCTTCTTCTGAAGCAGCCATGCTCACCCTGTATGAACTGGTGAACCCCGCCAATACCCGTACCAAGGAATGGTTGAAAAATACGGTCCTCATCATTGATCCCTGCGTGAACCCGGACGGGCGTGATCGCTACGTGAACTGGTTCAACAGCGTGGTGGGCAAAACCGTTAATGCGGAACCCTTTACCCGGGAACACAATGAACCCTGGCCCGGCGGCCGCTCCAACCATTATAATTTTGACCTCAACCGCGACTGGGCCTGGCAAACGCAGCTGGAATCCCGTCAGCGTATGGTCCGCTATAACCAGTGGCTGCCCCAGATCCATGTGGATTACCACGAGCAGGGTTATAATGAACCCTACTATTTTGCGCCCGCTGCCGAACCCTTCCATGAAGTGATCACCAGCTGGCAACGCGAGTTCCAGACGCAGATAGGTCGCAATAATGCCCGCTACTTTGACCAGGAAGGCTGGCTCTATTTTACCAAAGAACGCTTTGATCTTTTTTACCCTTCTTACGGAGATACCTACCCGATCTATAAAGGCGCTATCGGCATGACCTTTGAACAGGGCGGCCATAGCCGCGGCGGAGCTGCCGTGATCACCGATGATGGAGATACCCTCACGCTCCGGGACCGGATCGATCACCATTTCACCACCGGTATGTCCACCATTGAGATCACCTCCCAACATGCTACCCGGGTAGTGCAGGAGTTCAAAAAATATTACGATAAGGCCCGCACCAGCCCGCCTGGTGAATTCAAAGCCTATATTGTGCTGGCGGATGAAGGGGATAAGCTCCACAAGCTGCAGCAGCTGCTGGACCTGAACCAGATTGACTGGGCCTATGCCAAAGGCGGCAGCTATTCCGGTCTGAACTATTTCAGTGGCAAAACGGAGAACGTAAAACCCGGCGCAGGGGATATGGTCATCAATGCCAATCAGCCCAATGCCAACCTGCTTAAAGTCTTGTTTGAGCGGCAATCCCAGTTAACGGATTCCGCCACCTATGATATTACCGCCTGGGCCATGCCTTATGCGTATGGGCTGAAGACCTATGGCCTCAACGCCTATGTGACCAGTACCAGCAAAGAAGCGCCTGTGGCCGCTGATGCGGCTTCTCCGGCCAATGCACTGGCCTATGCGGTGCGCTGGAATGGAGTGGGCAGCGCCCGCTTCCTGTCGGAGCTGCTGAAGCAAAAGATCAAGGTCCGCTATGCCGAACAGCCTTTCACTATCAACGGCCAGAACTTTGAGAAAGGGACCCTGCTGGTGGTGCGCACCAGCAATGGCGCTATTGGCGGCAACCTGCAAAGCATTGTTGCCAAAGCAGCCCTGGCCGGCGGCGTACCTTATTATGGTATCGGCACCGGCTTTGTGGATAAGGGTTTTGACTTTGGCTCGGACCGGGTCCGCATGATCCATGCACCCCGGGTTACCCTGCTGGCCGGGGAGAATGTGTCTTCCCTGGGCATGGGTGAGCTCTGGCATATTTTTGATACGGAGCTGGAATATCCCATCAATATTGTCTGGACAGAAGACCTCAATGCGGCTGTGCTGAAAGCTACGGATGTGCTGCTGCTGCCTGCTGGCAACCACCGCTTCCTGGCTGATAAAGCTACCGGCGAGCTGCTGAAAGACTGGGTCAGCGCCGGTGGCCGGCTGATTGCGCTGGAGAGCGCGGTGGCCCAACTGGCAAGGAACGACTGGGGCCTGAAAGCCAAGGAAGAGGAGGATAAGAAAGATGATAAAAAGGATGACCGGAAAGAAGACTACAGCATGCTGCGCCGCTATGAGAACCGCGAACGTGATTTTCTGCCCGGTTTCAATCCCGGCGCTATCTATAAAGTGGAGCTGGATAATTCCCACCCGCTGGCCTTTGGCTATGACTCCATTTATTATACCCTCAAACAGGACGACCGGATCTATGAGTTCATCAGGGACGGTGGCTGGAATGTGGGGGTCATTAAAAAAGAGAGCCCTGTATCCGGCTTTGTAGGCGCCAAGGCCAAGGAAAGGCTGAAAGACGGCCTCATCTTCGGTGTGCAGGACATCGGCCGCGGTAACGTAGTGTACCTGGCCGATAACCCGGTGTTCAGGAATTTCTGGGAGAATGGCAAGCTGCTGCTCTGTAATGCCGTGTTCATGGTAGGGCAGTAGGGATGGGTGGATACAAAGTCTAATCGTTAAAATGTATAAGCGGAGTTGTCCCATACTCCGCTTTTTCTTTACTTTGACCCCTGTTTTCCTGAACCGACACGCTGGATCTTTGTTGATCCTTAAATTGTTTTACCTGATGAGATTTTTTTACGTGAGAACGTTACTGATCGGCGGGCTTTTCAGCATGGCCACACTGCGCGGTGTTGCCCAGACCCCTGCTGCTTATCCCGCATCTGATATATACCAGCAACTGAAAAAGCTCAACGTGCTGGGCTCCGTATTGTATATGGCAGCCCACCCCGATGATGAAAATACACGCCTGCTGGCTTTCCTGGCCAAAGACAGGTTGTACCGTACCGGTTATCTTTCCCTGACCCGTGGGGATGGCGGGCAGAACCTGATCGGCGACGAGCAGGGGATTGACCTGGGGCTGATCCGCACCCAGGAACTGCTGGCCGCCCGGCGTATTGATGGCGCAGAGCAGTTCTTCAGCCGGGCCTATGATTTTGGTTTCAGCAAAAGCACAGAAGAAGCTTTTCGGATCTGGGATAAGGACAAGATACTGGCCGATGCCGTTTGGGTCATCCGCCAGTTCCAGCCGGATGTGATCATTACGCGTTTCCCGGAAGATAGTCGCGCCGGCCATGGCCACCATTCCGGCTCCGCGGTAATTGCCCATGAGGCATTCCGCGCAGCGGCTGACAGCACCCGTTTCCCGGAGCAGTTCACGCTGGGTGTACGTCCCTGGAAAGTAAAACGCATACTCTGGAATACCTTCAATTTCGGGGGAAACAATACCACTTCCAATGAACAGCTGAAAATAGAAGTAGGTGGCTACAATGCCTTTCTGGGAAAAAGTTATGGGGAGATAGCGGCTGAAAGTCGCAGCCAGCACAAAAGCCAGGGCTTTGGCGTACCTGCCGCCCGTGGCGCTTCCACTGAATTCTTTTCCCATACGGAAGGAGATCCTGCCCGTACGGACCTGATGGATGATGTGAACACTACCTGGCAACGCGTGCCCGGTGGCGCCGCTATTGCAGCCCGCGTTGACGCTATCCTCCAGCAGTTTTCAGTGGCCAGTCCTGAAAAGTCTGTGCCAGCCCTCGTAAGCCTGTACAAGGCGATGGAGCAATTGCCCCAGGGTTACTGGCGCAATGGTAAAATGGCAGAAGTGCAGCAGCTCATTGAACGTTGCAGCGGTCTCTGGCTGGAAGCGGTGGCCGCAAACGAATTTGCCATACAGGGGGATTCCATCCGGATCAATATCAATCTCAATAACCGGCTCGGCGCTGCCATTACGCTGAACCGCTTCCAGGTGGATGTATTTGATACGGTGGTCAGCCGGCAACTGGAGGTCAACCGCAACCTGAATTTCTCCCATGATATTTATGTGTTCACCACCAAGCCGCTCACACAGCCTTACTGGCTGCAGCGGAAAATGAGTGAAGGCTCTTTTACAGTAGATAACCAGCTGCTCATAGGCCGGCCCGAGAGCATCCCTTCTTACCTGGCCAGTTTCCAGCTCAGTATTGAAGGGCAGCCCTTCACCTTTGTGAAGCCGGTCCAGTTCAAATTCACAGACCCTGTAAAAGGCGAACTGTATCGTCCGCTGGTAGTGGTGCCGGCGGCTACGGTCAGCACCGGACCGGGCCTGGTGATCTTCCGCCAGCAGGAAAAACAGAAAGCGGAGGTCCAGGTGAATGTAACGGCCAATAAAAGTTTCAACGGGTATAAGGCCGCCATTAACAGGCGGATGAAGAATGAGAATATCACCCACCGGGATACGGCTTTTGACCTGGCCCGGGGCATGAACCGCCAGTATGATTTCACCATTGCCAATACCACGCTGAAAGGTGCGGAGCAGGACCATGTGCAGGCCTTTGTGGACCTGCAGAACGGAAAGGAAGAGCAGCCTGCTTACCTCAATATGACCACTATCAGCTATGACCATATTCCCCCCATCCATTATTTCTACCAGGATGATATTAAGGTCCTCAATATAGACCTGAAGACTACGGGTAAAAGGATCGGGTATATTGAAGGGGCGGGCGATAAAGTGCCGGCAGCCCTGGAACAGATGGGTTATGAAGTAGTAGCCCTGAAAGAAAAGGATATTACGGCCGCCAGCCTGAAAGGACTGGATGCGGTGATAGCCGGTGTGCGTGCCTATAATATCCACGACTGGCTCCAGGTAAAATATCCCCTGCTGATGGAATATGTGCAGAATGGCGGTAACCTGATTGTCCAATACAATACCAATAATTTTTCCAGCACCCTGAAAGCTAAAATGGGACCTTATCCTTTCCAGGTGACCCGCAACCGGGTAACGGATGAAACAGCAACCGTCAATTTCCTGCTGCCCAATCACCCGGTACTGAACTATCCCAATAAGATCACGCAAAAGGATTTTGATAACTGGGTACAGGAGCGTGGCATTTATTTTGCCGACCAGGTGGATCCTGCTTTCCAGCAACCCCTGTCCATGGCTGATCCCAATGAGCCTGCCCAGTCTGGCAGCCTGATCATTGCCAACTATGGAAAGGGTAAGTTTGTGTATACAGGCCTGGTTTTCTTCCGGGAGCTGCCGGCCGCTGTGCCGGGCGCTTACCGCTTACTGGCCAATATTATTGCGCTCAATAAAAAGCAGGATAGTAAATGAGCAAAAAACTGACCATCGGGCAACAAAGGGTTGCCCTGATTGTGGCCATTATCATTGGCCTGGTAGTTGGTAAACTGATCAAAAGGGTAGGGCTGGGACTGCTGATAGGCAGTTTCTTTGGCCTGCTGATCCTCATGGCTTTTTCAAGAAGACGCTAACGGAAAGCACCCGCAGCGCCTCAAAATAAATTATGAACCGTATGCAATCATCCGAAAAGGATTCCATCCCTCTTTTCCGTAAGTGGCGGTCCTGGTACTGGCTGGTCATCGGCTTTCTCCTGCTGCAGATTCTGTTGTGCTATTTTTTTACTAAACATTTCGCATGAACTTTTCAGGGTTAGACTGGCTGGTACTGATCACCACTTTGCTATTGATCCTGTTCTATGGCATCTACAAAGGCCGTACGGCCCAGTCACTGGAAGGTTATTTCCTCGGCAACCGGCAGATGCCCTGGTGGGTGGTGCTGTTAAGCATTATGGGTACCCAGGCCAGTGCAGTCACTTTTTTGACGGCGCCCGGTCAGGCCTATACGGATGGGATGCGCTTTGTACAGTATTATTTCGGTCTGCCCCTGGCCATGATAGTGGTGGCCGCAGTCTTTGTGCCTATCTTCCGAAGACTCAATATCTATACAGCCTATGAGTACCTGGAGCAGCGCTTTGATATGAAGACAAGGCTGCTGGCTTCTTTCCTGTTCATGCTGTCCCGCGGCCTGAGCACGGGTATCAGCATTATTGCTCCCTCCCTGGTATTGCACAGCATGCTGGGCTGGGATATTACTATTACCAATCTTTTCATGGGCGGTATCCTGCTTATTTATACAGCCACCGGCGGCGCCCGTGCCGTAGCTTATACGCAGCAGCTGCAGTTCATTATCATTTATGCAGCCATGTTCATAGCAGGCTGGTGGGCTGTCAAAATGCTGCCCGAAGGTGTAGGTTTTACAGAGGCTTTGCATATCGGCGGCAAGGCCGGAAAGCTGAATGTGATCACTTCGGGCTTTACGGAAAAAGGGTTCGACTGGCAGGATCGCTACAATATCTGGAGCGGGCTGATAGGCGGGTTCTTTTTATCGCTCAGTTATTTTGGGACGGACCAGAGCCAGGTAGGGCGTTATCTCACCGCCCGCACAGAAGGGGAGAGCAAACTGGGCCTGCTGATGAACGGCCTGGTGAAAGTGCCCCTCCAGTTTGCTATCCTGCTGATCGGTATCCTCATCTTCTCCTTCTACCAGTTCTATAAAGCACCGGCCTTCTTCAACCTGGCCCAGGAACAGCAGGTGCAAAAGACCGCCTATGCGGGCGAGTACAATGCTGCTGCTGCGCGGTATGATCAGTTGCAGGAAGAAAAAAAGCAGACCGTAGTGGACCTTTCGCAGGCCTTGCGCAGGGATGATGAGGTGGCTATTGACCAATTGCACAGCCGGCTGGACCAGGAAGAGCGTATAAGCCATGCCATGCGGGATTCCGTAAAAGCTATCGTGGCCAAAGCCGATCCTACCACGGATGGGAATGATACCAATTTTATCTTCCTGCGTTTTGTAGGTGATTTCTTTCCCAACGGGCTGGTAGGGCTGATCATTGCCATTATCTTCCTGGCCGCCTGGGGCAGTATTGCTGCTGCACTGAACTCCCTGGCGGCTACTACCATCATAGATTTCCATAAACCTTTGGCCAGAACGGCGCTGAAACCGGAGGCTGAGCTGCGCTGGTCCCGCTGGTATACCCTGGCCTGGGGTGTATTTTGTATTGTAGTGGCGCAGTTTGCCTATAACCTGGGCAATAGCCTGATTGAAGCGGTGAATATCCTGGGGTCCTGGTTCTATGGAGCTATCCTGGGGATCTTCCTGGTGGCCTTTTTTATGAAAAAGGTGAAAGGACATGCCGTGTTCTATGCAGCCCTGCTGGCGGAAGTCATTGTGATCACTGTTTATTTTCTCAAGATCATTTCTTTCTTATGGCTGAACGTGATCGGTGCGCTGGCCGTGATCATTTTTGGCTGGCTGATACAGGTAATTTTCTGTTCAGGTAAGGGGACGAACCAATGATGCCGCTGACAGCGGTGTAACTTTGCTGCAGCCTGCCCGCCCTTCTCCCCAAAATAAAAAAGCAGCCTGGAAATTCCAGGCTGCCGAATAAGTTGATCCAATCTTGTTATGGGTAGAAATGTTAGTACTTATACTATTTCAACAAGGTTATGGGATCATAAGTTTTTAGCGCTGATCAGGCATTGGCCGGATCAGTAGAGAAACTATTTCAGGGTAGCCAGCAGTTTTTCATTCAGGGCTACATAATCCCCGTTTCCGGCAGTTTTAGCCAGTTCCAGTGATTTTTGTGCAGAAACTTTAGCCTCGGCATTTTTGCCCATTTTGGCTTCGCATTTGGCTTTGTTATGCCAAACCCAGAAAGCGCCGGCATTCTCTTCAGTGGCTTTGGTGAACCAGGCTTCTGCCTGTTTCAGGTCTTTGCCGCTGTTCATGTAATACATGGCAGCATTGAAGTAAGGGGGCTTGTCGGATTTCATCAGCTGATCCAGCTGGGCCGTCACTTTTGCATCAAAGTTGGTAGTGATAGGCAGGGTTACAGCGGTGTTTGCCCACATGATCTGCAGTGCGCAGCTGGTAGGGGTGATATCGCTGAACTGGATAGTGAAGCTTTCAACGGGCTTGGGCGTTTTCATGGTCTTCACCAGGACGCGCACCAGGTCTTCCTCCTGTTTGTACAGGGCAGGCTGGTTTACATTCACCTGTTTGCTGATGATGATGGTCCAGCTGTCTTTGGAAGGAATGCTCAGCAGGCCGTACTTGCCGGCAGGCACCAGTTTGTCGCCGATGGTAACGTCTTCTGTAAAGCTGATGGTGGTAGCGCCATTGGCTCCGGTCCGCCATACTTTGTCAAAAGGTACCAGGTCGCCAAACACTTTGCGGCCGCTCACTGCGGGGCGGGAATAAGACAATTCTACTGAACCGATACCGAAATCCTGCTTGATGGTCTGTGCCGGGGAGGGTTGAGGCAATTTCAGTCCCTGGGCTTCACTGGCCACACATGCCAGCGTGAGGCCGCAGGCAAGCGCAAATGCTCTTTTTATCATAGCAAAAATATTTTGCGCAAATGTAGGGTCCAAAGCCCGAAGTTGGAACCCCGAAAGGGAAATATGGGATGAGCTTACGGAGCGCCGTGACGAACGGGGAGGAAAGCCGGATCAACAGCATGGAAAAAATGGGATGCGGCGCCAGCGGGAACCTGCCTGGGCGCAAGGCTGCGGCCATATACAATCGGGACCCGGATTAGTTTAAAAAAAACAGCTAAACGGTGTGGTTGGATCAAAACTTCACAATAACAGTGGCTTTAGCCCTTTTTCCTTTCAGCACCTTCCATTTGGGGCCTTCCTTGATCAGGCGCATGGCTTCTTCATCATAGGCCTGGGAGAGAGAGCGCTGGACCACATAATTGTATTGCTGTCCCGCCCGGTTGACCATAAAGGTGATGACCACTTCCCCGCTGCGTGCGGGTTCGCCTTCAGGGATCTTCCTGTTCTTTTCAAGGTATTGCTCATAGCCGATCCATCCGTATACGGGCTCGGTGTCCTGTGCCAGGATGGAAGGGGAACTGGCATTGCGGTTGGCAATCCCGGCGGCCTTACCGCCAATTGTTTTTTTGCTCCTGGTGCCATAGCCTACCACTACCACTTCACCGAGCGGAGCATCGGGTTGCAGCTGTACCAGGTTGAATTGGACATTCTGTCCCAGGCGTACCTGGCGGGAAGCAAAACCCAGGGCGCTGACAGAAACATTGAGGATGCTATCGGTGGCGGGGATATTGAAAAAACCATTTTTATCGGTCACAAAACCTGCATTGGCCTGGTTGGGCGACTGTTGCGGGGTGGGCAGGTAGTTCTGTAAATGTGGATTGGTCAGCTGGGTGGCTACAACGGCATTGGCCAGCGGGCGGTTAAAATTGTCCAGCACCTGGCCTTTGATCACATTGTGCAGCAGCTCTTTTTGTTCAGGTGTTTCCAGGGCAGCGGCTTTTTTCAGTTTGTCGTCACTGTCCTGTATGCTGATCACTTCGGTCTCTGCCTTGCTTTTGGCTTCCACCTGCCGGAGCTTTTGCTGCAGTTCAGCCTGCTGCCTGGCCAGGTTATTCTGGGTGCTGGCCACAACGCCGGGTTGGATGGCCGGTGGCAGCACTTCCATATTATGGGTATCTATATGGAACAGCTTGCCGTCTGTCATCCGGGGAATGGTATCCTGCCGGTTGCGGGCCAGTGCATGCAGTTTGCTGTTGGGTTGCCTGGCGCTGACAGGTGGCTGCATAGGGTTGGCCGATCCGATCTCCCGGCTGACATTCCCGTTCCTGGGCGCTGAATCTGCCAGCAGTCCCTGGAACTGGCTGGCCTGGCTGTCGGCCAGGGTAGTTGCTGGTACAGGGGGCGGTATTACAGGCTGCGCCTGTTGTTCATTGGCTGCCAGGTTACTGGCGTTGGGTTCATCCACATACCGGTAATAGGCATACAGGCCGGCAACCAGGAGCAGCACGGCGGCAGTGGCGGCCCGCAGCCAGGAAAAGCGGATGATCCGTCCCGGGGGGCGCTCCGGCGTAGTTACTGCCCTTGCCTGGAGATCAGTACGCAGCTGGTCCAGTTCTGTATAGACTGTCTGCTGACCATGGTCCTGCAGGGCCTGTTCCATCCCTTCCAGGGCATCAGCCAGGAAAGGATCTTCCAGCGCCGCTTTTTCCAGGTCATGCATGGCGGCGGGCGATAGCCTGCCCTCCAGATACATCCTGATATCTGCTGCGGTATATTGTTTAGTATGTGGCTGTTGATTGCTCATTGTTGTACAATGATGTTCAGCTTTCAATGTTGATGGTCTGGTGCTTTTCCATACAGAGCTTCAGGTTCCGCCTGCCGTTCTGGATATGGCTGCGCACTTTATTCCAGTCGATCCCCGTTGTTTCGGAGATCTCCTTGTAACACTTGTTTTGTAAATAGAACAGCTCCACGGCAGTGCGCTGGTCCCCTGATAAGGTACGCAGACAGCTTTCCAGCCGTTGGAGATCTGTTTCCTTCTGCCAACTGCTATTCAGATGCGATTCATCTTCCGATTGCATATACTCCGGCTTGAATTCCGTGGTTTTCAGGTTCCGCGGGGTTCTCAGCTGCATCAGGCAATAGTTCCGGGCAAGGGTATACAGCCAGCCTTTAAAATGCTCCACTTCATGCTGGGGCAGTTTATGTGCCAGTTCTTCAAATAGTTGCATCACGGTATCCCTTGCTGTTTCCGGTTCTTTGAGGTATTTGAGGCAAACGCCATACAGCAGTTCCATATAACGCTGGAAAAGAATGGCCAGCACGCCCAGGTCGCGGGATTGCCGGAACTGCGTCACCAGTTCCTGGTCCGACTGTCCGTTTTGCTGTATGTCTTTCAGAAAAGCCATCCGGGCTTAAAAATAACGAAAGTTTTTGCTTTGCCTCTCTATAAGTGCAGCACGCTGACGGCATTATTGGGGACTGTCCTGAAAAAGCAACAGCCGGAACAAGTCCGGCCGTTGGTTAGCCTCAGCGGCTATCCCGTCATTACCATCAAGACCGGCATCCTGGTGCGGGAGGACCAGGGATGCCATCATTCATTTATCCGGCCAATGCAGGCCGCTTTTTCCTGGTCACCGTAGAGCGGTATGCCCAGTAAAAGATCACGGGGAATACAAAGAGCTTGAACAGGGTATCGGTGATCAGGCCACCGATCACCACCCGGGCCAGCGGCCTGGCGGTCTCTGAACCAATTCCGGTGCTAACCGCTGCGGGCAGCAGGCCAATAGCCGCCATCATGGCCGTCATCAATACCGGTCTGATCCTGGATTCCACGCCCTGCCGGATGGCCTTCACCAGGTCCGGCGCATGGACTATTTCCATTTCCCGCATATTGGATTTGAACTTGGATAGCAGGATCACCCCATTCTGTATACAGATGCCGAACAGGGCAATGAAGCCAATACCTGCCGAGATGCTGAAGTTGATACCGGTGAACAGCATCATGAGGATACCGCCTGCAATAGCAAACAATACGGTGTGCAGCACCAGCAGGGAATCCTTGCTGTTGCCAAAGAGCATGAACAGGATAAAGAAGATGATCAGCAGGCTGATGGGGATCACCTGCATCAGGCGGGCGGAAGCCCGCTGCTGGTTCTCAAAATCGCCGGACCATTCCAGGGAATAACCTTCAGGCAGGGTAACTGCCGCTGCTACTTTTTCCTGTGCTTCAGCAATGGTGCTGCCCATATCCCGGCCGCGTACGGAGAACTTGATGGCGCCATACCGGGTATGCCGATCGCGGTAAATGATGCTGGGACCGGTGATCCGCTTGATATCGGCAATTTCCTTGACCGGGATCTTGGTGCCACGCAGGGAAGGCACCAGCAGGTTACCGATATCCTCTTCATCCTTGCGGAATTCTTCGGGATAGCGGATGCGCAGGTCAAATATCTTCTCGCCCTCATAGATACTGGTCACCGCTTTGCCGCCGATGGCCATTTCTATTACAGCGTTGGCGTCTTCAGCAGTGATGCCGTACAGCGCCATTTTCTGCTGGTCCAGGTCTATCTGCAGTTCCGGCTGGCCCAGGTTGCGGAGGATAGCCAGGTCTTCAATGCCATGGACTGTCTTCAATATTTCAAAGATGGCTTCTTCCTTTTCTTCTGTGACCTGGTAATTATCGCCATAGAGTTTTACCACCAGTGAACCTTTCACACCTGATACTGCTTCTTCCACGTTGTCCATGATGGGCTGGGAAAAATTGAGACTGATACCGGGGATCACTTTCAGCTGTTCGTTCATGCGGTCAATCAGTTCTTCCTTGCTGATGCCGCTGGCCCATTCTTTCTGGGGATAGATATCGATATGGCATTCCACGTTGTAGAAACCGGTAGCATCCGTGCCGTCATTGGGCCGGCCTGTCTGGGACATCACCTGCTTCACTTCGGGGAAGCGGCGGAAAATGCGGCGCATTTCATTGGCCACCCTGACCGACTGGTCCAGGCTGGTGGACAGCGGACCGGTAGCCCGCACATAGATAGAACCTTCGTTCAGCTGTGGCAGGAATTCCGTGCCCACAAAGCGGAAGCTGATAAAGCTCAGGACCAGCACACCCAGTGCAATAAATACGGTTATATATTTACGATAGAAAGCGGCATTGAACAGCCGCATCACATTTCGGGTGGTCCATTCCAGGAATGGATTGTGTTTTTCCCGGACATTCCTTTTCAGCAGCACGCCGGCCAGCACGGGCACCAGGGTGAACGTGAGGATCAGGGCGCCCAGCAGGGCGAAGCCCAGGGTCCAGGCCAGGGGGCTGAACATCTTTCCTTCCACTTTCTCAAATGTGAAGATGGGCAGCAGGCCCGCAATGATGATACATTTGGCAAAGAAGATGCCCTTGCCGTTTTCCAGGCAGGCCTGTTTGATCATGCCCAGCTTGCTGAGCTTGTTGAACCGTTCCATGCCCACCTGCTTTGCTTTGTGGTCCATGGTCACAAATATGCCTTCCACAATCACCACGGCGCCGTCAATGATGATACCGAAATCCACCGCGCCCATGGAGAGCAGGTTGGCGGAGAGGCCTTTCAGTTTCAGGCACACGAAGGCGAAGAGCAAGGCTAAGGGGATCACAATGGATACGATAAGGGTAGTGCGCCAGTCGGCCATGAACAAAAACACGATCACCGTTACAAAGATGATCCCCTCCAGCATATTGTGCAATACAGTACCGGTAGCAAAGTCCACCAGGTTCTGCCGGTTATAAAAGGATACGATCTGCACATCCTGGGCCTGCAATTCTTTATTGAGCGTAGTTATCTTTTCCTGCAGGGCGGCAATCACGGTACTGGCGTTCTCGCCTTTGCGCATGACCACAATGCCTTCTACTACGTCCGGGTCCTGATCGCGGCCCACCTGTCCCAGCCGGGGCAGGGGCTCAATGCTGACATCGGCGATATTCCTGACCAGGACGGGCGTGCCGTCAATATTGTTGATGATGATGTTGCGGATATCATTGATATCGGTAAGGGTACCGATACCACGCACCACGTAGGCCTGGCCGTTCTCTACAATCACATCGCCGCCCACGTTCATATTGCTTTTGGAGACGGCGCTGTACAGTTCCAGCGGAGTGATGCCGTACTGGGCGGCCTTGGCGGGATCAATAGTGATCTGGTAGGTCTTGACCTCACCGCCAAAGCTCACAATGTCCGCTACACCGGGGACCGACAGGATATTCCGTTCAATGGTCCAGTCCTGTATGGTCTTCAGCTCCTGCACGGACTTTGTATTGCTTTGCAGGGTATAGCGATAGATCTCACCGGTGGGGCCATAGGGCGGCTGGATATCGGGCTCTATGCCCTCCGGTAGTTTTGCCTTATTGATATTGTTATTGACCTGTACCCGCGCAAAGGGATCATCTACCCCATCCTCAAAAATGATCTTGATAACGGACAGACCGAAGAGGGATGAGGAGCGGATATAGGTTTTTTTCTGCGCGGTATTCATGGCTATCTCCAGGGGGCGCGTCACAAATTTTTCTACTTCTTCCGCGCTTCTGCCGGGCCACTGGGTGATAATGGTCACAGAGGTATTGGTAACATCCGGGAAAGCTTCAATGCCGATGCTTTTGAAGCTCAGGTAACCCGCAATGGCCAGCACGCCGGTAGCAAAAAAGATAAAAGACCTGTTCTTCAGGGAAAATGCCAGTACACGTTTTATGATCTTGTTCATGCCGGATTTTTGGAGTTATTGTTTCAGCGCTTCATAGAAATAGAGCTGGCGGGAAGCCACTACTTTTTCGCCCGCCTGCAGGCCCTGGCTGATATAGGCGCGGTTGCCCATTTTTTCAGATACTTCTACAGGCCGGATCTGGAGGGAATCCCGGGGGCTGCTGAGTACCACGTAGTAGCGGTTATTGTCAAAGATCAGGGCGCCGGCGTCTATGCTGACCCTTTGCTCGCGGTGTACCACCTGTACGTTGGCGGTCACAAACATTTCGGGTTTGAGTAGCAGGTCCTGGTTGCGGATATTGATGCGGGCCCGCATGGTCTTGGTCTCGGGGTCCAGCATCTGGTAAATTTTATCGATGATGCCATAGAAGATCTTGTCGGGATAGGAGAGGGTGGTGATATGGACGCTGTCGCCCTGGTGGATAAACGAGATATCAGATTCATAGATATTGACCATGGCCCAAACGTTACGGATATCGGCCACTACAAAAAGGGGTTCGTTATTATCCGGCCGCAGCTGCATATGTTCGGTGACGCGTTTGTCAATGACAAAGCCGTCCAGGGGTGTTTTGATACGGTAAGAAGCGTGGCGGTCGCCCCCGTTGATCTGCAGCACCTGCGCTGCTTTTTCCGCTTCACTGCTGATCCTTTTGAGGTCGTTGCGGGATTCTTCCAGTTCCTTGGCCGAGGCCAGTCCACTGTTGAACAGGTCTTCTGTGACCGACAGCTGCCGGCGGGCATTGGCCATTGCGGCTTCGGCTGTGGACAGGTCGCTGTTATAACCAGCCATCTCGCTGCTCACCAGTTCGGCCAGCACTTCTCCTTTTTTTACGGCCCAGCCGGAATGCACATGCACTTTCCGGACAATGCCGCTCACCAGGGGATAGATGCGGATCTGCTTGTCTTCATCCGGCACCACTTTGCCGGTCAGCAGCAGCTGGTCCTGCAAAGGATGCATGGTGGCGGTATCCATTTTTACTTTACTGATCAGTTCCTGCAAGGCGTTGTTGTCATTCCCGGCTTCTGCAACGGGGCTGGCTGTACAGGCAGCCAGCAGTCCTGACAGCGCAAAGACGGCCAGGACGGGTAAAGAGATCAGAGCGGATAGCTGTTTGTATACCATGAGTGTTTTTTAAAATTGAATAAGCTGGGCGCCGGCGATATAATTAAGGGATTCCAGGGCGCGGTACCGGTGATAGCGGATATCATCCAGGCCGGTCAGGGTCTCTTTGTACGAATTATAGAGATCCAGGAATTGCAGCATGCTGATATTGCGCCGCATGTAGTTGTTGCGGGCCTCTTCGATCAGGCTGCTGAAACGGTCCTGGAAACTGGTGTCAATATTGGCGAAGAGCTGTTCGGTCTGACTGGCGGTGAGGTAATGCTGCATCACTTCCTGTGAGAGGGCTTCTTCCTTTCCCAGGAGCAGGACCTTGCTCTGCGCCACGCGCTGGCCGGCCTGGCGGATATTGCCCTGGTTGCGGTTGAAAAAGGGCAGGGGCATGCTTAGTTGCAGCCCGTTGTAATTACGGGTGAAATTGCCCTGTTTGTCGTAGGTGAGCCCTACGGTCAGATCGGGCACGGCCAATGCTTTCTGGAGCTGTTCATTCAGCTGTTCATAGCGGACCCCTTCCCGGGCCGCCAGCAGGTCCTGGCGGTTGATCAGCGCCGAGTCCAGCACCTGCTGGAAATGGAGGGCATGCAGGGGCCGGAAGCCAGCCCCTGGTTCGTCCCATATTGGTATTAAAGGAGTGGCCGGCGGAACGCGGGTCAGTGTTTTCAGCTCGGTGATGGTTTCCTGGAGTTCACGTTGCAGCTCACTGCGTTCCGACTGGAGGTTGTATAGGAGCGACTGGATCCGCAGCACTTCACTGGCGGCAATATTGCCTTTGCGCAGCTGCTCGTCAAAAATGCCGAGGATCTGCTGCAGGGAGCTGATCTGCTGATCATAGAGCCGCAGGGAGCGGCTGCCGAAATACACGCGGAAAAAATCATCCCGCAGGGTGTAGCGAAGGGTGCGGAGCAGGTCGTAGAACTCGTGTTCCGACAGCTTCACCCCGCTCTCCGCCAGGCGGATGGCCTTATTGCGTTTACCCGCCAGGGTGATCACCTGCGTCAGCTCCGCAATATTGTTGCCAGTCCAGCCCAGGTCCAGCCATTTGCTGTTGTCCGGGTTGAACAGGACATTCTCCACTGTCAGTTCCGGATTGTTATACAACCGGGCGGTGATGACCTCCGCCTGGGCGATGCCGATATTGTACCTGCCGGCCAGCAATACCAGGTTGCTGTCGAGGAATCTTTTTTCGGCCAGGGAAAGAGGAAGGTGCAGCGTGTCCCCGGGAGGAGCTGCGGGCTGTTGACGGGCGTCCCGGGCATAGGTAGTACCTGTGCTGAGCAGGAGGCCTGTAATTAAAAGTAATGGGTTCAATTTCATACCGGTGATTTACCGGCAGCAAAATTTGGAAAACCATCTTACAGGGTCCTTAGGATAAGCTTAGAACGATATTAGAAAGTGGACCGGAGCGGTAAAGAAATGTGAAAAATGGTGCCGACGCCTACGGCTGAACTCACCTGAACGCTGCCCTGGTGCAGGCGGATGATCTTTTCTGTGATACTGAGCCCTACGCCACTGCCGGGATAGCCACGGGCATTATCGGCCCGAAAAAAAGGCGTAAATACCTGGCTCAGGTCTTTTTCGGGTATGCCAATGCCCTGGTCTGTGATGCTGATGAAGGCAATACCCGGGTCCGTGTCCAGCTGAACTTTTACCGGCAGGCCGGCGGAAAATTTAAAAGCATTCTTGAGGATATTGTTGAGGGCTGTTTCCAGCAGGACAGGATTGCCCTTGATACTAACCGCCCTGTCCGGGGCCTGGAGGGTGCAGGGATACCCTTTGGCCTCCCATTCCATACAAAGATCGCGCAGCATATCCGTGAGGTCCGTTTCCCGGAAGGCAGCCGTATTGTGATCACTGTAATTACTCAGTTCAAACAGCTGCGCCAGGATGGTATTGAGCTTTTCAGATTCAGCCAGCACGGAATGCATGGTGGCCCTGTATTCCGCTTCTGTCCTGGGTTTGCTGAGCATCACTTCCAGCTCGCCGATGATGGCGGTCAGCGGCGTACGCAGTTCATGGGAGGCATTGCTGACAAAGGAACGCTGGGTTTCAAAAGCCAGTTGCAGGTGACTGAGCA
Source organism: Candidatus Pseudobacter hemicellulosilyticus (assembly GCA_029202545.1). Lineage (GTDB taxonomy): Bacteria > Bacteroidota > Bacteroidia > Chitinophagales > Chitinophagaceae > Pseudobacter > Pseudobacter hemicellulosilyticus. The sequence goes on from CP119311.1 coordinate 3,897,275, forward strand.
GGTCGTTGAAATTATTGGCCAGCTCATTGATCTCGTCCTTGTTCTGGGGCACTTCCACCCGCTCATGCAGGTTACGGGAGCGGATCTCTTTCAGCTTCCGGTTGATATGTTTGATGGGGCGGAGCGATTTACCGGCAAAGCGCAGGCTGAGCAGGTAAATGAGCGGCAGCACCACCCCATAAATGATGCAGAGAAAAAGCAGGAGGTTTTGCCGGTGATCAATGCCGGTGACGTTGCGGGCCGTGACAATGATCACAAAATCACCCTGGTTGTCGTTATAGAAGATCCCTGCTGCCGGCTGTCCCTCCAGGATGAAATGCGATCTGTTGCCCTGCCGGATAGCTTCAATGATCTCCGGTGGTACGGTGGAGGAGGGGGCTGTATTGAAAGAACCAACGTTCCGCTCGTTGAAAATAAAAGATTGTTCATCGGGCAGGGTATGCAGGTATTTCTGCTGGATATCCAGGAAGTTTTTGCGGGTCAGCTCATCCTGTTCCAGGTACACTTCTGCTGTGATCAAGGCCCGGTCGCGCAGGCGGGCATAAAAGACCTGGTTGATATAATCGGTGAAAAGGGTATAAATGAGGATGAACACCAGCAGCATCATGCCGGCGGTGAGTAGGGTGAATTCCAGTGAAAGCCTGTTCCTGATCTTCATACGCTATTGTTGTTCCTCTTTTAATACATATCCCATGCCCGTCATGGTATGGATCAGCCTGCCGCTGTTAAAAGGTTTTTCCAGTTTGTTGCGCAGGTAATTGACATATACTTCTACTACGTTGGCATTGGAATGGTGGTCAATGCCCCAGACTGCATCCGTAATGGCGGCCCTGGACAGTACGCGGTTGGGATTACGCATGAACAGCTCCAGCAGCGCATATTCCCGGGCGGTGAGGTTGATGGACCGCCCGCTGCGGGCGGCTGTGCGGGAGGCGGTATTGAGGGTAAGGTCGTTGAACTGCAGGAGTTCGTTCTCCGGCAGCGTATGCCCGCTGCGCCGGGCCAGGGCCTGGATCCTGGCCAGCAGCTCCCGGAAATGGAAGGGCTTGGTCAGGTAATCGTCCGCTCCCTGCTCCAGTCCGCTGACAATATCATCCGTGGTCTGCAGGGCGGTGAGCATCAGTATAGGTGTTCTGACCTGGTTCTGCCGCAGTCTTCTGCATACCTCGCGGCCGTTCATGCCGGGCAGCAGCAGGTCCAGGATGATACAGTCGTAATCCTTTGCCAGGGCCGCCTGCAGGCCCTGTTGCCCATCGTTGGCCAGATCAGCCACATGCAATGCCTCTTCCAGTCCTTTTTTGATAAAGGAGGCCACTTTCAGCTCGTCTTCAATGATCAGGATATTCATGGGCTTTAATTAATTTGGTTTGAAGGCGGGGTGGAACTGCTGCAGGGTGCTGCGCAGGTAATCCCGGTCCAGGTGTGTATAGATCTCGGTGGTGGTAATGCTTTCATGGCCCAGCATTTCCTGTACCATCCGGAGGTCAACGCCGCCCTCTACCAGGTGGGTGGCAAAGGAATGCCGGAAGGTATGGGGCGAAATGGTTTTTTGGATGCCTGCTTTAATCGCCAGGTCTTTGATAAGGATAAAGATCATGACCCGGGTGAGCCTGGCCCCGCGGCGGTTGAGGAAGAGGATATCTTCCTGTCCTTTTTTAATGGGCTGGTGGACCCGGGTAGTGGTGCGGTAAAGTTCTATGTATTTAATAGCGCTGTTGCCGATGGGTACCAGCCGTTCCTTATCGCCTTTGCCAATGATCCGGACAAAGCCCTGTTCAAAGAAAAGCTGGGATAGTTTCAGGTTCACCAGCTCGCTTACGCGCAGGCCGCAGCTGTACATGGTTTCCAGGATGGCTTTATTGCGGCCGCCCTCGGGTTTGCTGAGGTCAATATGGTCAATGAGCTGCTGTATCTCTTCCACGCTGAGGGTATCGGGCAGGGCCCGCCGTAGTTTGGGGGCTTCCAGCAGATCGGTGGGGTCCGTACTGACCAGGTTCTCCAGCGAGCAGTACTTATAAAAGGAGCGCAGGCCGGAGATGATACGGGCCTGGGAGGTGGCGGTCATGCCCAGCTGGGCTATCCAGTGTACAAAGGCCTGGAGGTCTTTCAGGGTGATATCCCCTGGTTCCACACTGGCATGCTGAAGCGCCAGGAACTGGGTCAGCTTGTCGAGGTCCCCCAGGTAGGCTTCCACGGAGTTGTCCGACAGTGACCGTTCCAGTTGCAGATGCGCTTTAAATCCCAGCTTGTGCGGCTCCCACATATTAACAACAAAATGATGATTGAATCAAACTATCAATTATATTCGTGACTCAAAAATAGCCTTTCCCGTATTTTTGTCATTCAAAATTCCGTTAATTACTGATGGAGCCATTTAATCTCAAGGCATTCAAAAAGAAAATGATGCTGCACCGTACTGCGTTCAGGAGGTTCCTGACCAGGCTGGAAAAGAGCCAGCCCAGGGGCCTGGACAAGATAGCCGTGCAGACAGATGTGGAAGTATGGAAAGAAACGGATTGCCTGGCTTGCGCCAACTGCTGCAAGACCATGTCCCCCACCTTTACCAAAACGGATGTGAAGCGTATTTCCCGTCACCTGAATATGACTGAAGACGCTTTTCGCGAAAAATGGCTCTATTTTGATAAGAAGGATGGCGACTGGATGAACAAGCTGCAACCCTGCCAGTTCCTCAACCTGCAGGACAACAAATGCAGTATCTATGAAGTGCGGCCCAGTGATTGCGCCGGCTTCCCCCACCATACCAAACGCCGCATGGTGGATTATATGCACGTCTTCAAACAAAATGTGGAGTACTGCCCCGCTACTTTTAAAATGGTGGAGAAAATGCTGTACAGGCTGGAAGGCGAGACCATCAAATAAGACTTACAGGTAAATATCTTCGATCAGGAAATACTGCGGGGGCATTTCCCCGGCCAGCAGGATGGATAAAATATCATACTGGATCCTTGTCCATTGGGGATGGCGATACTGGTACTGATCAGCGCATTTCATCATATTGCTGATCTTTTTCTTCGATACACTTTCTTCCGGCAGGCCAAAATAGCTGCTGCTGCGGGTCTTGACCTCTACAAAATGGAGGATGCCTTTCTTTGCTGCTATAACATCGATCTCATAGTGGTAATAACACCAGTTCTGGTGCAGGATGGTATAGCCCTGCTGTTGCAGCCAGTTGGTTGCCAGCGTTTCCCCTTTTTTACCAATGTCATGGTGGTTGGCCATCCTCTTTTTGTAATATTGCAGCTGAAAACCAGCTTATGCACAACAATAGTACGAAAATCTTCAAGCTTGAAGGAAAAGTGCAGCACTACGCCTGGGGAGGCAACGCCTTTATCCCGCAGCTGCTGCAGCAACAGAATACCAGTGGTCAGCCATTTGCAGAATACTGGATGGGTGCGCATGATAATGTGCCCTCTTCTGTAGTGTTCTCCGACCTGTCCGTGAAACCCCTCAACAGTTTTATCAGTGAGCAGCCCGTGGACACCCTGGGCCCTGTAGTGAAAGAGCGCTTTGGCCGCCTGCCTTTCCTGTTCAAGGTGCTGGACGTAAAAGATATGCTCTCTATCCAGGTACACCCCAGCAAAGAAGCTGCTGTACTGGAATTTGCCGCCGAAAACAAAAAAGGAACGCCGCTCAATGCGTCCAACCGCAATTATAAGGATGATAACCATAAGCCCGAGCTGATGTATGCGCTGAGCGAGTTCTGGCTGCTGCATGGTTTTAAGCCCGCTGGATCCTTAAAGAAAGTATTGCAGGCAGTGCCTGAACTGAATTTCCTGCTGCCCGTTTTTGAGCAGGGCGGTTACCCTGAACTGTACAAAGTGGTGATGGAAATGCCGCAGGATGAGGTAGACAGTCGCCTCCGGCCGCTGCTGGACCGTATCCTGCCGCTGTATGCGGAAGGAAAACTGCCCAAGACCAATGAAGACTTCTGGGCCGCCCGCGCTGCCAACACCTACAATGAAGGGGGTAAAACAGACCGCGGCATTTTCTCCATTTATATCTTCAACCTGGTACACCTGCAGACCGGTGATACTGTTTTCCAGGATGCCGGTATTCCGCATGCTTACCTGGAGGGACAGAACATGGAGCTGATGGCCAATTCCGATAACGTATTAAGAGGGGGCCTTACGCCCAAACATGTGGATGTGTCCGAGCTGATGAAGCATGTACGCTTTGAGCCGGTGACTCCGCATATCATCAAAGGCATTACCGGTGAAGTGCCGGAAGAGCAGGTCTATGTAACGCCGGCCGCCGACTTTGAGCTGCGCAGCATCCGGCTGGCCGCCGGTCAGCAGATCAACCTGGTCTCCAATACCGTGGAAATATTCTTTGTGTATGAAGGCGCTGTGGACGCCCTGAGCGGCGAAGCACATGTGGCGGTACATAAAGGAGAAGCCATGGTAGCCATTGCCGGTGCAGTGACGGCTTTCAAGGCGCAGCAGGAGACCTTGCTGTTCCGTGCTACTACGCCTTCGGTAGAGGCGAAGACCACGGCCAGTTAAGATTGAACTGAAATTTTGGGTAGATGGGCCACTGTCCAGTGGTAAAAGCTACCCGGCACGGCAACCATTAACACCATTTGACAAACTGCATAGCAGTTTTTTCGGGTTGCAGAATAGCCTGTACGAGTTTTTGTAAAATAAGTAAGGAGAACAGCAGGAATCCTATCTATTCCGCCGTTCTCCTTTTTTATTGGTACAATAGCTTAGCTCAATACAGTGATCAGTCCTTTGATCACCGCTCCCAGCTTCACTGCTTCCAGTACGCGCGATTCGGTGGCGCCATGCTGCAGCACGGATTGCTCGTGCGAGCTGACACACATTTCACAGCCGTTGATGCTGGATACCATCAGGCTGACCAGCTCAAAGAACTCCTTGCCCAGCACCGGGTTCATCATGATGCTCATCTTGATGCCGGCGGGCTGGTTGGTGTAGTAGTCCTTCTGTAGGAAGTGACGGAAACGGTAGAAGACGTTGTTGGTGTTCATCAGTGAAGTACAGGCAATGATCTCAGCGATCTCCTCGTCGGAGGCGCCTGCTTCACGGACCAGTACGGTCAGCCCTTCCTGGAGGAAGAGTGCCTTTTCATTCACTGTTACGGCCAGCGCCAGCAGGAGGGCTTCCTTGCGGCTCAGGTGCTGGTTATTGTTCAGTACATTGCCTGTATTGATCTTAAGGTCTTTGATATAGCGGGCGTTCACCTGCAGCAGGGCCTGTGCATTGGCAGAGGGCGTATACTGGGGAATGTTCAGCTCGTTGAGCAGGTTCACGAAAGTTTCGTTCTGAATTAAAGCCGTTTCACTCATGGTACGTTTGTTTATAAGGCGTGCCCGAAGCTCGCCGGCAGCTCCTATCGCTGCCGGCAGCGGGCCTGGGAAATTTTTTAGGGGTGGTGAACCTTAGTTCATGCTGAGCTGGGTGGTCAGGGTTTCCTGTCCTTTGTTCCAGTTGCAGGGGCAGAGCTCGTCTGTTTGCAGGGCGTCCAGTACGCGCAGTACTTCCTGTACGTTACGGCCTACGTTGAGGTCATAAACACTTACCCAGCGAACGATGCCCTGGGGATCAATGATGAAGGTGGCGCGGTAAGCGATCTTCTCTTCATTATCCAGGATACCCAGTTCTTCAGCCAGGGATTTGGAAGTGTCAGCCAGCATGGGGAATTTCAGGTCGCGCAGGTCTGCGTGATCCCTTCTCCAGGCGGCGTGAACAAATTCAGAGTCGGTGGAAGCGCCGATCAGGATTGCGTCACGGTCGGTGAACTCGCTGTGCTTTTTGTTGAATTCAGCGATCTCGGTGGGGCACACAAAAGTGAAATCCTTGGGCCACCAGAACATCACCATCCACTGACCCTGGCTGCTGGCGTGGTCCTGGCTGATGTCTGTGAACTCTTTTCCTTTTTCGATGCTGACTACTGCTTTCTTTTTGAATGCGGGGAACTGGCTCCCAATAGATACAATTCTGTTGGACATATACGTTGTATTATTAATTGTGGAATTACTTGACGGACATTTTCTCAGGCGGGCAATCGTTCGATGGGTGCAAAAGTAAGGGATGGCCTGATAGATATTGATAAGGGTTTTCTATAGAATGATAGAGAATATCTATGGGTGATCTTTTGTTTATTTTGAGAAGTCAGTTGGTCTCAACCTAATTATCGTATATGCTGATGCGTTAGTGGAATATCAATGGATTGCTAATTTTTTTGAAAAAAGGAAACGCTATCACTAAATAAATTAGGTTTTTGCTAAAGGTTTATTGGTTAATTTTGTTAGTAAATCAAGTTATTGAATGGCTATAAGCGTTCATGATATTGCTAATAAGATTATCCTGCGTACTGATTTTGAGAAAGGGGATATAATTTCTAACCTCAAATTACAGAAACTGCTGTATTATATGCAGGGGTATCATCTTGCCTTCTTCAATGAGCCGTTTTTTGAAGATACAATAGAAGCCTAGACGTATGGGCCTGTAGTGCCCGAGGTGTACAGGCGTTTTAAAGAATTTGGTCCCAATGCAATTTTTCTTGATCCTGATCAATACCGGGAAATTCATTTAAGTGATGAACAGGAAGATATGTTTGAACAGGTGATGAGTGAATATGGTAAATTCTCTGCCATAAAGCTGATGGACATGACGCATAAAGAAGCTCCCTGGAAGGAGGCATATGCGAAAGCAGATATGCTGATCAGCACAGAGACCATGAAAAAATTCTTCATCAAACTGGTAGATGAGTAAGAAGGTCAAAAAACAGGAAGAAGAGGTTCAAAAGAAGAAACCGGAAGACAGGTATCCGGTTTTTTGTTTTAAGCACCTGCACCCCGGATCTTATAGTAATTGTTCCGATGCTTCTTTTTTTATTGAATTTCTGGGCAGGCTTAAAAAACTGGGAGAATTAGGCTGGCAGGGGATCAATAATGCTGCACGCCATTCATTTGGTACTGAAAAGATGCCTGTAAGGCAATTGAAGATAAAAAACCTTCCCCGTATCATTACTCCGGAAGTTGAAGTGCTGACCGTATTCAGGGCTGCTGGCAATAATCTACCATTCCTGGGGATAAGGCTTGAAGATACCTTCCAGGTGATCTTTATAGAAACAAAGTTTGGAGATATTTACGATCACTGAGGGTGTTGGAGGGCTTCCGGTCTGTTGGTTTGCCATCCGTTCTAAATTGCTTACTTTTGTCCCTTATTTACTGCTTGTATGAAAACAAACAAAAAATTGATCCTGGCTGTGCTTCTGATGGTGGTGGTAGCGGCCGTTTACCGGGTGATCCCCGGCCGTCCGCTGGGTTTTGCGCCCCAACTGGCTATTGCCCTGTTCAGTGGTGCTATCTTTAAAGACCGGAAGCTGGCTTTCAGCATGCCTTTGCTGTCCATCCTCCTGTCTGATCTGCTTTACCAGGTCCTCTATATGACCGGCGCCAGCGCTATCCCCGGTTTCTACGACGGGCAATGGATCAACTACATCCTGCTGGCCTCCGTGACCGTTTTTGGTCTGCTGATCCGCAGGATCACGGTGACCAATGTACTGGTCATGTCCCTGCTGGCCCCTACGTATTTCTTCCTGGTATCCAATTTCCTGACCTGGGTAGGTGTAGGTGCTTATATTGATTATCCCAAAACATGGGCCGGTTTGATGACCTGCTATACCATGGCCCTGCCTTTCTACAAGGGCAGCATCATGGCTACCCTCGTATTCAGTACTGTCCTGTTCGGCAGCTGGTACCTGGTGAGCCGCAAAGAAAAGAAAACCGCTATTGCGTAAAAGATACAGGCTATCGCCTTAACAGAATGGCCGACCAGTTACTGGTCGGCCATTCTGTTATTAGGGAAATCTTATTTCGTTGATTCCGGTTAAGCCTTTTGCCCTTTGCCCGCTCATATACATCTGCAGGTCCCATCTGCCACTGCAGTAGCCAGCTCATCACAATTGTTATTGTACGGGATCTTCGGCATGGCCTCTCTACCCTTCGCCTTTTTCATATCCCACATCCACCAGCAGGTCCTTACCATCTGCCGCTGCGGTAGCCAGCTCATCACACCGGTTATTATAGGGATTCTCGGCATGGCCTTTTACCCATTTGAAGGTCAGCTGGTGTTTTTCGGCCAGGCTGTTGAAATGCAGCCAGAGGTCCTTGTTCTTTTTGCCGCCGGCAAAACCCGTGCGGATCCATTTTTTCAGCCAGCCTTCCTGTACGGCTTTCACCACGTACTGGCTATCGGAATAAACAGTGATAGAAAGGCCGGGGCGGGTGAGGGCTTCCAGTGCCGCTATCACGGCCATCAGCTCCATCCGGTTATTGGTAGTACGGCGGTAACCGGCCGATAACTCTTTTGCCCTGCCGCCCCACATCAGGATGGCGCCATAACCGCCGGGGCCGGGATTGCCCCGGGAAGAGCCATCCGTGTAAACGATCAGTCCTTGTGTTGTACTCATATATAAGAATCATCAGGCTGCCTTATACCTGGATCACACCGGTCTTGTAGGGCGGAATATCCGCATTGTGATCCGCTGCCGCAATTCCTTCGGCAATGATCATGCGGGTATCCAGGGGATCAATCACCCCATCCACTACCAGGCGGGCGGCGGTAAAATAGGCAGTGCTTTGCTCGTCGTAATAAGCTGTTATCTCTTTCAGTAATTTTTGTTCTTCTTCCCGTGTCAGTTCTTTTTCGCCTTTGGCCTTCATGCTATTGATCTGCGACTGCAGTACGGTCTTGGCCGCCTGTTCGCCGCCCATGGCGGCAATGCGGGCGCCGGGCCAGGCGTAGATCAGTCGCGGGTCATAGGCCTTGCCGTTCATGGCATAGTTGCCGGCGCCATAGCTGTTACCCACATAGAACGTGAATTTGGGCACTACGGAGTTGGCCACGGCATTCACCATTTTGGCGCCGTCCTTGATGATGCCTGCATGTTCACTGCGGGAGCCCACCATAAAGCCGGTGACATCATGCAGGAATACCAGCGGTATCTTTTTCTGGTTGCAGTTCATGACAAAGCGGGCTACCTTATCGGCGCTGTCATTATAGATCACGCCGCCCATCTGCATTTCCCCTTTCTGTGTTTTCACCACTTTGCGCTGGTTGGCCACAATACCTACGGCCCAGCCTTCAATGCGGCCATAACCGCAGATGATGGTCTTGCCATAGTCTTCCTTGTATTGGTCAAACTCGGAATTGTCCACCATGCGTTCAATGATATCCACCATATCGTAGGGACGGGTGAGATCGGCGGGCATAATGCCATAGATATCTTTGGGATCTTTTTTGGGCGGGGCGGGTGCTATGCGGTCGAAGCCGGCCCTGGGATTATGTCCCAGCTTGCCGATCAGTCTTTTTATCTGGTCCAGGCATTCCTGTTCGGTATCAAACTGGTAGTCGGCATTGCCGCTGATAGCGGCATGGGTGTTAGCGCCACCCAATCGTTCCAGGTCAATCTCTTCCCCGATAGCGGCTTTCACCAGGTAGGGGCCTGCCAGGGCAATGGAGCTCTGGCCTTTGACCATCAGGATCTCGTCGCTCATCAGGGGCAGGTATGCGCCGCCGGCTACGCAGGAGCCCAGTACGGCAGCGATCTGGGTAATGCCCATGGCGCTCATCTTTGCGTTGTTGCGGAAGATGCGGCCAAAATGTTCTTTATCGGGGAAGATATCGCTTTGCATGGGGAGGAACACGCCGCCGCTGTCTACCAGGTAGATGATGGGCAGGTTATTCTCCATAGCGATCTCCTGCATGCGCAGGTTCTTTTTACCGGTGATGGGGAACCAGGCGCCGGCTTTCACGGTCTGGTCGTTGGCTACAATGACGCACTGACGGCCGCTGACATAGCCGATACCGGCCACTGTGCCACCGGAAGGGCAGCCACCCTGTTCTTTGTACATATCCCAGCCGGCCAACGCACCCACTTCTACAAAGTTGGTGTTCTCGTCACGGAGGTAATCGATCCGCTCACGGGCTGTCAGTTTGTTTTTGTCATGCTGTCTGTCGATCGCCTTTTGACCGCCGCCCAGGTATACCTGTTTCAGGCGCTGCTGCAACTGGCTGACCGATAATCTCATGGCATCTTCATTCTTGTTGAATTCCAGGTTCATTTGTTTACAGTCTTTTTTGTAGGGGGATCGGCAATAGCCTGCAAAATAAGGTATATTACCGGAAAGCGAAAACACCGGTCAAAAGCCAGCGAAGATTACCCAGCAGCCCGTAAGGGCGGGCGGGCCTGAAGTACGGATTGTATGTATTGTTCAACCCAATGCCCCTTCCTGGAGCCTGCTGCCATGCGTTTATGTGATCTGAATGTTACGGGTGCCTGCAGTTTTGGCCTGACCACCGCCAATCCCTATTTTTAATGCTGTATGTGGAAGAAATACCTGCCATTCATTATACCGGCCCTGCTGGCCCTTATCATCCGTGTCTTTTCCGGCTTCCCGCAAGCGGTGGAGCAGTATTATTCACAAGGCCTCTATCCCGTACTGGGCGGCGCTTTGCGGATCCTCTTCGGCTGGCTACCCATCAGCCTGGGCGATCTCCTGTATCTTTTTGCCGGCCTGTGGCTCCTGCGCAAGCTCATCATCCTGGTAAAAAAATTATGGAAGCGGCAGACCGGTAAAGCCTACTGGCTGCGGGGCCTCCGCCAGGGCATACTGGTAGTGCTGTGGGTCTATGTATTGTTCAACGGGCTCTGGGGACTGAACTATAACCGGGTAGGACTGGCCCGCCAGCTGGACCTGACTATTGAAGAATACAGACCAGAAGAATTGAAGGCTGTCATGGAAGTACTGGTGGAGCGGCTGCATGACCTGGATAGTTCCGGCAGGGTAAACCGGACGGATATGCGCCGCAAGCGGTTCCTGTTCCGCCATGCAAAGACGGCTTACGACAGCCTCGCCGTCCAATGGCCTGCCTTCTCTTATTCCTTTCGTTCTGTAAAACCGTCTCTCTATAGTTACCTGGGCAATTATCTTGGTTTTACGGGGTATTACAATCCTTTTTCCGGGGAGGCCCAGGTGAATACCACGGTGCCGGTCTTTGTACAACCTTTTACCACCTGTCATGAAATAGGGCACCAGCTGGGTTATGCCAAAGAGAATGAAGCCAATTTTGCCGGCTACCTGGCCGCCAGGTCTTCTGCCGATGCAGCCTTCCGGTACTCCGTTTACTATGATATGTACAGCTATTCCTGGAATTACTTTTACCGCTTTGATTCGGTGCAGGCCAAAGCTTTTAACGCACAGCTGCCTGCCGGCGTGATCCGGGACCATAAAGAATGGCGGGAATTCCTGCTGCGGCACCGCAACCCGGTGGAAGCGGTGATCGATAAATTATATGGGGAATACCTCCGCGCCAACCAGCAGCCTTCGGGAAAGATGACCTATAGTGAAGTGGTGGCCTGGCTGGTAGCCTGGTACCGGAAATACGGCGCAGAAGCTATTTAACAGGGATCAGAACTGATTCTTCCACATCATGCTTTCCACCGGCCTGGAACCCTGGCCGCTGTATTTGGCGTTGTTCTTCTGGTTGTACTTGATCTCAATTTCACCATCCACGGGGAAATAGATCAGCTGCCCCACGGGCATGCCGGCATAGACTTTCACGGGTTGTTTGACGGAGATCTCCAGGGTCCAGTGACCGCAGAAACCTACATCGCCTTTGCCGGCAGTGGCGTGGATATCGATGCCCAGTCGCCCGGTGGACGATTTCCCTTCCAGGAAGGGCACATGCGCATGTGTTTCGGTATATTCTTCCGTAACGCCTAAGTAAAAGATATGGGGATAGAGGACAAAGCCTTCTTCGGGGATCTCGAAATGTTCAATCTCGTTATGCTTGCGGGCGTCCAGGATATGTTCCCGGTAGGTAGCCAGGAATTTACCCAGGTGTATGTCATAGGAGTTGCTGCCCAGGCAGGCGCGCTGGTACGGGCTGATCTTGATGGTCCCTTTTTCCATTTCTTCCAGAATACGCGTGTCGGAAAGGATCATAATGCGTTGCTTGTTATATTTGACAAATAGTTCGCCCCTCTTCACCGGACCAGGTCGCCATAGCGACTGGATACAAAGGGGGAGCGCAATCTAAAAAATGTAAAAATTTACCGTGGCACTGTTTTATCAACATAATATCAACGGGGGCACAAAAGTAGGCATTTGGCGTATTGAAGAGGCTGAAACTTTTTTCCTGGAAAAGGTACCCCTTAAAGCAGATGTATCCCACCCCTATAAACGGTTACAGCACCTGGCCGGCAGGTACCTGCTGCCCACCCTGTTCGAGGATTTTCCATTATCGGAGATCCTGATCGCCGATACCCGCAAGCCCTTCCTGGAAAAGGAAGAGTACCATTTCTCCATTTCCCATAGCGGCAACTTTGCGGCGGCCCTGGCCAGCCAGCACGAGCGGGTAGGAGTGGATATAGAGCTGGTGACCCCAAGGATGTATACCATCATGCACAAATTCCTGCATGAGGACGAGCAGCAGTTCCTGAAAGAATGGGAACATATGCATAAGCTCCACCTGGAACTGACCACCATTCTCTGGAGCGCCAAGGAATCTATCTTTAAATGGTATGGGAAAGGGCAGTTGTCGTTCCGCGACAATATGCGGCTCTGTGGTCCCATCACTTTCGGGCCCAATGAATGGGTGAGCCTGCCTTTTGAGTTCAGGAAAGATAGCATCATACCCCTGACGGTCACTGCCCGGGTCTTTGATCCGCTGGTGCTGGCCTGGGTGGCCACGGAGGGCTAAGCGTACAAAAACGGTCCGGGCGGAAACAGCCTGTGGGTGCTGGACAGGGCTCCTGCCCAGGTGCTAAGACCCCGGCTGGTCAATGGCAGGCAGACCTGCTGCTCCCTGCTTAGTCCAGCTCCGTTTCGTCCGTGTCATCCAGCAGGTTGAGCTGGATATCGTCCTTGCCGGCAATCCCTTCAATGGAGCCCTTGATATGGGCGGCGTTCAGCAATACTTTTTCGAGTTGTTTTTCCCGGGCCTTCCATAGTTTTTCCATGGCGTCCCTTTCCCGCTGGATGCTGAGCTTCATGGACAGGAACCCTTCCCGGATGGCCTTCCATTGCTCGGCAAACTCATGGCTCACCAGGTAATCGTACAGCATATGCATTTTATCGCCCCTGTTCTCCTGCGAGCGGAGGGCGCTGGCAATTTTCAGGATGCCATCCCGCAGCACCTGGGCCAGGGCGGTCACTTCGCTGAAGGAGCAGATCCAGATCCCGTCCACCTGGCCAAACTGTTCCAGGTCTTCGGGGCGAGCCTGGGTCACAATAACGGCCACATCGGCGGCAGTACTGCGCATATCGGTCTTGAGCTTCTCTATCCAGCTTTTATCAAAATGCTTGGTGCGTTTGCTTTCATAGATGATCTTACCGCATTCCTGTCCAAAGCTGTTCCGGACGGTCTGGATGCAGTCGGCCCCCCGGATGCCTTTACCTACTTCGCTGACCATATCAAAGGGGAAGGCTGTTTTCAGCAGTTCTTCCAGAGCCAGCTCCTGCACTTCGCCCTGGAGCTGCATGGAACCCTGTTCGGCGCGGCGTTTCATTTCCTCGGCCAGTTTTTTCTGGTCTTCCAGCTGCTTTTCCAGCTCCCGCAGCTTTAGCTGGTATTCCGTCTCGCGGGTGGCGGTCTTCTGTTCCTCTATTTTCCGCAGTTCTTCGGACAGGCGGGATCTTTCCTCCTGGAGCTTACGCTGGAGGGACAGTTCCAGTTCCTGCTCTTTGTTCAGCAGGGCCTGTTCTTTCTGCAGGAACTCCATCTCCTTCTGGCGGGATAGCTTCAGCTTCTCGTCCTTTTCCTTATTATTCTGCTCCAGCAGACGGATGGTATTTTCAAAATCGGCGCTCAGGTTCTTCCGGATATTCTCTTCCAGGGAGCGCTGGAGACTGGCTTTTTCCTCCTGGAATTTACGCTGGGTTTCGGCTTCCCGCGACTGTGCCGCCTGCAGCAGGGCCTGTTCGCGCCTGGCAAACTCATCCTCTTTCTGTTTCTTGAAGACCACCATCTGTTCCCTCAGCTCCTTTTTGTATTCTTCCGATACCGCTTCTTCCATCGGGAACTGATGACCACATTGCGGGCACTTGATATCCGTAGCCATGTGTAATTTTTCTGCAAGATCATGAAAAAAACGACGTGCGCGGATCAGGGTTAAAGGTTTTCCTGTAGATTGGCATCTTATTCAATTCTGATATAAATAAAAAAGGATATTTTTATGCCTTATATGTTAGCCTCATCCTTGAGATTATTTCTTTAACCCAAAACTTTTTATCATCCTTTCTCAATGGAAAATCTTCATAATGAACAGGAGGTATTAAAACAGGTGGCGGCTGATGACAGGGTAGCGTTCCAACAACTCTATGGGCATTATTTCGGGGTGGTGCAGCAATATGTGAGGTTGTTCAACCCGGATCCGGATAAGCTGGATGAGCTGACTCAGGATGTTTTTGTCCGGTTGTGGGAAAAGCGGGAGAAGCTGTTACAGGTGGACTCCTTCCGTAATTATCTGTTTGGACTCACGCGAAACCAGGTATTGAATTATATCCGGTCGCTCAAGATGCAGCAGAAACTGCGTGATATGCAGCAGGCCCCGGGTGAGCTGCTGACCGCTGATGCGGACCACAAGGTGCTGTACTCGCAGTATTACCAGATGGCGGTGACGGCCATCGAACAGCTGCCTGCCGGCCGGAAAAAAGTAGTAAAGATGAGTATTGAAGAAGGCCTTTCGCTGGATGAAATTGCGGAAAGGCTGAATATCTCCAAATCAGGTGTCAAACACCAGTTGTATGCGGGCATGTCTTCTGTACGCCAGTACCTCCTGGAACATGCCGGTATCTCTTCCAGTCTCTTCCTCTTCCTGGCATTGATCGAGAACTAAGCGCATTTACCTTTTATTATAGCATGAGTGCTGATCCATTCCTGTTCAGGGATTGGATGGTTGTGTTATTTGTACATACAAATATCTTCTGTCGCGGAAAAGTTTTGGGACGAACCAGGGACTCACTGATATACTTGTAAATGGGTTTGGGTTCAAACCAGGGAACGCCGTATATATATGTATTGAGATATTTTTTTGGACGAACCCAAAGAGACCCTGCTATCGGTTTCGGAAAACTTCTGGTAACAGTTGGGGCTGCTTTTCTTTTTATATAAAGAGAGAAGCTTTTGGACGAACCAAGAGCCCCCTGCCATCGGTTTCGGAAAGCTGGTAGTTACAATTGTGCCTGCTTTCCTTTTAATATAAGTAAAGAAGCTTTTGGGACGAACCCCAAGACTCCCTGCTATCGGTTTCGGAAAGCTGCTGGTAATAGTTGGACTGCTTTTCTTTTTATATAAAAACAGCCTTCCTTTAATAATATACCCCTTTTTTATTGCAGCCAATTGACCTGCCAGGTGCCGGCAAAAGCGCCGCCATGTAAAGGACAGCTTGGGGCCAGTTTTTGGCTGGAAATTATTTCATTTAATAAATTATTGAAAATCATTTAATTGCATACTTTTTTTATATTTTTCCAAAAAAATATAAAAAAAACTTCGACACCGAGGTGGCCTTTCATTCTTCAGCAGGTGTCTTTATATATGTATGAACAGTCAGGAGGCACAAATATTTGTCACCCGTTTCGTTCAGGGGAATTTCTCCCGGGAAGACCATCAGTCTTTTCTCGAATGGATCAAAGGAGCTCCGGTCGACCAGATCGAGGCCCTGGCCAGGGAGTATGAAACGGTAGAAATGCCAGGACTGTCTACCGCTGGACCTTCTGCCTTGTGGAAGCAACAGCTGGAACAAAGGATCGATGCACTGGAAGCAGCGGGCAGGGTAGTACCTATGCAACGCAGACCAGCCATTCGCAGGTGGATCCAATGGGCCGCCGCAGCAGTGATCATCGCAGGCGGCGCCACCTGGTTATACCTTTCCAATGTAAAAGGAACGGCAGCACCTGAGCCTGTGGTACAGGTTCCTTTAAAAGGGATTGAACCAGGCGGTAACAAAGCAGTGCTGACCCTTTCAGATGGTTCCACCATCCTACTGGCGGACGCCAGCAACGGGCTGCTCACTCAACAAGGCCATACCAGGATCACCCTGGTGAACAATGAGGCCCTGCTGTACGAGCCCATAGATAACAACAACGATCAAGCTCTTTTATATAATACTATTGCCACGCCCCGCGGCGGTCAGTACCAGCTAACGCTACCGGATCAGACAAAGGTCTGGCTGAATGCTGAGTCTTCCATCCGCTTCCCGGTAGCTTTTGCCGGAAACGAAAGGAGAGTACAGATCACTGGTGAGGTATACTTTGAAGTCACTAAAAATCCAGCCCGACCTTTTAAGGCGGTGATTGGTTCCGGTAATGGACCGGGGCAGTCAGGCAGGGGACGTGGTGAAGTAGAAGTGGTAGGAACCCATTTTAATATCAAGGCCTATAATGATGAACCCAATATCGAGACCACCCTGTTGAAAGGATCGGTCAAGGTAGCCAAAGGGGAAAGCATACAGGTCCTGAAACCAGGCCAGCAGGCCAGAATGGATACCATCACAGGCGGCAATGGTATTAAGATCGTCAACCTGGCGGATGCCAATGAGATGGTCAACTGGAAAGAAGGATATTTTACCGGTCCCAAGATCAGCGCTATCATGAGCCAGATCTCCCGCTGGTACGATGTGAAAGTAGAATATGAGAGTGGAAAAATTCCGGAAGGCAACTTTGATGGGCGCTTATCACGCAGTACAAGCATCAAAAGTTTGCTGAACACGCTCAGATCGAATGGAATAGAAACGGTATTGGATGAAAATGAGCGGACAATCATTGTTAAATCTTGATCTATAATAGATTAAATGGAAGAAATTGCTCCCCGAGCACAAAGAGCATTCCCATTAATCATTAAGCCACAATCCTAGTGTGCTGCTTTTTTAAGAAATTCGAAGGCAGCGGAAGCTACTTACTGCGACCTTAGGCTATATTTGCTTTAGGGTCGCAGTTTGTAGCTTTAACTTGTTTGAAGGAAACCCTGCGAACCTTATGACCGACTAAGAAACGAAGTTCAGGAACCTGGTTTCCTTCAAGGCGGTTACAGATTAACCCGAATAACATTACACCCAGGATGCGGAAGCCAGGATTTATAACTGCTTTTATTGTATTTTTTGCCTGCCTGTTGTTTGTCTCTGCCGGACATGCCCAGGTATCTCTTTCTTACAGACAGGCCCCGATAGCCAAAGTGTTGGCTGAAATTCAAAGACAAACCGATTACAACTTTTTTCACCGGCAGGGCGTATTGCAAAAAGCCGGCAAAGTGACCATCCAGGTTACCGATATGCCGCTGATCCAGGTACTCAACCTGATCTTCCGCGATCAGCCACTGGAATATGTGATCGATGAAAAAAATATCACTATTCGTCCCCGTGCCGGCAACGCTGCCATTCTACCACCCGCGCCACTGACCCGTTCCCTGGAAGGAAGGGTGATCAATGAGCTGGACCAGCCCGTGATCAGCGCCACTGTTCATGCCATAGCCGGGCAGCAGCATGCTGTTACCGATGCCAACGGTATTTTTGTGCTGGAAAATTTTAAACCGGGTGACAGCGTACTGATCTCCAGTATTTCCTACCAGGCACAACAACTGGCGGCCAGTCCCGGGAATTTCCTGCTGGTGCGCCTGCAGCCAAAGGTCAATGAGCTGACCGATGTTTCCGTAGTATCCTCCGGTTACCAGACCAAATCCCGCCGCCTCTCTACCGGCTCCTATGATGTCATTGGCCGGGAAAAATTGCAACGCCGCATATCCACCAATTTTATGGACCGGCTGGAAGGCATCAGCTCTTCCCTGCTGCGCAACCGCAATATTGTAGCGGGTATCAACCAGACCGAGATCAGCATCCGCGGCAGAAGCACTATCTACTCCAATGCCGAACCACTGATTGTACTGGATAATTTTCCCTTCTATGGTCCCCTGAGCAGCATCAATCCCAACGATGTGGACAGCGTGACTATCCTCAAAGATGCCGCAGCCTCTGCCATCTGGGGCGCCTATGCTGGCAATGGCGTTATTGTGATCACCAGTAAAAAGGGTAATTACAAAATGCCGCTGAAACTGACTATGGACGCCAACGTTACGGTGGGCGATAAACCAGATCTTTATTACCAGCCGTATATTAATTCTGCCGATCAGGTGGAACTGGAAAAACTGATGTTCGCCAATAACATTTTCAGAGGAAGGGAGAATAATTTCAACAAGCCCGTGCTGACGGATGTGGTAGAGATACTGATCAAAAAACGGGAAGGCAAACTGACGGCAGATGAAGCTGATGCACAGCTGGAAGCCCTGAAGAAGAATGATGGAAGAGCGGACCTGGAAAAATATGTGTACCGGCATTCCATTAACCAGCAATACAGTCTTAACCTCCGTGGTGGTACGGCAAAGCAATATTATTCCGTGACAGGCGGGTATGATCATAACCTGGCCAGTCTGGTTGGGCAAAATGGTTTCCGCCGCTGGACGCTCAATGGCAGTCATACCCTGTCTATGTGGAAGCGGAAACTGGAGCTGACTACCGGTGTGCAGTATACGGGAAGTGAAAACAGGCAAAATGACAATTTTAAGTTCCTCGCGTATCCCTATCAACGGCTGGTAGATGAGCAGGGCAATGCTGCTATTGTGCCCAATACGTACCGGAAATCTTTTATTGATACCGCGGGCAGGGGCAGGTTGCTGGACTGGACTTACCGGCCGCTGGCGGAATCGGGACTGCCCAATAAAACCACAAGGGCCCATGATTATCGCATCAACCTGATGCTGACCTATAGAATACTGCCGGACCTGAGCGCTGAGCTGAAATACCAGTACAGCAGGACCAATACCATAGCCCGGCAATTGAATGGGATGGAGACCTTTTCAACCCGTGACCTGATCAACAAGTATACACAGATAGGACCCAATGGGGAAGTTGTAAGGCCGATCCCACTCGGCGGCATACTGGATGAGCAGAAATATTACCTGACCGGCAAGAACTACCGCGGACAGCTCAATTATCACCGGCAATGGAATAAACATGGCCTGCAGGTGCTGGGCGGTGTTGAGGTCCGTAATGTAGAAGGGAAGAATTACCGGGAAAGGACCTATGGTTATGATGAGACAACCAGGAAAGGTCAGCCTGTAGATTATACAACCTCCTATACCATGTACTATAATACCGGAATGCAGGTAAGGATCCCTGAGATGTTCAGGGTGCCTTATGAGGGAACGGTAGCTAATTATATTTCCTGGTACATGAATGCGGACTATTCCTGGAAGAATCTCGTCTTCAGCGCCAGCGGCCGAAAAGAGGAGTCCAATATTTTCGGGGTTGAAACCAACCAGAAGGGTGTGCCCCTGTGGGCCGTAGGCGCCGCCTGGATCATCAGTGATGAAGCATTCTACAAGGCCAAATGGTTGCCTTACCTGAAACTCCGGGTCAGTGATGGCTATAGCGGGAATGTGGATCGGAATACCTATGCTTTTATCACCGCTTCCAGGGATGGGCAGAATTCTTTTGGCGCCTCCACTGCGTCTATTTCCAATCCACCCAACCCGGATCTGCGCTGGGAGAAAGTAAACATGATCAATTTTGCATTGGATTTCAAAAGTCGTAATAACCGGCTATCAGGCAGTATTGAATATTATATCCGCAACGCAAAGGACCTGATTGGTTATAGCCCCATTGATCCTACCACCGGTACTTCCGTGTTCAGGGGCAATAACGGGGAAATGAAAGGCAGAGGAATTGATGTGCTGCTCAATACCATCAACCTGAACCGAAAATTTCAATGGAAGACCAGTTTCCTGTTTAGTTACAATTATGATGAGGTGGCTACCTATGAGGAGCAGCAGGCTTCTATTTCCTATTATTATAATTCGGCTTTATTGAATCCGCTCCCGGATAAACCGCTTTATTCAGTGTATAGTGTTAAATGGGGTGGGCTGGATCCGCAGAATGGCGATCCTGTCGGGTTCCTGAATGGCAGCAGAAGCAAGGATTATTCAGCAATCATGAATTCCAACAAATTAGACGACCTGATCTATAATGGTCCTGTCAATCCTGTTTACTTTGCCAGTGTGCTGAATAGCTTTTCCTGGAAGAATTTTGAACTCTCCTTTAATATCATCTGGAAAGCTGGTCATTATTTCAGAAGACCTTCCATTCACTATTCAAACTATTTTACCATCAATGCCAATGCGCATCCGGATATTGTGCAACGCTGGAAGGAAAAAGGAGATGAGGCGCATACCAATGTGCCGAGTATCAGATTTCCGGCAGATGCCAACCGTGATACTTATTACAATTATTCGGAAATACTGGTGGAGAAAGGTGATCTGCTGCGTTTGCAGGACATGGGACTTTCTTACAGGTTCATGGACAGGCGGGTTGGTAAATTGCCTGTTGAAGGGATCAGATTGTATACCTATGTGAACAATATCGGTTTATTGTGGAGGGCTAATGACAAAGGCATTGACCCGGATTTTGTGCAGGGATACCCGGACCCTTTAACAGTGTCTGTAGGTATGAAGATCGATTTGTAAATCATTAAATGAATATTATGCATTTGCTTCGTTGCTGCCTGGGATTGTTCCTGATTGCTGTGAGTACAGGAAGCTGCAGTAAGAAAGAGTTCCTGGATGAAAAGCCTACTACGGATGTTTTCATTCCGGGCACACTGGAAGATTTTTATGCCTTGCTGGATAACGACGCTATTATGGCGGAAGCGCCGATACTGGGTGAAGCATCTGCGGATAATTATTACCTGAATGATCTCTTCTGGCAAAGCATGCGGCCCAGGGAAAGGAATGCCTATATCTGGGCGTCGGATATCTTTGACCATGAAGGAAAGATTGACGATTGGGTAATTCCTTATAGAATGGTCTTTTATACCAATGTAGTGCTGGAAGGCCTGGAAAAAGTACCGGTGACCAGTGCAAATCAGCAGGATCATAATATGGTGAAAGGCATGGCCCATTTTTTCCGGGCATTTGCTTTTTATAACCTGGCTTCTATTTTTGCAAAGGAATATGATGCGGCTACAGCAGGCGCCGACCTGGGCATTCCCCTGCGGCTGGATACGGAAGTGGATAAGATCTCTGTACGGGCTACTGTGCAGCAGACCTATGATCAGATACTGGAGGACATGCAGCTGGCCAAAGAACTGTTGCCGGTGGAGATTGCCTGGAGTAACCGCAACAGACCCACAAAGCCTGCAGCTTTTGCCCTGCTTGCCCGTATACACCTGTCCATGCGGCAATATGAGAAAGCGGGTGAATACGCCGCCAGCAGCCTGGACCTGTACAATGAGCTGATCGATTTTGATACGGTAAGCCGTACAGCCATACTCCCTTTCGCACCCGGTAACAGAGAGGTCCTGTTCCAGAACAGGTTATCCTCCACTTCAGAAGTTTTACGGGGGATCGCTTCCATGGATTGCGTAGTAGACACTAATCTTTATGCTTCCTATACAGCCAATGACCTGCGCAAGGATATATTCTATTATACCAATACCCTGGGTCAGATCAATGCCAAAGGAAATTTGTCGGGAACAATATTTTCATTTGCAGGGCTGGCTACAGATGAAATGTACCTGGTCCGCGCTGAATGCCTGGCCAGGGCAGAGCAAACGAATGCAGCTATGCAAATGCTCAATGCCTTGCTGATCCACCGCTGGAAGGCCAATACGTTTGTGCCGTTGACAGCAGCTTCACCCTCGGAAGCACTGGATCGTATCCTTGTAGAAAGAAGAAAGGAAATGCCCTACAGAGGCGTGCGCTGGACAGACCTGAAACGTCTGAATAAAGAAGGCCGGAACATTGTATTGACCAGGAAAATTGATAACGTTATTTACACATTGCAGCCCAATAGCCCATTGTATGTGCTGCCCATTCCTCCCGATGTGCTGAATTTTTCCGATATGCCGGATAATCCCCGTTGATGGTAATCGATAAAAAAACAAGTCCCCCCGAAGAAACGGGAGGACTGTACTAATCAAATACCATTAACCATTAAACCTTATCCTATGAAAGCATGAATTTAGGACTTTTTGTGAAATCCCAAAAATTTCTTGGTGCATCCCGGAAAATAATTAGTGAAGAATTGTCTCTAAGACAAGTACAAGCTGTTCATGCTGATCACTAAAGAACAGTTGTAAGCCTGTTTATAAACGGATTAAATTTTGAATTCTTGATCTGTATTAAGAGCGGCGTAAGCGCAAAGTGCCAGTTGCTCTGCGGTGTTTTCTGCCAACAGCTGCAACAGACAAAAAAAATTGCCGCACAACCAGGTTGTAAAATTTTTACCTGTTTGCGCGGCAATAGCGTGTCCTTTGCAATATTATAAGCTCAATTCCTTATTTCTCCGGAGCTATACCGCTCCTGCGGCCAATCAATGAAGTATAAACGCCCAGTCTGCAGGATTGCATTTCACCATTGTTCTCAATCCATGTGCAGGTGGATTGGGGGCCGGTATTACAATAATAGGTTACGCCATAAGTTCCGGCAG
The DNA here is from genome assembly GCA_029202545.1 of Candidatus Pseudobacter hemicellulosilyticus. Lineage (GTDB taxonomy): Bacteria > Bacteroidota > Bacteroidia > Chitinophagales > Chitinophagaceae > Pseudobacter > Pseudobacter hemicellulosilyticus. The sequence continues at coordinate 3,919,799 of CP119311.1, forward strand.
TTTTCCAGCCGCCAGTTCCGTTCGGAACCCATTGTACAGAATTCTCGCAGTTCCAACAAGGTGCGGAAGCCGCTGCGCCGGCAACAGCAGTGACAATAGCCACTGTGAGGAGAGTTGCTTTCAGTTTTTTCATACAATTGTTTTTGAGCAAGTATACGATTGCCTGCACTTATTGATTACCCAACAACCGGCGACAGGCATTAGCCGGCTATTGGTAGTAGTATTCCTGTCTGTGCCTTTCAGCACACAGGCAGTTTTATTTCCCGTTTTGTAAAGAAGAACTTGAATAAGGATAGTTCAGCGGCACTTTTCCATAATGCAGCAAAATCGTTTTAGGAAGGTAATAATGGATAAGGTGGGCAGTAAAGATGCTGCAACCAGCCATGGGCTGATCAGAGAGCCACTGATACAGGGGAGATAACGGAGACCTGTTTATGCTTTTGCAAAAGCATGCCTGCAAGTGACAAAGCCAGCAACAAGCCGTTCAGCAGCAATTGCTGTGACCAGCTGAAACTCTTGATCACTCCTGCACAGGAGCAGGGTATCCGGTTAAACACATTGCCCAGAATAAGGACAATATATACCGAAAAAACAGACAGCAATACAAAGGAAGCCTGGAATGCACGCAGCCTCGTTCGTTCAAATAAAAGGCCGGTGGCAATGAGCAGCATGCTGGCAGGGATCAGCCAGCGTAACCAGGGTGTAAATCCATTGGAGAAGGGCTGGTTATTGAGGTCTCCGGTAAATGTCTTGAATGCGAGGAACTGACTAAGGGCTGCATAAAGAAATAAGAGTACGAGCAACGAGGCCGATGTTTCAAGAAGGACCTTTTTTTTCATAACAATTGTATACTTTGGGTCATGGTTCTAAATACGTGTCCAAAGCGGAAAACCGTCATGCAGATTTCACGCCAACATATTTATAACTGCAAGGTTTGTTGGGAAACCAGGTACAGTATGATTGCTATTTTCTGCTCTTAGCTTTGATCTCCTGATAACTTTGGATGTATTTCCTGTGATTAGTAGATGGGATAAGGCGACTTCAGAGCCAGGAAACCAAATATTGTTATGAATAAGCGCTTTGCACTTTCAGGATCAAAAGTTAACTAAATATACCTCATTTAGCTTTTCATGACCTGCTTTATTTCGTTAAAGTTTATTTGGAATCAACACTTTATGATACCCGAATCAGTACATTTATTAAAGGTCGGATACCTAATTCAATGATAGTTAAAGTTACAACTTAGAAATGTTCCGGCAGCAGGATCAGAAAAATACCCAGGGATACCGCACCGGACAATCCACACTCCGGCATTCCGCCTTGCCATTAAAATTACGCTCATACAATAATCCGCCTTCCATACTGCCCTTGGTATGTCTGATGCCCGGTCTGCTCAGTTCCGCCTCATAACTGAAGCCCGTATTGAACCGCGCAGCCGCATCCCCATTGTAATGGTTCTTCACAGTACCCAGCTTCAACGTAATGCCGATATTGATAGTATGGTTCTCTGTAAAGCCCCAGTTCTGCCCCGAGCCAAAATTGTTCCGGTACCAGAGGCCGCCGCCTATTACCCACCCGGGAAACTCAAAAAGGCTGCCCACTACCAGGCTGTTGCTGACACCCTGCTGCTGGTATATGATGGTGGGCTTCACCAGTATCCGGTCGTCTGCCACATCCATATCCGGCGGACTATTGATATAACTCAGATGGAAAGTATACCTGCGCGGCAGGCGGCTGTCGTCCCCGCTGCCCAGTAAGCCGTTCACCGGCTCATTGACATGCTGCCAGGCTGCTCCACCCATTATGTTCTTATAACAGAACACCATGCCCACGGACATATCCAGGTAGGTCTTGTTGCCCGACTGGAACAATTCAAACTGCGAAGGCATACCTATTGGCCCGTTCACATCTATCTGGTCCGGGAATAGTAGTTTGTTGCGGTTGGCATTGCGGGTGCCCAACCCGCCCTGGAAGGCTACATTCACATACCAGTCCCGGCAGTTCACTTCATCTGATCCAAAGTCCTTGGCAAAGAGCAGGTAAGCCTGCGAGGTTTTCAGGTAGCCTTCATCAAAGCGGTTGGCCATTAACCCCAGGCTCATCTTAGGTCCGGAAAAATAATAATCTGCGTTGGCATTGTAGCTCTGCAACGGCGCCTGCAGGTTCACCCACTGCACCCTGCTGTTGACCGTAGCACGGAACTCATTCTTTCCTGTTCCCGTAAATGCAGGGTTAAGGTACACCGGTGAGTACTGGAACTGCGTAAATAAGGGATCCTGCGCCAGCGCAACCTGCTGCCAGCCGGTCCACAATATCATCAATAGCAACAGCCCGGACTTTTTCAGTCTGCCCCACTGCCTGTTCACTGATTCTCTATGCATACAGTCTCTTTTGTTGGTTGTTAACGGAAAAGGGTTACGTTCCCGAAATATTTACTGGCCCCGCCATTGTAGGACATCCCATTCCAGGGCCTGCCGTTCTCAAATTCAATTGCTGCGATCTTCCAGGTATAGGCATCCTGCGGCAAGGGTTTGCCGGTATTCATGTAACTGCCATTCCAGGCTACTTTGGGACTGCCATCGCTATTCAGTTCTTTTGTTTCAAATACGATCTTTCCCCAGGCGTCAAAGACCTGCAGGTGGTACCTGACCATACCCAGACCTTTCAGCTTGAAGGTCCGCAGTTCAGGATGGGCGCTGTTGGGATAAAATGCATTGGGTATCACCAGGGAACCGGGTACCGGCACAATGGTCACATTGACGGAATCACGGGCAGCACAACCGGTGTTCCTGTCCAGCACGGACAACAGCACTTTGAAATTCCCGGTGCGTTTATAATCGTAGCTGACCTGCCTTCCGTTCAGCGGTGCTGCGGCAGGATCACCTACCTGCCAGGTATGGGCTTCGCCCGGCGTTTCCGGGGATACGTCTGTAAACGTGAACTGGTATTTGGGTTCCCGCTGGATAGTGGAAGGGCTCACCGCTATCTGCGGAGCAGGCAAGGCTTTGATCAGCACCTGTCCCTCCGGCGAACGGTCCTGGCAGCCACCGGCATTTTCAGCCACTACAAATACCTGGAAGGGTATATCAGCAGGGCTGTTCCGGTCCGCCAGGAAACGATGCGCCAGTTGCGCACCACTGCCCACTACCTGGCCGTTCACATACCAGGTATATTGAAGGGCGCTGGTACCGTTCTGGGCCGCCGTTGCCTGGAAACGGATGCTGCTGTCGTGGTTACAGGTGCTGACCAGGGCCGGCGAAAGCCTGACATCCCGGACGCCATCCTGTACGGTGATCAGGGTAGCAGAAGAATAGGCCGGCGCGCAAAGACCGCTCTGCACAACGGCGCGATACCAGGTGCTGGTGGCAAGATTGGCATAGTTGTATACAGGCAAGGTGGACAATACACTGTTCCAGCTCTGGCCGCCGTTCACTGATTGCTCCCAGCGCAATATTTCGCCATGATGGCCGGTCAGGGTGACGGCGCCACTATTGTTGCCCGGGCAAACGGCGGCGGGCCCATTGGTTCGTCCCCCAATACTTGGCTGCGCTACTGTAGCGGTGACGGACCCGCTGGCGCTGCAACCATTGATGGTAATGCTCACTTCATACAGCCCGCTATGGACAGCTCGGGCATTGGGAATAGACGGACTGGCCAGGTTGCTCGTAAATCCTTCGGGGCCCGTCCAGGCATAACGGGCGCTGCCCTGTGCCGTAGCACGGGCCGATAACAATAAGGTATTGCCGCTGCAGATAGCGCCATTGCTTTCCGCGATCACGGAAAATGGTGGTGTGTCAGGCAGGGTAAATGGTCCCGCAGGCGCTGAAGTACAACCGCCCAGTCCTACCGTCACCTGGCTGTATACGCCTGCCCGCAGCCCGGCGATCATGAGTTGCCCATCCGGAGCGGATTGTGCATTGACTGCCGGCTGCTGCTGGCCATCGCGCATATACAGTACCGTATATAAGGTCTGTGGTTGCAGGCCGGTCAGTACCAGGATGCCGGTAGCGCTGCTGCAACCTATCGGATTGATGAAAGAGCTGCCGGTGATCACCGGCACGGGCCTGATGCTGACAGTAGTGCTGGCGTCAGGCGAACCACAGTTGCCGGTGACCGATTGGATACGGACGGTATACAATCCATTCAATGCTGTGCCGGCATTGGGCAGCACCGGATTCTGCAGCGTGCTGCCAAATCCGTTCGGGCCCGACCAGGACCAGCTGACTGCCCCTGCAAATCCGGTGCTGGCACTGAGTTGAAGGTCCTGGCCAAGGCATACGGAATGGCTGGCGCTCACCTGCGGCGCATCCGGTCGCGGGTGTACCAGGGCCCTTACTTCTGCCGGTGCGGAAGTGCAGCCATTCAGTGTGACGGTAACCCGGTATACGCCGCTATGCGCTGGGATGGCCGTATTGATAATAGGGTTGGGTTGACTGCTGCTGAAATTGCCGGGGCCCGACCAGCTCCAGCTGACGCCGGACTGGGGATGACTGGCCGCCAGCGAGAGTGTATTGCCCGCACACAGTTCCGGGTCCGGCCCCGCCACAGGCGCTGCCGGCGGGTTGGGATCGCTGAGTACAAAGGGACCAACTGTATTGGAGTGGCAGCCGCTGTTGCTGACGCTGATATCGGCATAAGTGCCGGCCGTCAGGTTGCTGATGCTGATAACGCCACTGCTGCTGGCAGTCAGGGACAGCGTAAGGGGCGAACCCCCATTTTTCGTGTACTGAACAGCATAAGTGACGCCTGCCACCAATCCCTGCAAGCGGATGGAGCCGGTGGCCGAGGCGCAATTGACCGGATCCTGCAGCTGCTGGCCGCTGATCACCGGGATAGCAGATACAGTAACGGTGATGGATACACGTTTACTTTCGCATTGTGTGGTATTGTTCACCTGGCTGACATAATATACCGTAGTACCAATGCTGCCGGTATTGGGCGTTGGTAATACAGTGCTGCCTGTACCTCCTGTTGCGGTGCTGAACCATTGCAGGCTATGTCCCGGCGATACCGTAGCCTGGAGGGGCAGCGCTGTTTCCAGGTGGCAGTAGCTCACCGGGGTAGTCACCACCGGAGCGGCCGGCTGCGGATGCACCGTGATGGTAAAGGTCTTACTGACCGGGCAATTATTGGCTGTTGCTGTCACAGTGATGGTAGCAGTAATGCTGGCGCCTGTGGTATTGCTGCTGACAAAGGACCCGATATTCCCGTTGCCACTGGCGGGCAGGCCAATGGCAGGGTGGCTGTTGGTCCAGCGGATCACCGTATTGGGCGTGGTGCTGGTAAGGGCCAGTGTGCCGCTTTGTTCGCCGGCACAGAAAATGCGGTCCGCAGGAATGGTCAGGTCTGCGCCACTGTTATTGGTGAATTGCTGCGTCACCGTGGTGGATCCGCACTCGTTGCTGACCGTTAGTTTAACGGAATGCTGGCCAAGGCTGGTGAAATCAATAGTGCCTGGATCGGCATCGGTGGAACTGCCCACCACGCCATTGTCAAATTCCCAAAGATAGGTGAGGGGATCGCTGCCGCAATTGCTGACCGTGGCTTCGGGTTTGATCTGCGATTGCCCGCAGGCATTGGCAATAGGCGCCAGGCTCACCTGTGGCTTTTGTTTTACCTGCACCGTTTTTTGCATGCTGGCCGTGCCACAGGCGCCGGTAATGCGGAGCGTCAGTGTATAGGTACCGGGATTGGCAAAGCTGAAAGCAGGTGTGGCGCTACTGGCATTGCTGCCATTGGCAAAACTCCAGCCCGCTGAAGTGCCGCAGAATCCCGGTGCATAGCCTACTGTCCACTGGTAAGCCGTATTGGCGCAGTTGCCTGTGATAGATGTATTGGTAGTAGTGACCGTACTGCCTGCGCATACCTTATCATCACTGACCGTAAAAACAGGGGCCGCTGTTGGGTTCACACAGACCTGTTGGGTATAGGTGCTGCTGCCACAGGGATTGGTGACGGTCATCTTCACGGTATAGGTGCCGGGATTGGCATAGGTATGACAGGGATTGGGAATAGTGGCTGTATTGGAAGCGCTGCCGGGATCGCCAAAATCCCAGCTGTAGAGGGCATTGGAGATACAGTTGTTGATATAACCGGCAATGCTGGCGTCTGCAAAACACACGGACTGGCCGGCGCAGGCCAGGGGCGTGCTGATAGTGAACTTTGCCTGCGGCTTCACTTTTACAATGATATTGCCACCCCCAAATTCTTTATAGCTGCAGGCGTTGGTGGCGCGTATGGTGAGCGGGTAGTTGGGACTTTGGGGACAGGAGGTAGTGGTATAAAGATGCGAAATGGATTCAGCGGAATTGCTGTTGTTGATAGGGTGGCTCCATCTTTTAACACTGCCGTCGCCAAATTTCAATTCATAGCTGGTGCCGGGCGAATTGAGCTGCCAGGTGGTGACCAGTACGTTAACGGTCAGGTCGGCGCAGCCTTCGGTAGGACCGGTAGTAGCAATGCCAATGTCAGGGTTGCTCTGGTTGGCCACGGTATAGGTCTTTGAATTGCTGCAGCCATTGCTGCCATTGCCGGTGATCACCATGGGAAAGGCGCCCAGGCGGGTATAGGTATGCTGCAAAGGAAAACTGGCCATGGTAAGGCCTGTAACCAGCGGGCTGCCATCGCCCCAGTCCAGGGTATAATCAGTGATACAGTTATTATCCGGCGAAGTATTGCTGACTGTTATTGTGAAATTGGGGTTACCGGCATCGGGGTAGTTGGAACAGTTGTTGAAAGGTTCCAGTGGCCGGTTCACATCGCCTAAGGAAACTTCGGGCGCCTGCTTGATAGAAATACTCCGGCTGCTGCTGACTGTACAGCCATGATCATCGGTCACGGTAAGGGTATTGGAGATAGCCGCATTGCCGCAACCCGTAGCGGTAAACCGGTGGGTGGGATTGGCGCTGCTGGCGCTGCCGCCATCGCCAAAGGTCCAGGCATAATCATAAGGGGCCAGTCCACCGCTGACTGTACTGCTGAAGCTGGCCAGTGCTGAAGCGCAGATAGTGCCGGCAGGATTGCTGAAGTTTACGGATGGATTACTATATACTGTGACAGTTACAGCAGGGCTGGTAGCGGGCGCACCGGCAGTAGTGATGATCACCGCATAGCTGCCGTTGCTGGTGGCTATATAGTTTTGACTGGTGGCGCCGTTGATATTGCTGCCGTCCTTCTGCCATTGATAGCTGTTGCCGGCGGAGGCCGACAGCTGCACATTTTTACCGGCACAGAAACTCAGCGGGCCATTGGGGGTGATGACCTGGCTCCACGCAGCACAAGACCAGACAATAAAAATTATTGAGGTAAAAAATCCTTTCATCCAGGTTATTTTTAAGGGGCTCCATAGAGAGCAGGGATAAACGGTACACCATCAGTGTACTGTTCTTCATGTGCATTGGATGAACAGAAAGCCTGTGTAGCCGACCAGGCCGGTATTTGTAAAGGATATAAGCAATGGAAGGTGTGGATATTGGAAAGATGGCAAGCGGGCCAGGAAGAAGGTTACGGATTGATAGAAGAGGCCCGGGGCAAGATAGCATCTTGTGGGGAGATGAGGAAGGGAATTGCCATTTTTTTGTCAGGTTTATATGCTTTAAGGGGGACCAGGGGCTGCTGGCCAATCCCCTGTTGGCGGAATGCCTACCTTGCCCCGGTTTTTAAATACAAGGCTTATGAAATGGCTCCCCGCGCTGATTTTGGCAGCGCTGTTTTTACCCCGTACACTTGAAGCGCAGGATACCGAAACTACCCAATCTCCCGGACACGCTTCCATTAAAGGTCTTCACCGCATCACCCTCAGTATCGGACATTCGCATATCCGTAAAGGACTTCGGCACGACGAAACCTATGGTGTGTCTGCCGCCTCCTGGGCGCTGGACTACGATTACTGGCTCACAGATCACTGGGCGGTAGGTGTTCACTCGGACCTGCTCCTGGAAAATTTCCTGGTAGAAGAACATATCGGCAACAAAGACGAAGAGACCAGTATCATGGAACGGAATTACCCCATCTCCGTGATCCCCGTTATCCTCTATAAGCCCTGGGAACACCTGGCGCTGGTAGCTGGTGTAGGCGAGGAATTCAGCAAGGAAGAGAACCTGCTGGTATACCGCGGCGGCCTTGAACTGGGCTGGCACCTGCCCCATCACTGGGAACTGGGCGCTACCTTCAACTACGATGTTAAGAAAGACGCCTACGATACCTGGATGGTGGGTTTTGGCGTCAGCCGCTTCCTGGGTGGGCATCATGCGCACCACGAAGCAGTGCATATGTAGTGAACTTTTTTAGCATTCGCCCGCTGCTGGCGGGCGAATGCTTTTCTGCTCCTTTTTAAGCTATCCTTAATGCAGGCCCCCGGCCTGCAGCACATCTTTGGCAGTATTCTTGGATGATACAGGCGACTATTTACCATTAAATACACCTGTATGAGGACCATCCGCCTTTTTCTCCTGCTTGTAGTCCCTTTTGTAGCTATCGGCCTGGTCAGCTCCTGCCAGTCGGCCAGCAGTTTTCCCGGTGTCTATGCCGGCGTGAAGCTGAGTATCAGTCCTATGATCGGCGCCGGTATGATCCGCACCGATGTGGTGATCCTTTTCCGGAAAGACGGTACTTTTACTGATGAACTGGAAGAGCCCGACTGGAAAACCGCTGTCAGCGGCAAATATGCCATCAGCGGTTCCAAAGTGATTTTGACCTTTGCCAAAGACGGCGATAAAACCGAATACAAGTTTACCGAAAAGGGCAACCTGGATGCCGGCAGCTTTACCCTGTTCAAAATGGCCGAGAAGGATAAGATCCCACCAGGTGAATACGAGTTCCAGTATGCCAGCGGCAGCGGCGGCATCGGTACACCGGTGCCCTATGTGGGCGCCAGCGGTAAGACCTACCTCAACTTTGACGGCAATGGCAATTTCACCACAGAGAAAAATTCAGCTACAGTGGTGGCCGGTGACAATATCGGCGGCGGTACTTCCAAAAGCAGTGACGGGAAAGGTAAATATGTACTTAAAGATGGTGAGCTGACCCTGACATTCAGCAACGGTGCTGTTACCAGACATAGTTTCTTTGCTCATCGTGGTGATGGCAGTAAAGGCGATGCTATGGCGGTCATAGATGGTCGCTTCTTCTTTGAGAAAGATGAGAAGGATAAAAAGAAGACCAGTAAGGACGCGCCTGCGGCCAGCACTATACTGGAATCCCTTCGCCGGCAACATGGCGGCAATGCCATTGATAATATTAAGACCGTACTGGTAAAGGGTACTATGACCGGGCTGAACCTGGTATCCCGGATAGACCTGGAAAATAAAAAATACCGGTATGAAATATACCAGGGCAATAAGCTGATAGGGGTGGAACAGATTGAAGGCAACAGCGGCTGGCAATGGGTCAATGGAAAAAGATCGGCCGTTACGCAACAGCGGATCAAAGAAGTTAAGATCAGTGCCTATACCGGTATTTCGGGCCTGCGTGCTGCCAATAATAATGGCTTTACAGGTGCTACAGTAACTGCGGGTAAAAATGGCGAAGGATATAGCGTGGCCTTTATGGTGGACGGCATTCCTGTGGTGTATGTGGTGAACAATAATTTACAATTGCTGGGGGATGGGTACCAGATGGGCAATGCCCAGACCCTGACGCTTTATAGCAACTATAAAAAAGTGGGTAGCCTCAATATCCCTTTCACTGAAACCATGACCAGGGAGGGGAAAAAGCAGGTGGCCACTATAAATGAATACCAGGTAAATGTTCCCCTGGGAACGGATTGGTCTGTACCGCAGTAGGCAGACGCTGACCATTGTTTAGTTCCCTTTGCCTAATATTGTAGGAAATTATCAATAGGGCTGATTGGAAAACCGGGAACAGCATACTGAACAGGATTTGGTCCGCCGGCTGGCCGCCGGCGAGACGGAAGCATTCCAGGTGCTTTTCCATCGCTATTTCCGGCGCCTGACCTTTTTTGCCGCCAATATCATCAACAACCAGGAAGATGCCAATGACCTGGCCCAGGAGGCGCTGTACCAGCTATGGCTGCACCGGTCGGCATTCAGGGAGGAAGCGCAGCTGCGTTCCTGGTTGTATGTCGCCACCCGCAATGCGGCGCTCAATTACCTGAAATCAAGTCAGCGGCGCAGCCAGCGCCATGAAGAAACAGCCCGGCTGCTGGAATCAGCGGGTCAGGACCTGCTGGAAACGGCCATGGCGCGGGAAGAGCTGCTGGAGTTGCTGTTGCAGGAACTGGAGGCCGTACCGCCGCCCCAGGCTACCGTACTGAAATTACTTTTTATAGAAGGGCTCAGCTACCGGGACATTGCAGAAAAATTGCAGATCCCCGAAGCCACCATCCGCAAGCAGAAGGAGCGGGGCGTCAGGCTGCTTCGCGCCACGCTGTTACAGAAAAAAATGTGGAGCCTCCTGCTCCTGCTCAATGCAGCCCAGCTCGGCAGCCGAGGGCGTCTGTTATAAGCTATCCCGCATCCTGCGGAGAATAAACCTGTTTTGTTTTCAGGCCCTTCACAGCTTCGTTTCCGGGAAACTAAAAATGGTTAACGCAATCCTTTTGGTTCGTCTCCAACAAAAGGAATTTTGGACGAACCAAGGGCTCGTTCTCGTGAACCATGTTGCAAGCCTGGTCGGGAACCAATTGGTTCGTCCCTAACAATAAGAAATCTTCTACGAACCATACACTCGCTTCAGTGACCTTGCTAAAAATAGGGAAGGGCGCTTTGGGTTCGTCCTCAACAAAAGAATCTCTGAACGAACCATAGGCTCGTTTTCGTGAACTATGTTACGTGTATGGCCGGGAGCCTCCCGGTTCGTTCCCAAAAAAATCTTCTATACCCCTGTCACAAACCAGCCTTGCCGTTGTTTACAGGTAAAAGGGCTGCTTATGTTGGAAGAAATACTGCCTCCCGGCTTATTGGCCGTTCTATACAAAAAGGCCAATGCCCATCCGCTTGAACCAGGGGAAGAAGCCCTGCTGGCCGATTGGATCGGTCAGTCCCCGCATAAAGAGGCTTTTGTCCAACAGCTGAGCAACGAAGACGCGGTATGGGAAGACCTGAAAGCCCGCTATGGCTTTGCCCCGGAGGGGGAATGGGCGCGTATGCAGCAACGTATAACCGCTGATGCCGGCATAGAAACCCCGCCGGCAGCGCGTTTGCGGTCCCTGCGGCCCTGGCGCTGGGCGGCAGCAGCCGTTTTCCTCCTTATGGCTGGCGGCGCCTGGTTCTGGTGGAACCGGCAACCCGGTATGCGGGATATCCCTACACCTATTGTGCAGCAGACGCCCATTGCTCCCGGTAAGGACGGCGCTATCCTCACCCTGGCCGATGGCCGGCAACTGGTGCTGGACAGCCTGGGCAACGGCGTGGTAGCCAGCGAAAGCGGCGCCAGCGTCTACCTGAACAACGGCCAGCTGGCCTATAACCGCAGCACCGGTCAACCGGGCGCCGGCCAGCCCGCTGCTGATGCCTACAATATTCTCTCCACACCCCGGGGCCGGCAGTTCACGGTAGTGCTGCCGGATGGCAGTCGCGTCTGGCTCAATGCCGCCAGTTCCATCCGTTATGCCACCGGCATGACCGGCAGCCGCCGCGTAGTGGAACTGCTGCAGGGTGAAGGCTATTTTGAAGTGGCCCCGCATAATAACCAGGATTTTGTAGTGCAGGTAGGGCAGCAGGCCACTGTGCTGCAACCCGCTTCCGGTAGCAAGAAGCCCGGTTTCAATATCAACGCCTACCAGGATGAACCCGGTATCCTGGTCACAGCAGTAGAAGGAGGCGCCCGGGTACTGAGTGGCCTGTTGACACAGGAAGGAACTATGCCGGTTAATGCAAAAACGCAGGAACTGCAGCCAGGAACACAGGCTACGCTACAGGCGGGATCCATCCGCCTGCAACAACCTGATATGGGCAAGGTGCTGGCCTGGAAGAATGGCTTTTTCAATTTTGAGAATGCCAATCTTCAATCCGTCATGAAACAACTGGAACGCTGGTATGATATAGAAGTGGTGTATGAAAAACAACCGCCGCCCATCTTTTTTGTGGGTAAGCTGAGCAGGAAGATGACACTGGAAGGCGTGTTGAAAACATTGGAAGAATCGGAAGTGCATTTCAGGATGGAAGGCCGGAAACTGATCGTCAGGCCCTGATACGGATCTCTGGAAATGATTTACTGACAACAATTGCTTCATCCATAAAAATTAGCTGATCCCCTGTAAAAGCAGAACCGCCCGGCTGGTACCCGAAGCGGCTCCTGTTCAGGTTGATCAATTGCGTAGACGCGTATTATTCACAACCAAAACTGCATTAAAATTATGCCAAAAACTGCAATTGGCGGCTGGCGATTTCCGCGGGGAAACCGGCTTCCAGCTCAAATGATGAGAGTTATGAAACTAACGGGCTTTCTGCTATGCGTCCTCTGCCTGCATGTTGCGGGACGCACTGTTTCGCAAACAGTGACGCTGTCCGCAAAGGATATGCACCTGCGCAAGGTTTTTGATATCGTGGAAAAGCAGACGGGATATGTGGTGTTCAGTAACCGCGACCTGCTCGCCAATACCAGGCCGGTCACCCTGTCTGTGCAGAACATGCCGCTGCAATCCTTTCTCCAGGAACTGCTGGTCAACCAGCCCGTCCTGTTCAGGATCGATAACAATACCATTATCCTGTCGCGCAAGCTGACCCTGCGCTCCAATCCCGGGCAGGAACCCGGCCTGGATACGGTCCCCCACCTCCAGCTCATCTACGGGCGGGTCACGGACGAGAAAGGGACGCCGCTGGACAAGGCCTCTATCCTGCTGAAAGGCACTAACCGCGGCTGGGCTACCTCGGCCGATGGTAAGTTCACTGTGCTGGCGGAAAGCGGTATCCTGGTGTTCAGCTCTGTTGGGTTCAAACCGAAAGAAGTACCGGTCAAAGCCGGGAGCTATATTATCCAGCTGGAACCGGTGGACAGCAGAATGGAAGATGTGGTAGTAACAGGGATATTTAACCGAAGGGCGGAAAGTTTTACCGGTTCGGCCCAGACCTATACCCGCGAGCAGCTGATGAAAGTAGGCACTATCAATGTGCTGCAAAGCCTCAAGAACCTTGACCCCAGCTTTAACCTGCTGCAGAACCTGGAGATCGGCTCGGATCCCAATGCCCTGCCCAGTATCCAGCTCCGCGGCCAGTCGGGCTTCCCCGATCTCCGGGGCGAGTACCAGACAGATCCCAACCAGCCGCTCTTCATCCTGGACGGTTTTGAAGTGAGCCTCACCCGCATCATTGACCTGGACATGACCCGCGTGGTCAGCATCACCCTGCTCAAGGATGCGGCGGCCAAAGCCATCTATGGTTCCAAAGCCGCCAATGGGGTAGTGGTGATTGAAACGCAGCGACCAAAGGCCGGTAAAATGCAGGTGACCTATACCGGTAATATCCAGGTGGGCATGCCTGATCTCAGCAGCTATAACCTGGCCAATGCTGCTGAAAAGCTGGACGTGGAGAAAAGCGCCGGCCTGTACAACGCCCCTGGCAACGCCGATCAGCAATACCTCAATAACCTGGAATACAACCGCCTGCTGGAAGAAGTGCTGAGCGGCGTCAATACCGACTGGCTCTCGCAGCCCGTGGATACCCGGGTAGGCCAGAAGCATTCCCTGTATGTGGAAGGCGGTACCGATGCTATGCGCTATGCCGTGGACTTCTCCCATAATAATTTCAAGGGTGTGATGAAAGGCTCCGAGCGGAATACCACGGCCGGTGTCATCACGTTGTGGTATCGCTATGGCAAGCTGCTGCTGCGCAATAACCTGGATGTATCTTATAACAAAGGCGTCAACTCGCCCTACGGCGATTTTTCCCAGTATGCCCGCATGAATCCCTATTACAGGGCCACGGATGAGCAGGGCAACATAACCCGGGTGGCGGGAGAGAATACGGTGAATGGCGGCGCTGCCGGTAACCCGCTCTGGAATACCACCATCAACACCCGCAACTTTTCAGAATACACCCAGCTGGTCAATAACTTTTATGCGGAATACGCCCTGAGCCAGGCCCTTCGTTTCACCGGCCGCGTCAGCATTACGCGGAAGGAAAGCGGGGACGAGCAGTTCTATCCCGCCAGTCACACCATGTTCCTCAGTTATACCACCGAGGACCTGGTCAAAAGAAAAGGCCTGTATGTGCATGGAGATGGTTTTGACAAGCGATTGGCGGTAGACCTTACAGCCAACTATGCAAAGACCATCGGGGAACATTTCCTCTCGGCCAACCTGGCCGCCAGTATGAGTGATATAGCTACCCGCAATACCAGCGTCTCGGCTGAAGGCTTTCCCAATGATTTCCTGGATGATATCACTTTTGCCCGGCAATATTTGCAGAACAGCCGTCCTGCTGGCATGGAAAGTACTATCCGCGACCTGGGCCTGATGTCGGCCGTCAACTATTCCTTTGCCGACCGATTCCTGGTGGATGCCAGTTATCGCCTCAGCGCCTCCTCCCAGTTTGGATCTGATAACCGCTGGGGCAGCTTCTGGTCGGCCGGCCTGGGCTGGAACCTGCACAAGGAAGCATTCGCCCGTAACTGGAAAAAGCTGGACCAGTTAAGGATCCGTGGTTCACTGGGCTATTCCGGTTCACAGAACTTTAATTCCTACCAGTCCAAATCCACTTTCAGCTATAACCCTACCGATACCTACCTGGGTAACTATGGCGCCTACCTGCTGGGCCTCAGCAATGAAAAGCTGCAATGGCAGCGCAAGTACGACCAGAACATCGGCGTGGACCTGGCCCTGTTCAACCGGGCGCTGACCATCCGGGCCGATTATTATACCGCCAATACCAACGACCTGCTCACCGATGTCACCGTTCCTTCTTCCACCGGTTTTACCACTTATAAAGAGAACCTGGGCAAGGTGAAGAACATAGGGATGGAACTGGCGCTGGGATACAGGTTCTGGAGTGATCGCCGCCGGGGCAATTTTGCCAGTGTTTTTGTAGCGGCCACGCATAATAAAAATACCATTCAGCAGATCTCCAATTCCCTGGCCACCTACAACAAGGAGCAGGCCGAGATCATCAGCAACAGGCCGGTAGTGCGCTATGCCGAAGGACAATCCATGAGCGCTATCTGGGCTGTACCTTCTTATGGCATTGATCCCGCTACAGGCCGTGAGATCTATGTCAAAGCGGATGGCAGCATTACCCATGCCTGGGATGCCAACGACCTGGCCGTGGTAGGGGATGCAGCGCCCAAAGTACGGGGCAACCTGGGCTTTAACGTAGAGTTCAACGGCTGGAGCCTGAATGTATCCAGCAACTGGGAATTTGGCGGCCAGATCTATAACCAGACCCTGGTTGGTAAAGTGGAGAATGCAGATATGTTTTACAATGTGGATCGCCGGGTGTTCTCCGAGCGCTGGCGCCAGCCCGGGGATATTTCCCGGTTCAAGAATATTGCCAACAGGGGGATTACCCGCTCTACGGAGCGCTTTGTGGAAGACCAGGATCTCTGGAGCCTGTCGGCCGTTAACCTGATGTACGACCTGGCCCGGCTGCGGGTATTTAAAAATGCCAACTTAAGCCGGTTGCGCATTGGCGTTAATATGGTGGATGTAACGCAGTTGTCGTCCGTACGTATTGAGCGCGGTACCGGTTATCCGTTCGCCCGCAATTTTAATTTTTCGGTGCAAGCTATGTTCTAATCCCAAAAGCAAAAGTTATGAGACTGAAATACCTGATCGTTTCTTTGTTGCCGGCGCTGATGGGGCTGCCTGCCTGCAATAAATTCCTGGATGTAAAACCCAAGACCCAGATAGAAGAGGAAGTGCTGTACCAGCGGGAATCGGGTTTTAAGGATGTGTTATGGGGAGCCTATGTTAATATGGCTTCACCTGCTATGTATGGTCGCGAAATGACCTTTGGCATCGTAGATGTGATAGGCCAGGCCTATGCCCGGACAGGAAGTACCTATGGTTCGGCCAAAGCCTATGATTACGCCAACGGCAATATTGAGCCCATGATCAATGGCATGTGGCAAAGCACTTATAATACTATTGCCAATCTGAATAACCTGATAGCCGAATTGCGGACAGCTAACCGCTCACTATTTGCAGAAGATAATTACAATGTGATCCTGGGCGAGGCGCTGGGACTGCGGGCTTATCTCCATTTTGATATGCTGCGGCTATATGCGCCTTCTTTCAGGTCGGACCCTGCCGCCAAAGCCATTCCCTATGTTACGCAGTACAGCTTTACCATGACCCCGGAAAGCACGGTCGCGGGAACGCTGGACAAGATACAGGCGGACTTCACAGAGGCCGCTGCTTTACTGAAGACCAGTGATCCCATTATTACCAACCGGGCCATTACCGCCAATATTGATGAAGGCTACCTGCTGCAGCGGAATTTCCGGTTCAACTATTATGCAGTACGGGCTGCTATGGCCCGGGTTTACCTGTACCGGAACGATCTGCTGAACGCCGGCCTGGCTGCTGATGAGGTCATTGCTTCCGGTAAGTTCAGCTGGATCACCGTGGATGAGGTGGCCGTAGCGGATGAGTCACAGCGCAACCGGACCTTTACCCCCGAGCAGGTGTTTGTACTGAACACGCCGCGTATGTCCGAGTACATTGCGGATCGACTGACCTATACGGTCTTTGGCTCTACCGGTAACCTGGGATTGTACTACCTGACCACTGATATCAATGCCCTGTACCCGGAGGCCAACGACTGGCGCAAACTGTATTTCTGGACACAAGAAAGGAACGGCGTCAGCAGCGAGCGCTTCAGCGCCAAACTGCAGCAACCTGCCGGTATGCCCGCGGGCCTGGGGCAGCGCATGCCGCTGATCCGGCTGCCGGAGTTGTACCTGACTTCAGCGGAAGCCAACCTGGATGCAGACCCGCAAAAAGCCATCCAGCGGATCCGTGACCTGCGCATTCACCGCGGACTGGATGCCGGTATCCCGGATGGAACGCCCACAGCTACCCTGATGGAAGAAATGAAAAAGGAATACCGCCGTGAGTTCATCACGGAAGGCATGCTTTTCTATTATTATAAGCGATTGGATGCCGCAACAGTAGATGGCGTTACCGGCAATTTCAACAAAGCCAATTACGTACTGCCCAAGCCGGCTGAAGAAACGGAGTTACGATAAACAACCAAAACTGAACAGTAATGAAACAACAATATCTATTCTATATACTGGCGGTAGTGCTGCTGCTGGCGGGTTGTGAGAATGATGAGTACCTGTACCGCGATGTCTCGGCCCGTATCTGGCTGGGCCGGCGGGATACCATCGGTTCCCTGATAGCTACCCGTGATTCTTCCGTGGTCTCCTTCCTGGCCCTGCCTTCCGGGCAGACAAAGGACACCCTGTATGTGACAGCCAATGTGACCGGCCAGCGGGCGCCGGTGGATCGTCCTTTTGTATTGAAGGTGGTGCCGGAACTGACCAATGTCTCAACCGGCGATTATGAGCTGGGGCAGCCAGTGATCCCTGCCAATTCCTTTATTGCGCAGGTGCCGGTGATTGTACACAAACAGGTGCCGGGGCTGGACCTGAGCAAGGAGTGGGCAAAGCTGGTGTTACGTTTTGTTCCCAATGAAAATTTCCAGTATGCCACGGCCGGTACGGACACCTTCCGGATCATCTGGTCTGATTTCCTGACGCAGCCGGATGGCTGGACCGCTGTACAATCCTTCCTGGGTGTTTATAGCCAGTCGAAGTACAAATTCATCCTGGAGTTCTACGGTCCCGTGGATTTTGAGCGCTACCGGGGCAATACCAACCTGGGACTGGGCCTGCAATCGGCGCTGAAAAAACTGCTGCGCGATTACAATGCTGATCCAGCCAATGCGGGCAGGGCGGAAGGATGGCCCTGGCTCAACGACGATGGAACGCCTCTCACTTTCTAACTTCTTATGCTCACACTCATGCCAAAACGAATACTATACCTTTTTATACTGGCGGCCCTTACAGGCTGCTACAAGGACAAGGGTAACTATACCTATACTGAATTGCCAGCTTTTTATGTGGATACCAACACTGTGCAGGGCGAGTTCATTGTTCCGCAATACGATACCCTCCGCCTCAATCCGGGATTGGTATATGAGGGGAACAGGGCGGCCCTCAAATTCAGCTGGACCACCTATCTCTATGGCAGCAGTATCAATACCATTGCCGATACCCTGGCCCGCACGGAAATCCTGGCGGCGCCCATTGCGCTGTTCCCGGAACGCTACTGGCTGGAGTTCACCGCTACAGATACCCTGACCGGGCGCAGGATGGCGTATCGCTACCTGATGACAGTGGAAGGCATCGGTTCCGGTATGATGGTCCTCTATGAAAAAGACAATAGGGTGGACTTTGACCTGATCAAAACCAGGTTGCTGGAAGGGCTGTTGGAAAAAGATGAGGTGGTGCGCAACCTGTATACCATTTCCAATCCGGGGCATCCGTTGACCGGCAAGGCGGTGGCCATTAATATGTTCAGGTTCCAGACGGCACAATACATCAGTGTTTTTTCGGAGAACGACGGCGTGCAGATATCTCCTGCGGATATGGGCATCATCAAAAATTTCAATGAGCAGTTTGCTGCTTCGCCGGACCTGGTGCGGCCGCAGGGGCAGTTTGCTCCCTTTGGGTTAACGGTGAACGATTTTGAGAACAGTTCCGGCTTTGACCTGCTGGTCAACGGGGGACAGGCCTATGCCAATATGGTGCTGTTTGCCTTTGGCAAGCCAACGGCTTACTCGCTGCTCTTTGCTTCCGATGGTGATTATGAGGCGGCGCCCTTCATCAAATATGGGCTGGCCCGTATTGTGGTCTATGATCAGAAAAACCGTCGCTTCCTGGGCGCCAGCCCGCTGGGCACTACGCTGACTCCGATTATCAGCAATGGCAGCGCTTTTAATTTCCAGTCGGTCGGAAAGGATATGGTATACATGGACTATGGTTATGGCGGTACTTATATGAACTATGCTGTTTTCAAAGAACCGGTGGATGATGGTCGCAGGTACCTCTATGTAGTAGACCTGGGCGCTTCCGCTGCACGCTACGCCTGGGATATCTCTGCCTACCCGGGGATCAGCAGCGCCACAAAATTTGCCTATGGCACCCGTGGGCAGCTGATGTATTATGCTGCGGGCAATAAATTATACCAGATCCATTTTGACCTGTCGGCCGGACAGGAGCTGGGCGCTACCGAAGCCTGGCCCTTTATTCCGCCCAATGAAGAGATCACCTGCCTGAAAATGTGCCCCCATCCTGGCAGGAACCTGGCGGAGAATGCCAAGGATAAATACCTGTTTGTGGGTACCTGGGATGCAACGGCCAACAAGGGTAAGGTCTATGTATTGCAGGCCAATGTCACTTCCGGCGTCCTCACTGCTGAGCCCGCAGCGGTATTTGAAGGTTTCGGCAAAGTGAAGGACCTGGCTTTTAAATTCTAAAAAACAATCTGTTCATACCTGCCTTTGTCAGTGCCGGCGCTATTGCCGGTGCTGACAAAAGGCCTCACACAATCATTTACAGCATGTCAACGATGGTAATAAAGCTCCTCTCAGTGGGGATGCTGGCAGCATGTCTTTGTGCTGTCTCAACGGATCTCCATGCCCAGCGCCGGCGTGGTGGTGGGTCCGTTAGTCCGGCTCTTTCACCAAATGATAGCAGTAAGCCGCGGCCTGCGGTGCTGCCTGTGCCCCGGGCTGATCTGCCGCGGCCCTACAAAGAAGTGATCACGGCAAAAGCTGTATCCAGCAAAGGTTTTTTCACGGTGCATAAGCTGGACGATAAATATTTCCTGGAGATACCGGATTCCCTGGTGGGCCGGGAACTGCTGGTGCTGAACCGCATTGCCGGGGCGCCGGCTGATTTCCGCGCCGGCCGCAATCCCATCGGTTATGCCGGTGAGGTGATTGGCCGGCAGCTGTTCCATTTCAGCAAAGGCGATAACAACCGACTGCTGGTCCAGGTGAAAAGTTATAAGGAGCGGGCTGTGGACAGCTCGGCCAATGGCCTGGCCCTTTTGCTGGAGCGCAATAACCGGGAGTCCATCCTGAACAGCTTTCCTATCAAAGCGGTGAACGACAGCACCCATAGTGTTGTGATAGAGATCACCGAGCTGCTGGGCCAGGATAATTTCCTGTTTGGGTTTGGCGCCGGCGTGAAAACTGCTGCCGGCCTGGGCGCCCTGGTGGCCGACCGGTCCTATATAGAAACGGTGAAAGCCAATGCCGATAATATTGCTTTCAGCTTCCTGCGCACCTATACCAAAGGTGGTGTCAATGGCGGGCCGGTAAACCCTTTTACTTTTGAGTTGCGCACCGGAATGATGCTCTTGCCTGCCCGGCCAATGAAGGGCCGCCTGGCTGATAAAAGAACGGCTTTCCAGGAAATAAGCTACCTGGATTTCGACAGCAATCCCATCGGCGTGGAGAACAAAGGATATATCTGCCGCTGGCGGCTGGAGCCGGCCGATGCAGCAGCCTATGCCGCCGGCAGGGGAAGCAAACCGCTGCAACCGATCCGCCTCTATATTGATGCTTCCATGCCGGCTGTCTGGCGTCCCTATGTGAAAGCAGGCATTGAATCCTGGAACAGGGCTTTTCAGAAAGCCGGTTTCCTGGATGCTATTGAAGCAGTGCTGCCTGCGGAAAAAGATGCTACCTCTTACCTGGATGCTATTAACCGCAGCGCCGTGGTCTTTATGCCCGGCAATGGCGATAACCACGGGCAGCTCGTCACCGATCCGCGTACCGGTGAGATACTGCAGGTGCAGCTGAATTTTTACCTCAGCACTTTGGACAAATTGTACACCCAGTATTTTATACAGGCCGGCGCCCTGGATAAGGCTGCTAACAGACCGGTCTTTACTGATACGCTGATGGGCCACCTGGTACAGGCCTATACCATGCAGCTGATGGGCAACCTGCTGGGCCTGCAAAAAAATACCGCCGCTTCTTCGGCCAACAGCATCACGCAGCTGCGCAACAGCCAGTGGCTGCAAAGCAATGCCTTCAATGGTTCGGCCACAGATCCGGTACTGGTGAACTACGTGGTGCAGCCGGAAGATAAAGTAGCTCCTGCGCAGCTGCTGCCTAAAGTGTCCGCCCTTGATGAATGGATGATCAACTGGGGCTACCGGCTGATCCCGGGCAATGAAGCGGCCGCCCTGGACAAATGGATCCTTGAACATACCGGCCCTGAGTTGTATATCGGTGAAACAATGCCCGGTCTGCCGGTGGCTGATCCGCGTAACCTTTCCGGTGATCTCAGCAATGATGCAGTACAGGCCGCCAGGCTGGGCATCAATAACCTGAAGAAGGTAGTACCCCGGCTGCTGGACTGGACCAGTGAACCGGCCACGGATAACCAGCGGGCAGGGGAGCTGTATGAAGCGTTGCTGGACCAGTACGCCGCCTATGTGCGTACCATAATCCCTGAGTTGGGCGGCATCTATACCAATATCCGCAACAGCGGTCAGGCGGGAAAAGTGTTTTCTTTTGTGCCCCTGGCCCGTCAGCAACGGGCCATGCAGTTCTTGCAGGAGCAGGTCTTCAATACCCCTTCCTGGCTGATCAGCAAGCCACTCTATGCACGCACCAGTCAGCGTTTTGATTCCGTGCTGATTCTCCAGCGTAGCCTCTTGCAGGAAGTGCTGTCTGCCCCGGTATTGAACCGCCTGCAGCTGGTGGTCCAGCAGGAGCCCGCACAGGCCTATACGCCGATGCAATTCCTGGCCGATCTCAGCAACGGCATTTTTGCAGAGCTGAAGCAGGGGAAAGCCATCCACTTGCCGCGACGGGACCTGCAAAAAGCGTATATCCTGCGACTGGTTTCCCTGAAGTCGCTCCTGGCCGGCGCCGACAATGACCTGCCCGCCGTGCTGAATGCGCATGTCAATACCTTGCTGAAACAATTTAAACAGCAGCAGTCGTTGTACACAGGTATAGAAAAAGCACACCTCTCCATGTTGTATGAGCGCCTGTACATGGGCTGGTACAATCCGCCCGCACCGGCTCCCGCTAACCCATTTCTCAGAAGATTATAAAATGGCCGCCATGAAAATGAATTGTCAATTATTGCTGATCAGTTGCCTGCTGGTCTTCTGCCATAACCTGCTTCCATTGGACAGTACAGCACAGGGGTGGGTCATGCCCAAGGCTAAAGATCCTGTAAAGCCCTATGAGCAGGTGGTGACGGGGGAAGCCCGTACCAGCAAAGGCTTTATCAGCGTGCATGCACTCAATAACCGTTACCTGCTTGAAGTGCCGGACAGCATCCTGGGCCGCGACCTGTTTGCCGTTAATCGCCTGGTGCGCTCAGCACAGGACTGGCGGCACCCGCTGGGAGGACTTTGCAGTTATGGGAACGACTGGATTGGACAGACCCTGTTCCGTTTCCGCAAAGATGCAGGCGATAAACTGGTGCTGGAAGTCCTTAGCACGTCGGAACGTGCGGACAGCAGCGCACCCTACCTGCTGGACGCCCTGCAGCAAAACAACCTCGCGCCGGTGCATGCCAGCTTCCCGGTCAAAGCCTATGGGAAAGCCGGGGGCTCCTCAGTTATAGATATCACCGACTACCTGGCTGCTGATAATCCAATTTTCGGTTATATGGCCGAGTTAAAAATGTTTGCCATGCCAGGGACCTTTGCAGCTGATCGCTCCTATATCACCGGCGTAAGAGCCTATCCCCTAAACCTGGAGATCAGTTCCACCCGTACCTATAATGCCGGCACGGCCGTACTCTCCGGTGAATACAACAGCTCCGTTATCCTGCTGCCCAAAGAACCCATGCGTCCCCGCCATTTTGATGATCGCGTAGGTTACCTGGCCGCCGTCACTACCGAGTACAAAGCCTTTGACGGGCAGGGCGGCATCCGCAACAAAGCGTTTATCTGGCGCTGGCGGGTAGAACCCAGACCGGAGGACCTGGACAAATATTACCGGGGCGAGCTGGTGGAGCCGGCCAAACCCATCGTATTCTATATTGATCCCGCTACGCCTAAAAAGTGGGTGTCTTACCTTATTGCCGGCGTGAACGACTGGCAGCCTGCTTTTGAAAAGGCCGGCTTCAAAAATGCCGTGCTGGCAAAAGAGGTGGACCCGGCCGACAGCAGCTTTGATATCAATGATGCCCGGCATAACGTGATTGTGTATAAAGCCGCCGCTATGGCCAATGCGATGGGCCATTCCCTTCAGGACCCGCGCAGCGGCGAGATGATAGAGTCGCATATCCAGTGGTACCACAGTGTCATGGAAGTGCTGTACAAATGGTATTTCCTGCAGGCCGGCGCAGTGGATACGGCTGCACAGCATCCTGCCTTTTCTGATGAGCTGATGGGCCAGCTGATCCGTTTTGTTTCTTCCCATGAAATTGGTCATGCCCTGGGTCTCCGGCATAACTGGGGTTCCAGTTCTACTACTACAGTGGCGCAGCTGCGGGATAAGCAATGGGTGGAAGCGCATGGTCATACGCCGTCTATCATGGACTATGCCCGCTTCAATTATGTGGCGCAACCGGAAGATAGTGTCGGTCGCGCCGGTATCTTTCCCCGCATAGGCGATTATGACCAGTGGGCCATTGAATGGGGCTATAAGCTGCTGCCCGAAGGCGCAGATGCCGCCACAGAGAAAAAAGTACTGAACCAGCGGATCATTGAAAAGCTGAACCAGGGTGAGCGCTATCGTTTTGGTATCGGTGATGATCCTTCCGCCAAATACCCGGACAACCAGCGGGAGGACCTGGGCGATGACGCAATGGAAGCCGGTGCCTACGGTATCCGCAACCTGCAGCGGATCCGGCCTAACCTGGTGAAATGGGTACAGGCGCCGGGCCAATCCTATGATAAGCTGGAAGACATGTACAAAAGCCTGGTGGGCCAATACGAATGGTATATCAAACATGTCACCGCCAATATCGGCGGGGTAGTTTTTACGCCGCGCAGCACGGAGCAGGCGGGTGATGTGTATGTTCTCTTTGCTAAAGAAAAACAACGGCGGGCCGTGGCCTTCCTGCATAAAGAACTGTTCCTGTCGCCGGAATGGCTGAAGGATGATTTTATTTTCCAGATGACCAAAGTAGATTTCAGCCTGGTGCAGAACCTGCAGCGCAATGCCATTAAGCAATTGCTGGATCCGAAGGTATTTGAAAAGCTGCGCTCACAGGAAATGGCCGATCCTGCCCGGGCTTATACAGTAGAAGCATTGCTGGAGGACCTGGCCAGCGGCATTTTTGCAGAATGGTTTTCCGGCGCACCTGTCAGTACTAACCGGCGCATGGTGCAGAATGCCTACATCAATGAACTACTGGCATTGCTGCCGGTAATGGCCAACCTGCCAATGGCTGCGGAAGCGACGGTACGCCAGCAGGCGAAGCAATTACTGGCAGCAAGCCGTAAAGCCGCTGCTGCAACTAAGGATGAACTGACCAGGATACACCTGGAAGGCATTGCCAGGAAACTGGAAGAAGGCATTGTTGTTCCCCTGAAACAGGCGGAAAACCTGCGCGGCGAATAATATTGCAGTAGTAGTTTGTGATCATCGGACCGGCTGTTGACGCAGCCGGTCTTTTTTTGGGACGAACCAAGGGCGGGCTGCCAGGGTCAATAGTGCTGGTGAAAACAAGGCTGCTGACAGGGGCGATGGCAGGGCAGGATGGTTTGCCGGTGGAGCATAAATATCCTGCTTTTCGGGGAGTGGTCATGGGTGGATGCAACCGTATGTTTGGTACAGCAATCAAATCAATTCCACTATGAAACAGTGTTGGCAGCAGCAAGCCAGGTTGACCCGGCTGTGCTGGCTCTTACTATCATTGATGCCTGTAACCCGGCTCCTGGCGCAGCCTTCCGAAGACCAGCGGATCGAGGACAGCGTGATCGGCTGGTACAATAAGCTGACGCCGGCCGATAAGCCGGTGAAACCCCTGGTGTTCGGCACAGAGACATTCTCCCTGAAAGAGCAGGAAAACAACAACCTGCTGGTGCAATGGATGCAGCAGAGCTATGTTCCGGTAGGGGCTATCGGGAAATTCGACAAGCACTACTATTATAATAAAAAAGAAGCCTACCCGCATTCCTACGGGGTCTTCTTCCGGGCCTATAATGTGGGCTTCAAATGGCTGGACGCCCAGAAAAAATTCCGGCCAATTCCTGAAGAGTGGGTCCCTTTCACTGTTTCTGTCAACACCGTGCCTGCTACCTACCCGGCGTATTACCTGAATACGCAGGATAGTTATTATTTCACTATGGAGCCCAACGGGTTCATGGAAACCCTGCAGAGCCAGCGCAAGATGAAAAAGCTGGACCCGCGCATCCACCCCAACCTCTATCCTTATCTCACCCATATCAGCAGTTACCGTGGAACGGTTTACCTGATCCCCGGCAATAAGCTGCCGATCATTCCGCTTACCAAAGGCGAGTACCTGCAACTGTCCTATGATGCCATGGACCGGCACCTGGTCAGTTTCAAAAAAGAACTACAGCAGAAATATGCCAGCGATCCCCGGAACATTGATGATTTTTATGCGGCCGAAGTAAAGCGCATAGCCAAATACAAAGCGGTCATCCGGCAATTGCAGGAAAAGCACCAGGGGGATAAGGATGAACCAGCCGTGCTGCGCAGCAGGCAGCCTTCTATCCATGACCTGGATGGACTGATTGATCCTTTCCATATTGACAAGCTGGAACAGGAACTGAACCATGCCTATACTATTTATCGTTTTGATCCGGCTGTTTATGCACAGGCAAAGGCTGGCAAGCCACTCTGGGTGACCATCAATTTTCCCATTGCTACTTCAGAGGATGGCAGGAAGGGATACGAGCTGACCCGCTGTATGATGGAGCATTTCAATTACCAGTATGTATATGATTATTTCTTCCAGCCGGAGAAAGTGAAGGGGCAGGCCTATAAGCCGGCCAACGAAGAGCTGCTGAAGGCCACCCTGGCCAGGTACGGCAAACGGGAATACTGGGAGGGAAAAGCTACTGCTGAAGTCAAACCTGTTGATGCCAAACCTTCAGCAGCAGGCGTTTTGCTGCAGGATGATCTCAGCAGCAATACGCCGGGCGAAAGGCCGGCAGGCTGGTTCTTTTCTGCCTATGGCAAACCCGCTGTGGTCCGGGAGGTCAGCGGTTATCCTGGCAAATGGATGCAGCTGGGCTATAATAATGTGGTCACTTCCACCAGGCTGAAAATGCCATTGCCGGAAAATTTTACTATCCGCTTTGAGCTGCTGACCGATGATTTCAGCGGGCCCACCGGCGGGGCTATCCGGTTGAAGCTGCAGGGAAAGGCGCCGGGGACTGATCCCAAAAGGGCCAGCGCTTCCATTGACTTACTGGTTGTGTCCGGAAATAATGATAACCTGGTGTCCACGCATAATTACCGGGGCCTGCTGCAGCTCGGGTTGAGAGGTTATCCTGCCAATTACAGTGGCAATGCCAATCCTGGCGATTTTTCCCTGGCTCAGGCTGCCTTCAACAATAAAAAAAGAAAAGTACAGCTGACCCTGCAGAAAAAAGGGGGGGAGACCATCCTGTTCATAGATGGCAAAGAGATTGTCCGTTCAGGAGCAGTGAAAGACCCTTATGGGTATGACTGCAAGCTTTGCAGCATTCCGCAGGGAGTGCTGTTTGATAAGCTGGAAATAAAAAGTGCTACCCAGGATGCGGAGACCGTTGGCGTTTACCTCGGTAATGTGGTGATCACAAAAGAGTGACCCCTGGAACAAGGTGTAGTGAAGGGAAACGCCCCGGCCGCAAGGTCTGGGGCGTTGTTTTTTCAGGGATCAATCATTCCATCAAGCTGGATTCTGTGATGAATACAGTCCCAACCGCTCATCCTTCTATTTACGCATTCACAGAAACTTTTACCAGCCGCGCCGGGCCTGCATTTTCCGCTGATAAAAAAAACAATTGCAGAGCGAAAGTTTTGACCGAATATGGCTTCCTATTGGCATCCTGCAGCCCCTGCGAGAGGGGACAGGAGATCATTTTTCCACAATAAACCAACTAAACAATATGCCGAAATTCTTTCTTACAGGATTGGCTGTTACAGCCATTGCCTTTTCTACAGTGGCGCAGCGGCCTTCTACTGGTCAGCAACCCAGGCAGGGAGCACCAACAATGCCCCCGGCAGCAGGACAGCCCGCGCCGGCCAGAGGGCCAAGGCCGTATGCAGAAGTGATCACCGCCAAAGCCGAGTCAAAGCAGGGCCTGTTTACAGTACACAAGGTGGAAGACAAGTATTATTTTGAGCTGGCCGACAGCCTCCTGGGCCGCGACCTGCTCATGGTCAGCAGGCTGGCAAAGGCCGGGGTGGACATGCGCAGCGGTTCTTCCATGTCCGGTTATGCCGGCGACGTCCTGAACCAGTCCGTGGTCCGTTTTGAAAAAGGACCCAATAACAAGATCTTTCTCCGTGATCTCTCCTTCACTGAACGCTCCGGCGATTCCACAAAGGACATGTATACCGTGGTGATGAATTCCAATATTCAGCCCATCGCCCAGTCTTTTGATGTCCGTTCCTATAATACTGATTCAGTTTCCGGCGCCCGCAGCACCGTGATCGAGTTCACAGATCTCATCGCCAGTGACAATGACCTGTTCTTCTTTGGTTCGTCCAAAAGTTCCTTTGGTATTGGCGCCTTCCAGGCTGATAAATCCTATGTAGTAGGTATCAGGACCTTTCCCATCAATACCGAGATCAGGACCATTAAGACCTATACCCGTGGCGGCGCTGCACCCGGCGCCATCCCCACTATGTCCCGCGGCGGTTCCTCCGGTCCCGTTACCGTGGAGCTGAATACCTCTATTGTCCTGTTGCCCAAAACACCCATGCAGCCCCGCCTGGCGGACGAGCGCGTAGGTTATTTCACGCATGGCTATACTGATTTTGACGCCAATCCCCAGGGCGTGAAAAGGACTTCCATGATCGCCCGCTGGAGACTGGAGCCCAAAGACGAGGATATGGAGAAATACAAAAGAGGGGAACTGGTAGAGCCTAAAAAGCCCATCATCATTTATATTGATCCCGCCACTCCCGCCAAATGGGTTCCTTACCTGATTGCCGGCGTGAACGACTGGCAGTCTGCTTTTGAGAAAGCCGGTTTCAAAAATGCTATCTACGCCCGGAAAGCGCCCACGCCCCAGGAAGATCCCAGCTGGAGCCTGGAAGATGCCCGTAACTCGGCCATCGTATACAAGCCTTCCAGCGTAGCCAATGCCAGCGGTCCCCATATCTCTGACCCCCGTAGCGGTGAGATCATGGAAACGCATATCAACTGGTACCATAATATCATGAAGCTGGTACACGACTGGTACTTTATCCAGTGTGCAGCTGTAGATACCGCCGCCCGTAAAATGGTCTTCAGTGATGAGCTGATGGGCCAGCTGATCCGCTTTGTATCCTCCCATGAAGTAGGGCATACCCTGGGCCTGCGCCATAACTTCGGCGCCAGCTCTGCTACGCCGGTAGAAAAAATGCGCGACAAAAAATGGGTGGAAGCCAATGGACATACCAGTTCCATCATGGACTATGCCCGTTTCAACTACGTAGCCCAGCCCGGCGACAATATCGGCGCTGCCGGCCTCTTCCCCCGTATTGGTGATTACGACAAATGGGCCATTGAATTTGGTTACCGCTGGCTGCCCAATACCGTAGATGAAGAAGCACCCATCCTCAACAAATGGATCGTAGAGAAACTGAAAGAAAAGAAATACTGGTTCGGAAATGAAATGGACCTCAGCGATCCCCGCGCACAAAGTGAGGACCTGGGCGACAATGCCATGAAGGCCAGTGAGTACGGTATCAAGAACCTGAAGCTGATTGTAGCCAACATGAAAGACTGGACCGCTACACCCAATGAAGGATATGATAACCTGAAGACCATGTACGGACAGCTGATCAGCCAGCTGGGCCGCTATATTGGTCATGTTACCAAAAATATCGGCGGCCGCTATGAAACGCTCAAGACCATGGAGCAGGCCGGTCGCGTGTATGAGCCCGTGTCAAAAGCTACCCAGCGTCAGGCGGTGGACTTCATCAAAAAACAGATCTTCACTACGCCTACCTGGTTGCTGAACAAAGAGATCATTGACCTCACAGGCATCTCCCCGGTTTCTACTATCAGTACCCTGCAGGAATCAGCCCTGGACCGTATGCTGCGGACAGTGACCCTTTCCAAGCTGCTTGAAGCGGAAGTGATGTATGATTCTGCAGATGTTTACCGCCTCACTGATTACATCAAAGACCTCAACCAGGCTATCCTGGAAGAAGCCTACCGCCAGGCCCCTGTATCGCTGTACAGGAGGAACCTGCAACGGAGCTATATCAATAAGCTGATCAATATCCTGATGCCTCCCGCAGCCCCTGCGGCCACCAGCAACCCGCTCCTGGCCAGGAGCAGTGGCGGTGGAAGAAGCTCAGATAACAATGATGTGAAAGCTGTGGTACGCGCTAACCTCAGCACCCTGTTGCCGCTCCTGCAAAGGGCTGGCACTGTGTCTGCCGACACCATGACCAGGTACCATTACCAGGACCTGGCAGTGGCTGTTAAGAACGCGCTGGCAGGAAAAGAATAACCATCAGCTGAAAGTAATTATAAAGCAGCCAGGCCTGTAAAAGGGCCTGGCTTTTTTTATGCAGCCCACCACCGGGGAATGCGTTGTTAATCCTTCCCTTGCAGCAGCCTGAAAGCAAGACCTGCCACCGGGCTTGTACGTAGAATAGGCGCCATCTCCCAACGCGCTTACCGGATCAATACCAGCGTACCGGCAATGATGAGGCCCGCGCCGGCAAGCGTTTTCCAGTCCACTGCTTCCTTTAAGAGGATTACTGAAAGCCCGATGGCAATGGCTACGCTCAACTTATCTATAGGCGCTACTTTGGATACGGGTCCTGTCTCCAGGGCTTTGAAGTAGAAGATCCAGGAAAGCCCGGTAGCAATGCCGGACAAGACCAGGAAAAGCAGGTTATGCCTGCTGATCAGTTTCATTTCTTTCCATTGTCCCCAGAACAATACAATGCCCCAGGCCATAAATAATACCACAGTAGTACGGATGGCTGTGGCCAGATTGCCCGTGATGCCTTTCAGGCCCATCTTGGCCAATACGGCCGTAATGCCCGCAAATAATGCCGAAAGAAGTGCATAATATTTCCACATAATAAAGCTGTTTAAAAAGACGGTTGTGCGGTGATGTTTGCCAACAGGGGCAGTGAGAGAACTGCTTCCTCAAGGTACTGCATTCCTCTTACCTGTTTGGTTGTTTTCGGCTATTCAGGAACAATTCAGAATTTCTTCAGAATTGGTTTTTTATTTCGT
This sequence comes from Candidatus Pseudobacter hemicellulosilyticus, assembly GCA_029202545.1. Lineage (GTDB taxonomy): Bacteria > Bacteroidota > Bacteroidia > Chitinophagales > Chitinophagaceae > Pseudobacter > Pseudobacter hemicellulosilyticus. The sequence goes on from CP119311.1 coordinate 3,950,111, forward strand.
GCCGGTTAATGATCCCTGACAGGTTGTGTGCAATTGACATGGTGATGGTCGGGAAATATTTTACCGCCTGATAGCGGAGACGCAACCTTCCTGTAAAATGCCCGTATTCTTTTAGTCTGGATGTCGCAGTGGTGCGGGGTCCCGTTGTCGTTTATGCGTGTCCTTAATACATATAAATGATATGGCCAAAAACTGCCATTGGATTTCCTGAAATCGATACTTTGTTTTACCAATATCGGAAATAGGGTATTGTGCGCCGATAGTTCCTTTGCAGCAAAATAAACCAACAATGACTAAGCGATTACCCGGTTTCACGTTGATCATTATGTGCGCTTTCAGTGTCGTTTCCTGTGATAAGGACGATACCCCCGATTATACGGTACCCACCACCTATAATTTTACCAATACAGACTATTCGGAGGCTTCCGGCAGGGTAAGCATGTGGGCGGGCTTTTCCAGCTGGTTGGGTAAATCCACCGGACGTGTATTGAATCAGGATACGGCCAATTTTATGTGGAATAATACCAACACTGCCTTTACCGCAGAAACAGCCTCCAATCTTCCATTTTCTGTTAGCGCCATCAATGCGCTGGGTTTTAACCTGTCTTCCAAAACCGCCGATGCCGCTACTGTTAAGCAGTGGGTGGATTCCATGGTGAAAGTGAGCAAGTCTTTTAACGCCACTGCTTCCAATGGTATTCCCGGTATGGTGGGCAACAGGCTGGTGAACTATTCCGGCCTGGAATTCAACCAGCTGGTAGCAAAAGGTATGATGGGCGCCCTGCAGCTGAGCCAGGCGCTGATGTACCTGGAGAAATCAACAACGGACGACAACAATACGATCATAGAAGGGAAGGGTACAGCCATGCAGCATAGTTGGGACCTGGCTTTCGGGTATGTTGGCCTGCCCGCAGATTATGACTCTTCAAAAGCCTATGAGAATACTGATTCTAAAAGACCCCTGGCCATTGGCGGTTATTTCCGGGAGCGGGGGCGTTTTATCCAGGCGGGCGGACGCGTATTTGGCGCATTCCTGAAAGGGCGGGCAGCCATCGATGCCAAAGATTATAAAGGCCGGGATGAAGCTATCGGCGTGATCAAATCCTACCTGGAAAAAACACTGGCCGCCGCTGCGTATGCCTATGCCAGTCTGGGTCAGGGCTCTGGTACACTGGCTGTTAAGTTCCATGCACTATCAGAGTGTTATGGTTTTGTGCTGGCCCTGAAAAACAGGCCTGCCAATAGTCCTCTGTCTGCTTCCAACTACCAGACCCTCCTGGATAACCTGAAAACAAATTTTTATGTACTGGTAGCGGATGCTTCCAATACTAAACTTAAACAGGTGCAATCCATCCTCTCCACCACCTACGGGCAACTGCAGGCGGAGTAGGTAAAGAACTTATTTATCTGATTGACAGAAAGCAGGTGTCCGGTTCCAATCCGGGCACTTGCTTCCTGTATAAAACAAGATTGACATGAATCGTTTTTTGATCAGCAAAGGATTGATAGGGGGTATACTGGTTGCACTGACGGCTTGCTGGGCCCTGGCCTGCAGTAAAGGCGATAAAGGGAACGGGACCGATGCTGCTGCCGATACCTTTAAAAGGAATATGCTCGTCAACTATGCTGACACCCTTATTCTCCCGGCTTATACAGACCTGCAAAACAAGCTGGGATTACTGGAAACAGCTATCAGTAATTTTCTGGCGTCACCGGACGCGGGTACGCAAACGCAGTTGAGAACCTCCTTTAAAAATGCTTACCTGGCATTTGAAGGCGTCTCCGCGCTGTATATTGGCCCTGCAGCCTCCCTGCAGTTCAATATCAGCTACAATACTTTTCCCACGGCGATGGCCAAAGTGGAGACTGCTATCCAGACCGGTTCGTACAACCTGACATTACCCATTGTATCGGATAGTATCCAGGGCTTTCCCGCGCTGGATTACCTCCTGTTCAACCCGGATGCCATCAACCAGTTCAAAGGCAGTACCGCTGTCAACCGGAAACAATATGTAAAGGATATCCTGGACCATATGAAGACGCTGCTGACCGGCACTATCAGCCAATGGCAGAATGGTTTCAGGAATAATTTCGTGGACAACCTGAAGACCAATGTAGGCAGCCCGATAGGCAGCCTGGTGAACCAGTTTGCTTTTGAAATGGATGCCCTGAAGGGGCCGCGTATTGGTTATCCTTTTGGCAAGCAGTCCAATGGTATTGTCTTTGCCGACAAATGCGAAGGCTATTTTTCCGGGATCACCAAAGAACTGGCTATCGCCAACCTGGGCAGCCTGCGCAAATTCTTTATGGGTGGCGCCGGTAATGGGATTGACGACTACCTTCAACTGCTGGGCAAACAATCCCTGAAGAATGATGTACTGGCGCAGTTTGATGTTGCGTTGAATGCGCTGAATGCTATTCCTGCGCCTATGTCGGCCGCTTTTGCCGGCAATGCCCCTGCCGTGGAAAATGCGTATAAGGAAGTACAGAAATTATTAACCCTGATCAAGACCGATGTAGCTTCCGCCACCGCGGTGCAGATCACTTATATGGACAATGACGGCGATTAAGTCCTGGCGCTGGCAACAACCGGTATCCATTGCTCCCCTGGTGACTTTCAGGATACTGTTTGGTCTGCTCCTATTTGTCAGCCTGCTGCGCTTCTGGTGGCGAGGCTGGATAGAAACTGTTTACGTACAGCCCCGCTTTCATTTCACCTATTGGGGATTTGAATGGGTGCAACCCTTCGCAGGCGCCGGTATGTACTGGCTCTTTGCCCTGATCCTGCTGGCGGCGCTGTTCATAGCGCTGGGCCTGTTCTATCGGCTGGCCACCATCGTATTCTTCCTCGGCTTCACCTATGTGGAACTGATAGATGTTACTACCTATCTCAATCACTATTATTTTATCAGCCTGGTAGCCTTTATCCTGATCTGGTTGCCGGCCAACAGGGACTTTGCCCTGGATGTGTATAGACAACCAGCCAGCGCCCGGAAATGGACGCCGGCCTGGACCATCGGCATCCTGCGGTTCCAGCTGGCCGTGGTCTATCTGTTTGCGGGTTTGGCTAAACTCAACCCCGACTGGCTCCTGCACGCAGAACCCATGAAGACCTGGCTGCCTGCCCGCAGTCATTTGCCCCTTGCCGGTCCCTGGATGTACCAGGAATGGGTGGCCTATCTCTTTTCCTGGGCCGGGGCCATCTATGATTGCTTCATCGTTTTCTTTTTACTGAACCGCCGGTGCAGACCCTATGCCTATGCGGTAGTGGTTGTCTTTCATGTGGCTACGGCTATCTTTTTCCCCGGTATCGGGTTATTCCCCTATGTCATGATCCTGGCCACCCTGATCTTTTTTTCGGGGAGCTTTCATGAAAAGCTATTGGGCCTATTGCCTTTTTACAATCGTAGCCCGCTAACGCCGCCCGGCCGGGCATTCAGGTTCTCCTATCCCGGGCTCATGAAGGCAATGCTGATCATATATATCGCCGTGCAACTGCTGATCCCGGTCCGTTTTCTTTTCTACCCCGATCACTTGTTCTGGCACGAGGAAGGATACCGGTTCTCCTGGCGGGTGATGCTTATGGAAAAAGCGGGAGTGGCCTATTTCACGGTGAGGGACAGTAGCGGCAAGCGGTATTCCGCCATCAATAATGCGGCTTTCCTGACACCCCTCCAGGAAAAGATGATGAGCACACAGCCTGATCTCCTGTTGAAATATGCACATCACCTGCGTGATGTGTATGCGGCGGAGGGCTGGCATCGGCCGGCCGTATACGGTGAAGTATATGTGGCGCTGAACGGGCAGCGTTCCCGCCTCTTTATTGATTCAACGGTCAATCTCGGCGCAGCGCCACTGAGCTGGCGCCATTATCAATGGATACTGCCCTATAAACACTAAACCATGAACGGTATTAAAATTATTTTACTGATACTGATAACAGCCTGTGCGCACACTGTTCTGGCACAGCAGTACGCCCTGGAAGGTACTGTCCGCGCCGGTGCAGAACCGGTGGAGCTGGCTACCGTACGCCTGCAGCCTGGTAACTGGCAGGTGCTGACCAATGAGAACGGTTTTTTCCGGATCCATAAACTGTCGCGGGGTACCTATACACTACAGGTAAGCTATGCCGGCTACCAGCAGGAGCAAAGGACTATTGAACTGCCATTGAAAGGACCGGCGCTGGATATTGATCTCCGCCCGGTGGATATGCAGGAAGTAGTGATTGCCGGCAGGCAGTCGGAAGGCATAGCCGGTAAACTGAAGGACGTAGTAGGCACGGCCATCTATGCCGGTAAGAAAACAGAGCTGATCAATGTAAAGAACCTTAACGCCAACCTGGCCACCAATAATACCCGCCAGCTCTATGCACGTATACCAGGACTGAATATCTGGGAATATGATAATGGTGGTCTACAGCTGGGGATCGGGGGGCGTGGTCTTAGTCCCAATCGTTCTTCCAACTTCAATATCCGGCAGAATGGGTATGATATCAGTGCGGATGCGCTGGGCTACCCGGAAAGCTATTATACGCCTTCGGCAGAAGCGCTGGATCATATTGAGATCATACGGGGTGCAGCCAGTCTGCAATACGGCCCGCAGTTTGGCGGCCTGATCAATTTTGTGATGAAGCAAGGGCCGGCTGATAAACCCATCGAGTTCACTACCCGGCAAACGCTGGGTTCCTTTGGCCTGTTCAATTCCTTTACCAGCGCAGGCGGCACCCTGGCCAAAGGCAAGCTGAATTATTATGGGTTCTACCAGTTCAAGAAGGCCGATAGCTGGCGGCCCAACAGTCATTTTGACCAGCACAATGCCTATGCGCACCTGGCCTATAGGTTCACGCCCAAACTACAGATCACCGGTGAATATACTTTCATGCATTACCTGGCGCAGCAACCCGGTGGCCTGACAGATGCACAGTTCAGGGAAGATCCAAAGGTATCGGTGCGGTCGCGCAACTGGTTCCGGGTCAGCTGGAATTTGCTTAGCCTGAACCTCGACTATGCATTCTCTGCCACCACCCGCCTGAACTGGCGGAATTTCACCCTGCAGGGTGGAAGGGAAGCCCTGGGTATCCTCAGTTATATCAACCGCCCGGATATTGGTGGTAACCGGGACATGATGAAGGACCGGTATGCTAACTGGGGATCGGAGCTAAGGTTCATTCACCGCTACACGCTGTCCGGCAAAAATAACAGTACTTTCCTGGTGGGCGCCCGCTGGTACCAGGGCCTGACCAAACGCCAGCAGGGAGACGCCAATGATGGCAGCGGGGCCGATTTTCATTTCAATGGCCCGGAACCCAATAAGTCTGGCTACCGGTTCCCTGGTCAAAACATGGCCGCCTTTGCGGAAAACATCTTCCAGCTGTCGCGCAGGTGGAGTATTACGCCAGGCATTCGCTTTGAGCATATCAATACAAAAGCAAAGGGCTACTATTACAAGCAGAACGTTTTTATTGATGACGACAGGATCGAAGAACAGCAGGCAAATCCCCGTTCTTTTGTATTGCTGGGTATCGGCACCGCCTACAAATTTGATAATGGCACGGAGCTGTACGGGAATATTTCTCAGAACTACCGCTCCATCAATTTTAATGATATCCGTATCATCAACAGCAATGCCAGGGTAGATCCTGCGCTGCGCGATGAAACGGGTTTCAATATAGACCTCGGTTTCCGGGGCCATTATGCAGGCTGGCTCTATGCGGATATCAGCGCTTTTTACCTGAAGTATAATGATCGCATCGGTTCCATCTTTACCAGGGACACTTCCTTTATGACCTACCGGCTGCGCACCAATGTGTCTGACAGCCGGAACCTGGGGCTTGAATTCCTGCTGGAAGCAGATGTTCTGAAAGCTTTGTCTGGCGGGCGATCCAGGTACAGTGTAAATATATACACCAACCTCTCGCTCATTGACGCCAAATATATCAATACCAAAAACACGGCTTTTGCCGGTAAGCTGGTAGAGAATGTCCCGCCGGTCTTATTCCGCACCGGCCTGAGCTTTGGTGAACAGCGTTTCAATATCAGTTACCAATTCTCCTGGCAGGCCAGGCAATATTCCGACGCCACCAATACAGAAGAAACACCTACAGCCGTGGATGGACTGATCCCTGCTTTCCAGGTAATGGACCTCAGCCTGCGCTATAGCTGGAGAAAGTTTACTATCTATACCGGTGTCAATAACCTGGGCGATACAAAATATTTTACCCGCAGGGCAGATGGTTACCCGGGGCCGGGCATCCTGCCGGCTGATCCGCGGAATTTTTACTGTACCCTGCAGTTCAAATGGTAAGGGGCCAAATTAATGTTAAATAGGAGTGGGGGTAAACGGCTGGCGTAAACCTGGACCTAATATTGCCGTCAGATAGCTGGACGAACCCTTAACATATGAAAAGAATTATACCCCTCCTCCTTTTTTGCCTTCCTGACTTTATCGGCCATGCACAGACTATCACACGGGCAAATTTTATGCTGAATCACCGGGCGGATAATTTCCGATCCATCGAACTGGAACTGGACAACGGCCTTCAGGTTGGTATCACCGGCAATGGCGCTTTGTTATATGTTACGGATGAATATGGGGAAGACCTGCCGCCCGGGGAATACCAGGACCTCATCAGTTATTATGATCGTTTCGATATTCATGATATTCCGGGCAGGATAAAATCCATTGGCGCTATCAAAATAGCCTACAACAATACTTTTGATATCCACGAGAAGGCGGGTACGCTGAAATCCATTGGGGATATCCAGGTGAAATACTACAATACCTTTGATATCCATGATCCCAAAGGCAAGGTGAAGTCGGTAGGGAAGGTGAGCGTCAAATACTACAATGCCTTTGATCCGGATACCCTGGAAGGCATGATCAAATCTATAGAAGGCAATAGCAGGCGGGTGGCAGTCTGGGGCCCGAAGCCGTACTAAGCCGGCTACGGACCCGCTATTGAATTATTTATTTACCCTGGCGGCCTGGAGCATGAACTGGTGCAACTCATGGTTCTTCACATAATGCCTGAGCGATTCACTGCCGGGGCCAACCATAGCCAGCTCCACAAAGTCCGCGGAGTGATCCATGGAAGCCCAGCCAACCGCCGTATGTTGCTGCTGGATCTCTGCCAGGTACCTGAACGGTAATTTTTTGGGATTGTACAGCCCGGACTCATCCAGCTGCTGGTAATGCTGCAGCAGAGCTTTGGCCTCGCTTTCTTCCGGTACCCAGCCCTGGGCATATTGAATGCGTTCCACCACCTGCTGGTAAGTGAAGTCGCGGTTGATGCCGTTCAGGATCCAGTCGTTGGACTGTTTATATCCCTGCAGGGAATCAAATTTTTTGTTGGTATTGCTGCTGCTCATCAGGCCGGGATTGGCATTGCCATGGTCAGTGGTGATCACCACCAGGGTATTCCCATCTTTCTCTGCAAAATCAAGGACTAGTTTCAGGGCTTCATCAAAAGCGACCTGTTCGCCGATCAGTGCGCCAATATCATTAGCATGTGCCGCCCAGTCCACTTTGCCGGATTCCACCTGCAGCACAAATCCTTTTTTATTCCTGCTCATGACCGAGATCGCTTTTTGCGTCATCTCCGCCAGGGTAGGCACTTTTTCCTGCAGCTCCTTATCGGAGGCCTGGTCTACCTGGTAAGGCATGCCGTCTTTGGCAAAGACACCCAGCAAGGGCTGGCTGAGATCGGCCGGCACGGCATTCAGCCCGTTGCGGCTGGTGACTACGGTATAGTTGTCATCGCGGTAGGCCTGTATCAGGTTCTTTTTATCCTTCCTGGTCTCTGGCATGAAATTATCACTGCCGCCGCCCAGCATCACATCAAAGCGGAGGGCCAGGTATTGTTCGGCAATTTCATCCATATCGCCCCGTTTGTTATTGTTCACGCAGAAGCCCGCGGGGGTGGCATGGGCAATGGGAACGGTGGTGACGCAGCCCACTGCTTTTCCGGCGGCTTTGAATTTTTGCAGGATGGGCATATTGAAGCTGCCGTCGGCATTGACATTCAAAGAGCCGTTGGGAACTCTTACACCGCCGCCCCAGGCGGAGCTGCCTGCTGCGGAGTCGGTCACCAGGGAATTGGCGGACGCGGTATCCATAAAAGCGCGTCTGGCTTTCTGCTCATCATAGAGCCGGAGCCAGTTGCTGCGGTAGCCCATTTTCCGTTGCAGGTAGAGGTCGGTCATGGTCAGGGTGCCGGTACTCATACCGTCACTCACCAGGAAAATGATATTCCGGGCGGATCTGCCGGCAGGCTGTACCGGTTCAGCGGCTGCTGTAAACCCTTTGCCGAGCAGGGTAGTACCTAATAAAGTGAGGGAGCTGTTCCTGAAAAAGGATCTTCTTTGCATGGTAATGATTTACGCTTGTGGGGTGACCGGGTCCGGATGGGACACGCGCCGCGAAGGTAAAACATCAGGTAGCGGGGACTATGCAATCAATATTATGTCAACATGAACTTTTGCTATATCGGATATGCTGTCAGGCTCTTGGTCTCTGACAGTACAAAAAAGCTCTGCACCGTAGTGATATTGGGCAGGGTGGCCAGTTTGTTGCGGTAAAATTCATGGTAGCTCTCCATGTCCGTAGTGGCAATCCGCAGGAGAAAATCAAAAGTGCCTGTCATCTGGAAACATTCCATCACTTCGGGGAATTTGGCCACTTCCCGCTCAAAATTGGCGAGGGTGCTGGCGGTATGGTCGTGCAGCAGCACGTGTGAAAAGGCGATCAGTCCTTTGTTGACCTTCTTCCGGTCCAGCAGGGCCACTATCTTTTTGATATAGCCTTCTTCTTTTAAGCGGCGGATACGTTCGTGAACAGTGGCAACAGACTTGTTGAGCTGATGCGCAATTTCTTTGTTGGTGAGTGTGGCGTCCTTCTGTAATAAGCGGAGTATATTCAGATCCACCAGGTCTAATTCTGTCTGATCCATTTTGGAAAAATGTAAAGGTAAGTTTAGCAAAATGCTATACTAACCGAATAAAAGTAGGAATAAGTGCCGGATAACCGGAAAAAATCTGGTAAACAGCCCCATGTATAGGAAATGAATCGGGGAGAGCGTCAACTTTACCGGAAATTACCTGCAATGGTTGAGCAATGCCTGGGTCTTGAACTGGAAAAAAAATTCCGCAATCTCTGGAAACTTGTTGGCAATACGCCGATGTTGGAACTGCAATATGAACGGGCAGGACAACAACACAGCATCTTTGTAAAATGTGAGCACTATAACCTGACGGGCAGTATCAAAGACAGGATGGCGCTGCATATTCTCCAGGAAGCCTACAGGCAGGAGCAAATCAATCCCACAGATAAAATTGTAGAAGCCACCAGTGGCAATACAGGCATTGCCTTTGCCGCTATTGGCAAAGCACTGGGACATTCCGTACGCATCATTATGCCCAACTGGCTCTCTAAAGAGCGCATGGACATCATCACCAGCCTGGGCGCAGAAATAGAGCTGGTCAGCAAGGCGGAAGGCGGTTTCCTGGGAAGTATCCGTTCCAGCGAGCGCTGGTTTGCACAGGGTGATGTTTTTCTTCCCAAACAATTTGAGAATAACCACAATGCTGCCGCTCACTGCCAGACCACCGGCAAAGAGATCTGGTTACAATTGCAGTCGGTAGGACTGAGTCCCGATGCTTTTGTGGCCGGTGTGGGAACAGGTGGTACCGTTATGGGCGTAGGCGAATACCTGCGCAGCAGGAACCCTGCTGTGAAAGTGCATCCCCTGGAGCCGGCAGGATCCCCCACGCTGACCACCGGTTACAAAGTGGGTTCGCACCGCATCCAGGGCATCTCTGATGAGTTCATCCCGGCTGTAGTACACCTGGATGAGCTGGATGAAGTGGTGCAGGCCCATGATGGGGACGCCATCCTGATGGCGCAGCGCCTGGCCAAAGAGCTGGGGCTGGCTGTAGGCATCTCTTCCGGCGCCAATGTGATTGGGGCCATGCACCTGAAAGAACAGCTGGGACCGGATGCCGTGGTAGTCACTATCCTGCCGGACAGCAATAAGAAATACCTGAGCACTGACCTGGTGAAAGAAGAGCCCGTGAAGGAAGGATATATCACCCCGAAGATCCGGTTCACCGGCTATGACCCGATTGACCGGCTGCCCTGTGAGCTTTTGTAAATGATAGGATACAGCGCGTTTGACCCGCGACTGTTTATAATAGCATTTTTCTCTCATGTTGACCCGCAAGCGCCATCCGTGATCCCTACGCGGATGGCCTTGCTTTTTTATTCCAACTTGAAGGCTGGTTGACTAACGGCCGTTTGTCAGGTATGCGGATATTTTCTTATTTTATTGGATCCCAGTCTATTCAGGCCCTGTTTTTTAGGGACTGCCCAATTCTTAAAAATCTATTATCTTTATAATATCAATGCTAACTGATTTCAGGCAGTAATAACTTTGCTGCACCCCCTAATGCTACCCTATAGCACATACAGTGATGAGCAGTTGTTTGAAACGCTTCAAACCGAGGATGAGAAAGCTTTCCGGGCTATCTACGAACGATACCATAAAGCTGTTTACGCCTATTTACTGGGTTTTCTGAAGGACAACAACCTGGCCGAGGAGATGACCCACGAGGTATTCCTTAAGATCTGGGATATCCGGGGCAAGGTCAGTCTGCACAGTTCCTTTTCTTCCTATCTTTTCCGCATCTGTCACAATAAGGCCATTAATGCGCTGGAAAAAATTGCTGCCGACAACCGGCTGCGCCAGCGGGTGCTACAGCATTTACAGGACCTGTCTTCCGCCCATATCCAGGATACCAACCTGCTGCAGGAATATGATCAGCTGCTGGAAAATGCGCTGGACACCCTGCCGCCCCAGCGCCGCAAAGTATTCCAGCTTTGCCGGGAAGAGGGAAAGAGCTATGATGAAACGGCCGCCCAGCTGGGCATTTCCCGCAATACGGTGAAAGAGCATATGGTCAAGGCCCAGAAAGCCCTCCGGTCGTTCCTGGACGAGCAGGGCGAAATTGCTTTCCTGCTCCTGATCATGATCCATCTTTCCTGATCGTCTTCCTTCTTTAGGAGTTGTTCCTCAATTCTTTCTGCCCCCAAAACGCCGAGTTAAAAAAATCTTAAAAAAAACTGATCTTGGAACCACCCTCTTTTAGCAGGCTCCTGTCTTATTACCAGGAACTATGCAAAGATCAGTCACCTATTACCATCAGTTATTGAGCAGTTACCTGGACGGAGCCGTATCCGTGGAGGAAGCCAATGAGTTGTTTGACTTTATCCGGCAATCCCCTGTGGAGGCCCGCCAGTTGATGGAAGCCGCCGGCCATACTGATTTCAGTGACCGGTTTGGTCACCTGGAAAATATAGATGCAGCTACCAGCCAGCGGATGTATGACCGGTTAGCAGGTGCTATCTCTTCCAGTTCCTTTTCCCACCGCCCCGTCCACCGGGTCCATTTCCTGAGGAAGAGCTGGTTCCGGTATGCAGCGGCAGTGCTGCTGGTGGCTGGCACGCTGGCTGTTTTCTTATTGCTTAACAACCATCAGCAGGAGCCCTTACAGGCAGCAGGTAAAAAACAACCCCAGAAAGATATTGTGCCCGGCAGCGATAAGGCCGTGCTGACCCTGGCGGATGGCAGCTCGCTGGTGCTGGACGAAGCACAGAATGGCGATCTGGCCCGGCAGGGAAATGCCCGGGTGGTTAAACTGGAAAACGGCAGACTGGCCTATGAAGCAAAGGCGGGGCCCGGCGAAAAGCCCTCTTTTAATACACTGACAGTGCCCCGCGGCGGCCAGTATGCGCTGACTTTGGCGGATGGCACCAGGGTCTGGCTCAATGCGGCCTCCTCCATCCGGTATCCTACCGTTTTTGCCGGAGCGGAAAGAAAGGTGGAGGTCAGTGGCGAAGTCTACATGGAGATAGCCACTAACTCCCGCAAACCCTTTATTGTAGAAGCCAATGGAACTGCTGTTCAGGTGCTGGGCACCAGCTTTAACCTGAATGCTTATCCGGACGAAAGCGTTGTCAGAACAACCCTGATTGAAGGCAGTGTACGGGTCAGCAAAACATCCACCGCTGATGTGGCGGTGCTGAACCCTGGCCAGCAGGCGGAAGTAGCCGGGCATGTAGATGGCGTAAAGGTGGTTGCCGTAGATACAGAACAGGTGCTGGCCTGGAAGAACGGACTATTCAGCTTCCAGAATGCAGATATTAAGACCATCATGCGGCAACTGTCCAGGTGGTACGATATTAATATAGTCTATGAAAATGCTGTTCCTTCCCAGCGCTTCTTCGGGGAGATGAACAGGAACCTTACTCTATCCCAGGTGTTGAAAGGTCTTGAAGTGAGCAAAGTCAATTTCAGATTGGAAGGAAGGAATTTGATCGTCATGCCTTAACGCTTTATCCGAACGATTGCCCCACAGTTTGTAAAACCCAACCCAGAATAGATATGGTATTTTCATCTATGGCGCCAGGCCTTGCCTGGTTCTTCACAAAACCACTGCGTGTGATAAAGATCACTGCTTTTTTTCTTATCGGCTGCTTCCTGCAGGTTTCGGCCAGTTATTCCCAGTCCGTAACGCTGAAGGTAAAGAATGCCCAGCTGAAGGATGTACTGGCGGCTATCAAACAGCAGACCGGTTATGCTGTTTTCTATAATGCCGAACTGCTGACCAGCGCTAAGCCGGTAACACTGGATGTTCAGAATGCTTCTCTGCCGGAAGCGTTAAAAGCCGCCTTCAACGGCCAGCCACTCAATTATGTCATTGAGAACAAAACTGTGTTTATCAGCCGGTCAACTATTGCCTTAGCTGAAACGCCCAATGGCTATGTGCCCTTCAGGCTGGAGCTGGATCCAATAAAGATCCAGGTGGCCGGCGCCGATGGCCAGCCGCTTTCCGGAGCCACCGTAACGTTGAAGAAAAACAACAGGTCCTGGGTGACAGACGCCCAGGGTGTTATCAACATGGAGGCTGAAAAGGGAGATGTTGTGGTGATCTCTTATGTAGGACATGCCACCCAGGAATTAAAGATCGGTGACACTAAAAAAACATTGATCGTTAAGCTGGCGCCCAAAGAGAATACCAATGAAGAAGTGGTGGTAATGGCCTATGGCCAGAAGAAAAAGAAAACTGAAATGGTAGGCTCTGCCTATCAGATCAACTCCGATAAGATTGCCACCATGCCGCCCGGAAGGATTGACGCCATCCTGGAAGGCCAGATGCCAGGTGTAAGGGTAACCCTGAATTCTGATGATGCCAGCAGCACCAAGCAAAGGATGAATATCCGTATCCGCGGTACCGGCTCTTTCAGCGCTTCCAATGAACCGCTATGGATCATTGACGGAACACCTGTTTTTACCGGAGATCGTACCAACCTGATCCCCGGCATCCAGACCGCTGTTACTCCTTTGTCTTATATAAACCCTGCTGATATTGAATCTATTACAGTCCTGAAAGATGCCGCAGCTGCCGCTATCTACGGCGCCAACGCCTCCAACGGGGTGATCCTGGTGACCACTAAATCCGGTGGGATTGGCAAACCCAGGGTAAGCCTCTCGCTGCAGAACGGTTTTTCAACCATCAATAAAAGCACAAAGTTCAAAACGCTGAATGCTTCAGAGTATATGCAGCTGGCGAAAGAATCCTATGTCAACTCCGGCAAGGACCTGTCTACCTTTCCCTATAACGACAATGACCTCAATACCTACAGCAATACCGATACTGACTGGCTGGATCAGTTTTATGGTACAGGTGTTGTCAATGATGTAAACCTGGCGCTGAGAGGGGGCACCAGGAAATTTGTGTATTCCGTTTCCGGTGGTTATTTTAAGAATCAATCCACCATTAAAGGGAACGATCAGAGCCGTGGTTCTGTCAGCTCCAACCTGAAATATAAGGTTGATCCCAAACTGGAACTGGTCCTGATCTCCAGGTACTCCAACAACAAGAACAATACCTTTAATCCGGGTATGGACTACCTGGAATTCCTGCCTATTGTTTCTCCTTACAATAATGATGGCACTTACCGGTTGTACAATAAAAAAATATCCGGTGTGGATGCTAACGGTAATCCCGTATATACCAACGCAAGGTTCTTCAATTCTGTTGCTGAAAGGGAGCAGAATGATGATATCCAGAAAAGCAATGTGCTGAATAATAACCTGTCCATTAACTATGAGATCCTGAGAGGCTTAAAGTCTACAACACAGATTGGGGTAGACTGGCAGGAAACCAAGCAGAATATTTACAAGGCCAGGACCAACTGGGAGGGCATGGATGCATCCGGCAATGCAGTCGGCTATGGTACCAGGGCCTATAACAAGACTGTTACCAAAACCTTTATTGAAAGGTTGAATTATACAAAGACCTGGGGCGCCCATACCGTTACCGGACTGGCCGGCCTGGAACTGATGACCCAGAAATACAATACCCGCTACCTTTCTGTAGGCGGCTTCAAGGATGACGACCACAGGAATGTGGATTTTGCAGAAACTGTTATAAGCAGGGACAGCAGCATGCGGGAAACCAAAAGCGCCTCTTACTTTGCCCAGCTGGAGTATAATTATGATAAGCGCTATTACATGCAGGTGACAGGCAGGAGGGATGGAAATTCCACTTTCGGTACAGAAGCCAGGTGGGGTAACTTTGCATCGGCTGGTGTAGGCTGGAACCTTAAGAGAGAATTCCTGCAGGATGTAAAAGCGATCGACTACCTGCGTATTGACGCCACCTACGGCAATACCGGTAACTCCCGTATCAGTAACCAGGAGACCTATGGTATCTACTCTTTCAGCAATTCCTATAATTACGATGAGAAGACCGGGGCTGTAATATCCAGTATTCCCAACAGGAGATTACGCTGGGAGTCTGCCAATCAGACCAACCTGAAACTGAACCTGGGACTTTGGGATCGCCTGACCTTCCTGATTGAAGCCTACCGGAAGAAAACGGTACAGGCTATCGTTGGTGCGCCTGTTTCCAGGACCACTGGTGAAACCTCCGCCCAAAGCAATACCGGTGAACTGATGAATGAAGGTATTGAAACCACCATCCGGTGGGATGTGGTTAAGAATGATAATACAGGCCTGCTCTGGTCCATTGAGCTGAATGCCGCTCATAACAGGAACAAGGCGCTGAAGCTGTACAATGAGAACGACAGGACCTTCGGTAACTATATCTGGAGCGAAGGATACGATATCAATACCCTCTACCTGATCAGGTGGGCCGGGGTTGATCCCAGGGATGGCGCTCCTTTATGGTATGATGCCAATGGTAACCTCACCCGTGTGTACAGTATCGATAACCGGGTACCCTGGAAATCTGCCAACCCTGATCTTTTCGGCGGCTTCAGGACAACATTTGAGTATAAAGGTTTCATGGCTGCGGCCCTGTTCACCTACACCATTGGCGGTTACCAGTTCAGTACTTTCAGCAGGGGGATCAATTCCGACGGGCTGAATATTGAAGACGATAACCAATCTATCAACCAGATGGACAGGTGGCAGCAACCGGGTGATGTAGCCCTGAACCCGAAACCGATCTGGGGCGTATCCACCCGCTCTACCATGAACTCCACCCGTTTTATTTACAAGACCACCAATATCCGGCTGGGGAACCTTGCCCTGGGCTATGATTTTCCCGACAAGCTGGTAACTAAGATGGGTATACGGGAACTGAAGGTCAACCTGATCGGCAACGATCTGTTTTACCTGACTCCCTACGACAAATCCAACAGGAACTCCTTCAAGCAGTCCAGAAGCGGTTATCCAACCGAAACCAGTTTCCTGTTAGCTATTAATGTCACTTTTTAATTCCATGACAATGAACAAAACATTTTTATATATAGCGTTGCTCCTGTTTGGATTGGGCGCCACGTCCTGTAAAAAATATTTCGAGGTGGACAATTCCGACAGGAACACCATCCCGCTTACCTTTTCAACCATTGAAGGTTTCAGGGCCAGTATCTTAGGCACCCTGCAAACTGCCTGCGATTATTATTCCAACCAGTTCTATTTCTATCCTGAAGTAGCGGGCAATATGGCGGACGTAGTAGGGACCGGCCTGGATAATATGAAACAGCAACAGGATTTTACTTCAGACCCTGATGAGGAAACGCAGGCTGTTGGCCTTATCTGGCGCAAAATACTGGTGACCATTGCCAACGCCAACAATATCATTGAATACGCTCCTGCATTCCTGGAGGACAACCCTGCCGCTAAGAGTGAGTTGGACCAGATAAAGGCACAGGCCCTCTTCATCCGCGCCCTGGGACATTTTGATCTTTGCAGGGTGTACGCCCAGCCCTATAACTATTCGGCTGATGCAGGTCATACCGGTGTTCCCATTGTGCTGAATAATCCTGCACCCGAGGACGCCATTGCCCGTTCAACAGTGAAAGAAGTATACACGCAGATCATCGCCGATCTGAAAGAAGCTGAGGAACTGTTTGGCACTGTCGCGGCTTCCGATGTTTATTATGTTACGCCGAAAGCCGTTAAGGCGTTGCTGGCCCGTGTATACCTGTATAGCGAACACTGGGATGAAGCCATTCAATATGCTTCCGAAGTGATCAGCAGCAGCACCCTTTCCTACAATGCAGACTATACTTCCATGTTCAATACATTGACTCCTGGCGCTGAAGCTATCTTTCGCCTGAAAGGCAGGGTAGGCACCAAGGATCTAGGAGGCAAGTACAGCATAACAGCCCCGGTGTATGTGCCCGCAGATACTTTGATGAGCCTGTTTGAACCAGGTGATATCAGGTTATCCCTGTTCATGCAGAATCCGGATAATACCAGCAGGTACTTCACCAGGAAATGGACTATTTTAGGAAGTGTTGAACGCTATGATCCCATGGTGCTGAGAGCTTCTGAAATGTATTTCATCCGGGCGGAAGCCAACCTGGCCAAAGACCAGCTTACCCGGTGTGCAGATGACCTGAAAGTAATGATTGGCAGGGCTATGAAAATGGATCCCGCTGACATGGATAATTTTGAAACGGAAAAAGCGGCGTTGAAAAGCATTATCATTAAGGAGCGCGCTAAGGAATTCTGTTTTGAAGGACATAATTTCTTTGATATTACCAGGATGAAAGAGAACCTGGTCCGTGGCAGCAATTCTTCTTCCACCGTGAAGCAGCTGAATTATCCCAGTGATTATTTTGTGCTGCCCATTCCCCAGGCTGAAATTGACGCCAATCCGGCAATGAAAGGTAACCCCACCGTAAATAATTAGTATATGAAATTTTCCGCAATACTGCTTTCCTGCATCGTTCCTTTATTGATGCTTGGTTCCTGCTCCAAGGATGAGCAGGATGCCTATGAGCTCCGGTTTGTCCATATCATGGACAATGAAGCATCCATCGTAAACGTAAGCGCCAAAGCCAATGCAGTAGGCTCTTATAATATTTACCTGAGTGCGCCGCAGGTCCTTGAACCTATTACTGTTTCCTATAAGCTGACAATAGGGGATGGGCTGACGGAAGGGCTGGACTATGAGTTGGTCAACGCCGGTACCGAGGTAACCTTTTTGCCCGGTATCTACGATATGCCCGTCAGGATAAAATGGCTGGCCAATACCGTGGACCCGGCAAGTGACAATACCATTAAGATTGAGCTGCTGCGTGTGAGCAATGCCAATTACACCGTTGGGTTGCCCGGTCCGGACATGCTCCAGAGAAGCCTTACCATCACCAAGATCCCCTGAGTATAATTCCTAAAAAATGAATATGAAACTAACTAATATATTTCTGGTCATGTTCCTGCTGGTGGGCATAGCCTCCTGTACCAAGGAAGCTGAGCTTTTTAACCGGGTCCAGGTCAATGAGGTCAAAATGCTTTCCTTCGGCTTTTATGAAGCGGACAATCCCGGCGTACTGCTGAAGGATTATGTAGTAAGCCAGATCAGCGCTACTGCCGTTTCAGTGCTGATGCCTGATAATATTGATAAGTCCAGCCTGGTGGCCAGGTTCACCGTGGGCGAGAATGATATTGTTCGTGTAAATGGTACTGTACAGAAAAGCGGTGAGACCGTGAATAATTTTACAGTGCCGGTGGACTATATCCTGTCGGACGATGATAACAATGCAAAGTATACCGTGACCATCGGCAAAGGCGGCGATTATATCTGGAGCGCCATTCCCTTTACCATTAATGATTCGGCCACAACCATCATGCTGAAGGTGAACCCGGTTACCGGCAACCCCTTCATCATGTTTAACCAGTCGCGGACTTCCTCGGCCGACCAGAAAGTGGCCATGGTCACTTATGAAGACAATGTATGGACGAACCTGGGGGAGATCTCTGACGGAAGGATCGGCAGCTATTACGATTTTACTTTCAACAGCGCCGGTATCCCTTACGCTTCTTATCCCGATTACACAGCTACGGTGGCGCAGAACGCCACTGTTAAAAAGCTGGATGGCGCTGGCTGGGCTGAAGTGGGCGCCAAAGGTTTTACCACCAGCAGGATCTCTTACAATGCCCTGGCTTTTACTGAGGATGAAGCAAAGCTGATGTTGTTTGGTACCGTGGATGTTGCCGGTGGAGCGCTGACCAGGAGGGAACTGGGCGTTTCTACTTTTGAAAATGGCAGCTGGACTACCAATACTACTATTCCCGGACGTTCTTCTGCTATATACGGTTACCTGCCGGTGGCCAGGAAGAAAAATGGCGCCATTTACCTGGGCGTCTTCAACGCCAGCTCACCCAACTCTGTGTCCCTGTACAAATATGCCAACAATACCTGGACGGTCCTGGCGGACCAGTGGCGCGATGCCAATGCCACGGCTATGAATATCCGGGACTTTGATATTGAGGTGGATGATGAAGGGAATGTATATGCAGCCTTTGCCGATAACAGCAGCACCAGTCTGTATAAGTACCGGGTGATCAAATACACGGAAGCCACGCAGTCGGTAGCACCGCTGGGCACTTATATTGCCGGCGCTTCCGGTAACCTGTTCAGCTTTGACCTGGCGCTTTCTCCCAATGGCGTTCCTTACCTGTTCTACCGGAACAGCAGCAACTATCCTTCTATTGTTTCTTTTGATAATGATAGCCAGGACTGGTCGCAGCCGCATACGTTCGAGGCGGAAGTGGGGGATGAGCTGACCATGGATTTTGCGCCCAATGGCGAAGCTTACCTGGCATACCTGAAGAACAGGAAACTGTTTGTATACAAATATTCTGCACCATAAGCCAAAAAAGACAAGCGTTGAAAAGGATCTTTTTGTTCGTTATTGTATGGCTGACGGCCATGACAGCCGCCCTGGCACAGAACAAATTCAGTTTTGTGTTTATGTCGGACGTGCATTATACCCAGAAATTCAATGCGCCTAAAGGTTTTCAGCTGCTGGTGGATACACTGAACCGGCTGAACCCCGACCTGGTGCTGCTGGGTGGTGATATAGTCTATGACGCCCTGCGCGTGACCGAGCAGGAAGTGGTGGGTAATACCAATGCCTACCTGAAAGCGGCAGCGCAGATAAAAGCGCCCATCCACTATGCAGTAGGCAACCATGAAGTGTTTGAGCTGTACCAGAAAGCAGCCGATACCAGTGGTGCGCTTTTTGGGAAGCGCTACTATGAACAATTTTTTGGTAAACGATACTATTCATTTGACCACAAGGGCTGGCATTTTATGGTGCTGGACAATATCTATGTGACGCCGGAAAGGTCCTATATGGGTAAGGTGGACAGTGTGCAGCTGGACTGGATAAAGGCCGACCTGAAAACCGTCAGCGACAGCACCCCCATTGTGATCATGGCGCATGTGCCGCTGATCACTACGCTGTCCCAGTGGTATGGTGGTGGCACCAATCCCAATGAAGATAAAGTGGCCGCGGTAGACAGTCATAAGATCCTCCGGCTGTTTGGCGACAAAAAGCTCCGGCTGATCCTGCAGGGACACCTGCATTATTTTGAAGCATTGAACGTACTCAATAAAACCCTGGTCATTACAGCACCGGCCGTTTCCGGCAACTGGTGGCGGGGTAAAAAACATGGCATTGAAGAAGGCTTTATACAACTCAATGTAGATGGCGACAGGATCGACTATAACTACATTGATTTTGGCTGGGACCCTCCCACAAAGAAAGGAGCCGAATAAGTTGCTAAGGCGGACGGCCGCCTTCCCTATGAGAGCTGAATAATCCCTTTGCCCATCCAGGTTAATTACCCGGGTGGGCAATTTGTTGTATTTTACAGCCAGCGATCCAACCCATCATGTCCTTTGACCCAACATATGATGAACAGCAGTTGCTGCGGCAAATGGCTGCTGGCGATGAAGCGGCCTTTACCGAACTGTATAACCGGTATTGGGAGCAGCTGTTTGTCATGGCCTGGCGCAGGGTGCAGTCGCAGGAAGACGCCAAAGAGATTGTGCAGAATGTCTTCTTCCAGCTCTGGCAGAAGCGGAACAGCCGGGAGCTGGTGCAGAACCTGCCCGTATACCTGGCCGGCATGGTGCGCTTTATGGTGTACCGTCACCTGGACAATTTGCGGCGGCGGGATCGCCTGACGCAGGGGTATGCGGACAGCGGGAGGGGGAGCGGTACAGATCCTGCCGATATTGATAACAAGCAATTGCTGGAATTGCTCACCCAGCTCACCAACACCCTGCCGGAAAAGTACCGGCTCATTTTTCTCCACCATAAATTACTGGATCGCCCGCTGGATGAAGTAGCGCAACAGCTGGGCATTTCCCCCCGAACGGCAGAGCGTTACGTGGGCCGCCTGATGGGGCTGCTCCGGGAAAACCGGCACAGGCTTTCCTGTACACTGCTGATGCTGTAAATGCCGGCATAACAGCCAGCCCTCAACAACACAGGGATACTGTTAGCGCGGATGGACAATTCTATCTCTATGGTAGCAAACATAGCCCTCAACAACACAGGCACCCTGTTGGCGCCTGACTTGCTTTGTCCCTGCCTGCACCTGCACAACGAAACTCCCTCTGCAAACCTTTTTTCATTTTTTTTCAAAAACCTGCGTATCCTTTTCCGGTCCATGTCACTTTGTTTACGGAGGCAACAATGATATGACCGATCAGCAATTACTACAGGAACTGGCCAGCAGGTTCCGGGCCGGCACTGCCACGCCGGAAGAAAAAGCCCGCCTGCACCAGTGGTTCAACCAGCAGGAGCCTGATGCCGATGATCCCCTGGCACAGGATATTGTGCTGGTATTCCCTGAGCCCACTACCAAAGAACAATACCGTGACCTTATTTTACAGGAGATCAGGCAGCTGATCACAGCTGCCGGGCAACACGCAATTCCCGGATCAGCCTTCCCGGCTGAACAACCTGCGCTGCCGGTACAGCCTGATACTTACAGGCAACTCGCCGGAGACGAACAACCGGTACAGCCTGATACTGCTAAGCAAATTACCGGAGACGAGCAACCTACACTGCCTGAACAGCCTGTTATTCCTGGACTGCCTTCCAGGCCTGTTCCCCATATTCCACTGGTTCGCCGCTGGCGCTGGGTGGCCGCAGCCTGCCTTGCCGGCCTGCTGACCTTTGGCGCCGCCTATTATTTGGTTCGAACCAAAACTTCTTTGTTGCCTGCACCAACAGCGATGACCATTGACCCGGGCCGGGAAGGCGCCATCCTTACCCTGGCCGATGGCCGGCAGCTGCTGCTGGACAGCCTGGGCAATGGACTGGTCACTACCCAGCAGGGCACCGAGTTGCTGATCCGGAACGGCCAGCTTTCTTATAACAGTACCGGCGGCAGCCAGCCCGCAGTTGGCTACAACAGCATGAGTACGCCCAAGGGCCGGCAGTTCCAGCTGCAATTGCCGGATGGGACAAGGGTATGGCTGAATGCTGCCAGCACCCTGCGTTATCCCATTGCTTTTACGGGTAAGGAGCGAGTGGTAGAACTGAACGGGGAAGCCTATTTTGAAGTAGCGAAGGATACCCGGCTGCCTTTCCGGGTCCTGGTCCCCAACAAGGCCAGGATAGAAGTGCTGGGCACGCATTTCAACCTGCATGCTTATGCTGATGCGCCGGCTGTCCAGGCTACGCTGCTGACCGGCAGCGTACGCGTGTCTTCTTCTCCCAATAATGTGACGGCAACCTCCCTGCTGCTGACGCCCGGCCAGCAGGCACAGGTAACACAGCAGCCGGCTGCGGGTGCTGGCATTACCCTGCTCAAAGAGGTGGACCTGGAAAAAGTAATGGCCTGGAAGAATGGGCTGTTCAATTTCAACAACGCGGCTTTCCCGGAAGTGATGCAGCAGCTGGAACGCTGGTACGATATCACGGTGGTCTATGAAAAAGACATTCCTGCTATTCAGCTGGAAGGGGAGATGACTAAGGGAATGACCCTGAATGAGCTGCTGGCGGGCTTGGGAGAGCTGGGGTTGCACTACCGTCTGGAAGGAAGAAAGCTGATCATATTGCCCTGAAACAAACAACCCGGAACACTTATCCGGTATTTTCCTTATTCCTTGAAATGGATTGACTGAAACGGTTGACAAAACAAAACCGGAAGCGATTGAGCCCGCTTCCGGCGAATTGTTCAGTTGACTGAAATGAGCGCTTACTCAATTTCTTAACAACCAAAACTTGTACAAATGTATGAGAAAAATTGTACTGCATTTACCCGATGTAGTACCCTCACCAAAACACTGTTAATCGTGAAATGGATTGTTGTACTGCTCGTCGTTTCACTCTGTTCTGTCCATGCTGCGGGGGTATCGCAAAATGTAACCCTTTCCGGTAAGGAGCTTTCCCTGAAGCAGGTGATCCTGGCTATCCGGCAGCAGACCGGGTATGTGGTCATCCGCAATAAGGCGGATGTTCCCGGCACGCCCACCTATTCCCTTGCTGTCAGGGATATGCCGCTGCGGGATTTCCTGGACCTGCTGGTCCGCAACCAGCCTTTCCGGTATGCTATCCGCGACAAAACAATTTTCCTTTCGCCGAAGGAGCCGGCTGTAACAGCCGGTCTACACGAAGGCCTGCAGCAGCCGGACAGGCTGCTATCCCTGTATGCGCCACCCATCAGGATCCGGGTATCGGATTCCCTGGGTAATCCGCTTGTTGGCGCTACCGTTGCACTGAGGAACGGCCGGCAGTCGGGCGTAACGGATGGCAATGGCTTCATCATCCTGGAAGTAAAGGCCGGCGAGCAGCTGCTGGTCTCCTTTGTTGGGTATGAGGGGCGGTCGCTGATCCTTACCGAAGCCCTGCTGGCCCCAGGCAACCTGCCTATAGTGCTGAAACCTTTGGCCACCCGGCTGGATGAGTTTGAGGTAACCGTGAACACCGGTTACCAGCAGCTCAGCCGGGAACGCTTTGTGGGCGCTTACAGCAAGCTGGATAGTACGGCCTATGCCCGAAGGGTGGGGACCACCATCCTGGACCGGCTGGAGGGGACGGTAACCGGACTGGCTTTCAACAACAAGGGCTCGGCCCCCATGCAGATCAGGGGGCTCAGCACCCTGGGGTATACTTCCTATAACCCGCTGATCATAGTGGATGATTTCCCGTATAAAGGAGATATCAATACCATTAATCCCAATGATGTGGAAAGCATCACGGTGCTGAAAGATGCGGCTGCGGCCTCTATCTGGGGAACCATGGCGGGCAATGGCGTGATCGTTATCACCACCAAAAAAGGCAGACAGCAGCCGCTGCAGGTATCCTATTCAGCCAATATGATCCTGCAGGAAAAGCCTGATCTTTTTGCCATACCCCGGATGAGCATTGCGGATGAGATAGATGTGGAGCAAATGCTATTCGGGAAAGGATTTTACACGGCCAACCTGAACAATGTTACCAACCGGCCGGTGATCTCCCCGGTGGTAGAACTGCTGGCCAAAAAACAGGCGGGAACCATTACAGCGGAAGAAGCGGATGCGGCCATTGCATTATTGAAACAGCAGGACCTGCGCAAAGAACTGGACAGGTACGTGTATAAAGAAGCTTCTACACAGCAGCATTACCTGAATGCCAGTGGTGGCAACGCACAGCTTACCTACCAGTTCTCTGCCGGTTATAACCGGGCCCTTCCGGACATCAGGGGCAGTAAAGGCAGTGAACAATATACCCTGAATTCAGTGCTGGCCTTTCATCCTGTTAAAAACCTGGATGTGGAAGCAGGTGTTCACCTCAGCAGGAGTACCAATAAAGCCACTAATATAGACCTGATCAATCCTTATCCCTATACGCAGCTGGCGGATGCGGAAGGCAATGCACTGGCCGTTCCCCGCCTGTTCAGGATGGGGTATGCGGATACTGCGGGAGGAGGCCGGCTGCTGGACTGGCATTACCGTCCCCTGGATGAGATCCGCCTGGCGGACAATACCGTAAAGACCCGCCTGCTGCGCCTGAACCTGCGGGCATCTTACCGGATCTTTCCCTGGCTCAGGGCTGAGTTGCTTTATCAGAACCTGGAGCAGCTGGGTGAAAAACGGAATCATTACAGCCTGGAGAGTTATGCGGCCAGGGACCAGATCAACAGGTTTACCCAGATCAATGGCAATATTGTTACCCGCATCTTTCCCCTGGGCGGCATACTGGAACTGAACAACGACAGGCAGCGTACGGATAACTGGCGTGGCCAGCTGGCTGTTAACAAGAACTGGGGAAGAGATCACCAGCTGACGGCCCTGCTGGCGGGAGAGGTGACTGAAAGCGTTACCGGTGGCAGCAACAGCCGGCTGCTGGGGTTTGATGAAAAACTGTCCTCCTATGCTACCGGCCTCAATTACGGGCTGCTGTACCCCACCTATGGCAACCTGTATGGTTCCGGCAGGCTGCCGGATGCTGCCGGGGTAAATGATGAGGGCATGCTGACAAGGCTGGTGGCCGTACTGGGCAATATCTCCTACACTTTCCGCAACCGGTATACCATTTATGGAAGCGCCAGGCGGGATGGGGCCAATATCCTGGGCGTGGCTACCAACAACCGCTGGAAGCCGCTCTGGTCTGTGGGGGGGAGCTGGAATATCTCCACTGAAAATTTCTACCAGCTTGCCTGGATGCCTTCTCTCAAGCTGAAAGCGGCTTATGGTTATATGGGCAATGTGAACAATAGTTTATCGGGGACCCCTACTATTTATTTTGCCCCTTCCAATACAGCAGTTACTGGTCTGCGTTATTCCAGCGGAGGCACGGCTTCCAATCCCAACCTGCGCTGGGAACAGGTGGCCATGATGAATGCCGGCCTTGACATGAGCTTTCTGCAGTCCAGGCTGACCGTTTCCCTGGATGTATTCCGGAAAAATTCAACGGATGTGAT
Source organism: Candidatus Pseudobacter hemicellulosilyticus (assembly GCA_029202545.1). Taxonomy (GTDB): domain Bacteria; phylum Bacteroidota; class Bacteroidia; order Chitinophagales; family Chitinophagaceae; genus Pseudobacter; species Pseudobacter hemicellulosilyticus. The sequence goes on from CP119311.1 coordinate 3,975,351, forward strand.
AGCGCCATTCCCTGTTGATCCTACCTCGGGCCGGGATACCTACGATGTGAATGCTGCCAGCCTGAAAGCCAGTGGGTGGGAACTGGCCCTGCAAAGCCGGAATATTACCGGTCCCTTTGAATGGAGCAGCCGCTTTGGGCTGAGCTATGCCAGGACCGTTGTTACAAATGTGTACAACAGGCAGCTGGGTATGAGTACTTTCCTGAGTCATGGATTGAATGCTATTACCGGGAATATTGCTTTTGGCCTGTACAGCTTCCGGTTTGCAGGACTTGATCCCCAGACCGGCGATCCGCAGGCTTACCTGGGTAAGGCCGTCAGCAAGGATTATTATGGACTGATCCTTGACAGTATACAAAATCAGCAGCTGCATGGGTCCAGTATTCCCCTGTATACCGGATACCTGGGCAATACCTTTTCGTTTAAGCAGCTGAGCCTGTCGTTCAATATTACTTACCGGCTGAAATACTATTACCGGCGTCCTACCATCAGCTATAACAACCTGTTCTACGCCTGGACGGGACATGCGGATTTTGATCGTCGCTGGCAGCAACCCGGGGATGAATTGCATACTACCATTCCTTCCATGACCTATCCTGCTGATGCTTACCGGGACATGGTGTATGAATTTTCCTCGGCCCAGGTAGGGCGGGGAGACAATATCCGGCTGCAGGACCTGCGCCTGGACTACACCATCGGTAAACAGCAGTTCTCCAGGCTGCCATTCAGCAGCGTCCAGCTATTTGTGTATGTCAACCAGCTGAATATGATCCTGTGGAAAGCGGATAGCGGCCCCTACGATCCTGATTTTACCGGTGGCCATGCCAATGTCTCCTCAGCACCTGTGCCGCGTATATGGACGGGTGGTATCAACATTAATTTTTAATTCAACACCTTCTGCTATATGTACAGGAACTATTATTTCATCCTCTGTCTGCTGTCCCTGGCCCTGGGCTCCTGCCAGAAATACCTGGACAAGAAGCCGCGGAAAGCACTGGTCATTCCTACTACCCTTGAAGAGGTGGAGTCATTGCTCAACAATGAAAATGCCATCAATATGCGCTATTCGGCACAGTTGGAGGCCAACGCAGATAATTATTATGTCTCTACAGAGGCGTATCTGGCAGCCACGGACCTTGACCGGCCTGTCTATGTCTGGGGTGCGCAGGCCAATACGCTGAGCACCTGGAAGCTGTATTACCAGTTCCCTGTACTCTATGCCAACCTGGTCCTGGAGAACCTGGACAGGATCGGCTTTACGGCAGCGAATAGGACTGAATGGGACCGGTTGAAGGGCTCGGCCCTGTTCCACCGCAGTTTCAGCTTCTGGGATCTTGCGCAACTTTACTGCCACCCTTATGATGCGGCCACCCTTGCTGGTCCGGGCATTGTACTGAAGACCACTACCGGTATTGAGGAAACTTCAGTCAGGTCCACCGTTCAGCAAACCTATGACCAGCTGGTGAACGACCTGAAAACAGCCATCCCTTTGCTGCCTCCCAGAACCGATGTGCTGATTAGACCTACCCGCTTTACCGCCTATGGCGCACTGGCCCGCGTTTATTTATCCATGCGGGACTATGTGAATGCCGGCCTCTATGCCGATTCCTGCCTGCAGGACCAGTCCGCCCTGATGGACTTCAATACCCTGGTGCCTGTGGGCACGCCTCCCATCAAACGATTCAACAGGGAAACCATCTTTTATGCGCGGGGATTCTTTACGCCGGCCATTGTTTATCCTTCCGCCGCCAAAGTGGATTCCGTACTCTATGCTTCCTATGATGACAATGACCTGCGCAAAACAGTATTCTTCCGGGAAGCGCCTGATGGCGGTTATTTTTTCCGTGGCAGCTATGACGGGGATTTCAGGGAGAACATCATATTCGCCGGACTGGCGGTGGATGAGCTCCTGCTGATCCGCTCGGAATGCCATGCCCGTGCAGGCAGGCTGACAGCAGCCATGGCAGACCTCAATACCCTGATGGTTAACCGGTGGAAAAATGATGGCAGCTTTGTTCCTTTTGAAGCGGCAGACCCGGGCACCGCACTGGCCATTATCCTCCGGGAAAGAAGAAAGGAATTGCTGTACAGGAACCTCCGCTGGTCTGATCTCCGGCGGCTCAACCTGGAAGGCGCCAATATAACCCTGACCAGGAAGGTGGACAATATTACCTACACCCTGCCCCCGGGCGATCCCCGCTGGGTGATGCTGATACCACAGGAGATCATCAATTATTCCGGAATGGAACAGAATAAACGATAACAATCACTAAAAATTCAGTTGAACATGTATAAGATAATGACTATTATCCTGGCCTTGCTATGTCCCTTTGTATTGATGGCGCAGCAGGATAGCGCCGCAAAAAAAGCAAACGCACCGCAGGACAGTGCCGCAAAAAAGACCACTATCATCAAGCCGTATAAAGAGCTGATCACAACAAAGGCTGTTACCCAAAAAGGACTGCTGACCGTACATAAAGTGGAGAATAAGTTTTACCTGGAGATCCCCGATTCCCTGCTGGACAGGGATATGCTGATAGTTACCCGCATAGTGGAAGCGGCTGCCGGTGTCCGGCCTGTGGGGGATATGGAGGGATATGGGGGCGACTGGCTGAATGAAAAAGTGATCCGGTTCTCCAAAGCGGTGAACCGGCAGCTGTTCATCCGGAAAATGAGTTTTTCTGAAAGGGCTGCCGAGGGTGCGCCGGGGGATATGGCCCGCGCGGTGAAGGCCTCCAATGTACAACCGGTGGTGGCAGCTTTTCCTATCCTTGCCTATACGCCGGACTCTGCCGCTACGGTGATTGAAATAGGGGAATACGTCAATGGCCAGCAGGATATTGTCTTTTTCGATAAGGTATGGACAAGGCGCTTCAACCTGGGGGCACAGGAAAATGATAAATCCTATGTGGAAGCTATCACCAGTTATCCGGGCAATGTAGAGATAGCTGTGGTGAAAACCTTTCCCTCCGGGAATTACAGTGGTTACCTGCATACCTATACGCTGAACAGTTCCCTGGTGCTGTTGCCGGCCCAGGTAATGAAGATCCGGTATTTTGATCGCCGCGTTGGTCTTTTTGGTGATGCCTACAATGATTACGGAAGAAAAAGAAATGGCTCAGAGTGGATTGGGATAGTCAACCGCTGGCGGCTGGAGCCCAAAGCAGCCGATGTGGAGCGATACAAACGCGGAGAGCTGGTGGAGCCCCGCAAACCGATCGTTTTTTATATTGATCCCGCAACACCCAGGAAATGGGTGCCCTACCTGATACAGGGGGTGAACGACTGGCAGAAAGCTTTCGAGAAAGCCGGCTTTAAAAATGCCATCTATGCGCTGGAAGCCCCGGTCAATGACAGCACCTGGAGCCTTAACGATGCAAGGCATAGCGCCATTGTATACAAAGCTTCCCGGATCGCCAATGCAAGCGGCCCCAATGTGTCCGATCCCCGTTCCGGTGAAATACTGGAAAGCCATATCAACTGGTACCATAACCTGACCGAGATCCTGCACAGCTGGTATTTTGTGCAGGCCGGAGCGGTAGATCCTGCAGCCCGCAAAAGGAACCTGGATGATACCCTGATGGGTAAGCTGATCCGTTATGTATGTTCCCATGAAGTGGGCCATACCCTGGGGCTGTTGCACAATATGGGCGCCAGTAATACCATTCCTGTGAAGAACCTGCGCGATAAACAATGGCTGCAGCAGAACAGTCATACCCCTTCCATCATGGACTATGCCCGGTTTAATTATGTGGCGCAGCCGGAAGACAGTATCCCGCTGGCGAGCCTTATTCCTGTTATTGGTCCCTATGATGAATGGGCCATTGAATGGGGCTATCGCTGGCTGGGCGAAGGGATGTCGGCCAATGATGAGCAGGTGGTGATGGCCCACCTGGCCGGCAGCAAAATAAAAGCCGACAGGCGGCTCTGGTACGCCTATGACGGATTGGGTGATCCCCGGATACAGACGGAGGACCTGGGTGATGACCAGATGACTGCCAACCGATATGGGATCAAAAACCTGCAAAGAATAATGCCGTATTTTCCTGAATGGCTGAAAGATACTACTGATCCGGACCAGAATTGCAATGACGCCACCCTCATGTTCAGACAGCTGCTGACGCAGTACAGGCGATACCTGTACCATGCGGCCTATTATATTGGTAGCCGGTATGTCCATGATCGGCTGACACGGGAAAAAGGACCTATCATGGAGATCGTAGAACCGGAAAAACAGCGGGCGGCGGTCAGGTTCCTGCTGGATGAATTGTTTACCACGCCGCAATGGCTGGTGGAGGCACCTGTTGCCGCTTTGTATGATGTGGTTCCCCTGCGGACTATTGGCAGTGTACAGAATGAATTCCTGAAACTGGTCCTGCAACCTTATAGTATGAATTCCATCCTGCTGGCGGAAGCAAGCGGTAAAGGATATACGCTGGAAGAGCATCTGTTGTCGTTGAAGCAGGGGATATGGAAAGAATTGTCTGCCCATAAACCGATAACTGTTTACCGGCGTAACCTGCAGAAAATGTATGTCCAGCAACTGCTGCCGCTTCTTTTCCGGCCTGCGCCGGGAACAGATCCCCAGTCACAGCGAAAAGAATATGACTTTGAGATGGCTATTCGCAGTGACCTGAACGGCATTTTGAAAGCACATGCCCGGGAAATACTGAAAGAAGTGAAAGCGGCAAGGCCTTTCATCAAAGACAAAATGACCAGCCTGCACCTGGCGGAGATCCAGGAACAGTTGCAGGCGGCATTAGCCAGCCAGAAAGGCGGTGCAGCAGACAGCGGCGCCGCCGGCACTGCCCGGGCTTTCAGTACAGAAACCATGCTGATGCCGTACGGGCCGGAAAAGGCCGGCCTTCCCTCCCATTCCTGCTGGGAACTCCCGGAGCCGGGAGGCAGGTAAAAAGAGAATGGCCGGTGGTTGATCACCGGCCATTTTTTTTACAGGGGCAGGCTGCATTGTTTACACAGTTACCAGCCAAAACTGCACACTTACCGCTCAAAACAACACAGTTACCAGCGAAATTGCGCGGCGGATGTTTTGTAAGTGGTTAATCCTGAGGCTTTCATGCGCATGAAATTGTATAAATAGTTGCTATAAAATTTACTGACCATATGTTTTATTCATAGATTGCGGTTAAGCAAATACTTGTTGCACCTTAACCTGTTAATACTGTTTTTATCATACCCCTGTTAAAACCGTATATGAAAAAGATCTTCTTTCCCCTTATTCTTTTATGCCTGACCAGCACGCTCCATGCCCAGCATCCTTCCGTTTATACCATCAAAGCCGACAGTGTAAAGATTACCAACAGCCCTGGCATTGCTGAGCTGATCCTGGAGAACAATACGAAGGATATTCCCGGTTTTTTATTGAACAAAGGCCGGGGGCGGACAATTTTCAAAAGACCTTCTCAATTGAATGATTCAACCCTGGTCATTGGTAATGATACCTTCCTGATAAGGGGTAGTGCCAGGCTATGGACAGTCAGCGGAAATGCCGGCACTGACCCCGCCAATGATTTTTTAGGTACCTTCAATAATGTGGGGTTCACTGTCAGGGCCAACAATATGCCGAAACTGGGTTTCGCCAGAGATGCGAGACCCTTTCAGCTGACGGCCACCGGGATGCACATGCCAACAGGCGCTATATCCCTGACTTCTTCCAGTGCTGCTTCCACTGAGATCACTTTTGGCGCAACAGGAATTATCACCACCACAGATACTGTAACTACGGCAGGAACAATTTTTCCGCTGGGTACCAGCAATGCGCAGGCTTCCTCCGGAAGTATGAACGGCCTGAATATAACCGGGCAATTGCTGGATACGGCAGGGGATGGCAATTATACTGCTTTCCTGATCTCCGGTTCTATAGACCAGGGGGCCCAGGGAACGGGTATTGTGCGTGGTTTGTACCTGAATGAGACAATCAACAATGCTAATCACTATCATGCCCTGGAAGTGGCAAGAGGAAAAACTGTGTTGAAGGATACGCTTACCCTTTCAACTGGCATTGCAAAATCAGATACGGCCAGCTATAAGCCCGTTGCAGCAGACGCTGCCGGTAACTTCTATAAAATGACGGCCTGGAATACAACGGTCAACCGGAAAAGCGCTTCCGTAACAGGCAGCAGTTACTCCATCCCTGCGGATATTGATGTAGTGCTGGTCAATTATGCTGCCGGTCAGGCTACCATTACTTTACCTATAGGTACCCTGGATCGGGAAATAACCATCAAGAACCTGAGCAATGCCAATACGGTTGTCTTATCCGGACTGGACGCCAGTGAAACCGGAAGCATAGGTACGCATGGCACCATTACTGTGAAATATACCGGCGATGCCTGGGTAGGGATCAGTAAATACTAAGCTTATAATATCCTTGAATACCAATAGTCGCTTTTGTACAATAACCCTGTCAAACTGTATATGAAAAAGATATCCCTTTCCCTTACCCTGCTCTGTGTATTTACTATCCTGCATGCACAGCAACCTTATGTTTACACGCTCAAAGCCGATAGCGTAAAGATCACCAACAGCTGTGATACGGCAGAGCTGATCCTTGAAAACCGCACCCAGCAGGTAAACGGCTTTTTGTTCAACAAAGGCAATGGCAGGACTGAGTTCAGAAAGCCCCTACAGCTGAATGATTCCATGCTGGTGATGGGGTATGATACCTTCCTGATCCGCGGCACCGGGAACTGGTGGTCTGTCAAGGGAAATGGCGGTACTACTCAAGCCAATAACTTTATCGGCACTACAGATAATGTTGGCCTGGTCTTCCGGACCAACAATACCCCGAGACTGACCATTGCAAACAATGCCATGCTCCATCAGATGGGCTATTACGGCTTGCATATTTATGATACGGTTACGAAAGAAGAAGGTGGTATCTCCTTGTATGCCGCTGCGCCTGTCAGGGGACGTATCACCTTTGGCCGCTACGGGGGGATCAGGACTACGGGCACTATTGCCGCCGGTATGACTGCATTGACAATCAATACCGGAAGTGCAAAGCCTGTTACAGGTACTGTTAACGCCCTGGTCATAAGTGGTCAGTTATTGACTGCGGCGGGTAATGCAGAATACAACTCTGTCCGGCTTGCCGGGATAATCAATCATGGAGATCAGGGAGTTGGCATTGCCCGGGGATTATATATTGATCAGGAACTGGTTACTGTCAACAATTACAGGGCCCTGGAAGTGGAAAAAGGAAAAACACTTTTAAAAGATACGTTGGCCCTGCCCAATATCCTCTCCAAATCAGATACCGCTACCTACAAGCCCCTGGCCATTGACGCCAGCGGCAATATAGTCAAAATGACTGCCTGGAAACCGGCCGGCAGCCGCGTAAGTATCACTGTTGCCGGCGCCAGCTATACTGTTCCGGCTAATGTTGACGTGGTATTTGTGAATTACAGTACGGGGCAGGCAACCATTACCTTGCCTGCCGGCACCCTGGACAGGGAAATAACCATTAAGAATTTGAGCAGTTCCAATACTGTGCTGTTATCCGGCCTGGACACCAATGAATCCAACAGCCTTGCTACCCGAGGCGCTATCACTGTCAAGTATACCGGAAGCAGCTGGATGGGCATCAGCAGGTATTGACAATGCGACCCGTATAAGGCCGCATTGTCAATACTATATAAGATCAATTGGAACCCTCGTTCTGGGTGATCTTTGATTGGTTGATCTCTATCTGGCTCTGCGGGATCGGGAACACGAGATTCTGCTGCGTTACGGCATTCACCAGGTTGATCTCAGCAGCCTTCGCATTCATCACGGTGATGGCCCTGTCGGTCCTTACCAGGTCATACCAGCGCAGGTTCTCAAAGGCAAACTCAACCCGTCTTTCATGCTCCATGGCCAGCCGGAAAGCACCCTGGTCGGGCAGTTCCGCGGAGCTGAGCGGATCCAGGCCGGCGCGTTCACGGACTTCATTCAGCAGATCGAAAGCTTCGCCATCGGCCAGGTATCCTGCTTCATTCAGACATTCCGCATACATGAGCAGCACATCCGCATAGCGGATAATGGGGATATTATTGCCATTATCATTATTGGTGGTAGGAACATCGTAATACTTCTTCACAAAATTGCCGGGAATAATAGCGCCACTGGCATTCACATAAGAAGTGGCTACAGTGGCATCTTTGCGTTTGTCTCCAGCCTCGTAGTCATTGACCAGGTCGTCTGAAGGGGTATTGTTGCCGCCGCCCCCGAACATCATCACGGAATTGCCGGAATTCTGCGGTGCAAAGGAATTGGGCCAGGAGTTGCCCTGCCCGATGCCGCCGGATTTATATTGTACGTCGAAGATAGCTTCTACATTGTTCTTGTTCTTTACTTTGAAGAAGTCTGCGTACTCGGGTACCAGGTCGTATTTATTCAGTCCTATCACAGCCGACAGCTGTTCCGCTGCCGCCGGAAATTTTTTCTGCGTCAGCAGGATCCGGCCCAGCATGGCCATGGCAGCGCCTTTGGTGGCGCGACCGACATTCGCGCCCGTATAACTGACCGGCAGCACATCGGCGGCTTCCCGGAGGTCTTTTTCGATCTGGGCATACACGTCCGCTTTCGGGTTGCGGCCATATTCATACCCTTCATCCGGGTTGTTGATCTCTTTTAATACCAGCGGCACATCCCCGAAACTGCGAACAAGGTTGAAGAAATACAGTGCGCGCAGGAATTTGGCTTCGGCGGTAATACGGTCCTTCAGGCCCTGGTTCATGGGGATGGGCTCAATGCGGCCCAATATGGCGTTGCATCGCGCAATGGCCGAGTAGCTATTGCTCCACCGGTTGTTGATGAATGGATTGGTGGTGCGGATATAGAACCGGTCAAACTCATCCTGGTCCGTTATAGAACCGGAAGCTACCGGTATGGAATTATCCGATCTTACCTCTCCGAAGACATAACTGTCCCCGCCGTAATTACCTCCGGCCCGGAGTGAATTGTAGGCGCCATTGATGGCGTTCAGGAAATCTTCTTCCGTCTGGTAAAAATTGCCTGAAGTGGCGCTGGAAACGGGCTTCAGATCAATGAAGTCTTTGCCGCAGGAAGACAGCATCAATACAATGAAAACCGCCTTGTATAAATATCGGTGATTGAATGTCATGGGATGTCAATTTTCAGGTTTAACCTTAGAAGCCAATATTGATACCAAATGTCACAGTTTTGGCCAGCGGGTAGCTGCCATAGTCCACGCCACCGGTCAGCGGTCCTTCATAGTTGCTTACCTCCGGGTTGTAGTTCATGTAATTGGACCAGGTGTG